>NZ_JAUTYU010000007.1:0-224766 GCF_052112105.1 Pseudomonas sp. BP11-1-1
CGCGAAGGCGGCGTGTCAGTCGACATAATCGCTAACTGGCACGCCGCCTTCGCGAGCAAGCCCGCTCCCACAGGGGTTTTGGTTTGGCATCAGCATTTGTGTCGCCTACAAAAAAGCCCCCGCCGCCGCAAGGCAACGAGGGCTTTTGTTTTTCTGATGCTACATCTCGACTTGCGTCCCCAACTCGATCACCCGGTTCAACGGCAGGTTGAAGAACCGCAAGTTACCGTTGGCATTCTTCAGCATGAAGGCGAACAGCGACTCGCGCCAACGCGCCATGCCTTCGAGCTTGGAGGCGATGACGGTCTCGCGGCTGAGGAAATATGTCGTGCGCATCGGACTGAAATCCAAGTCATCCAAGTGGCAGAGCTTGAGCGCCTCGGGCACGTCCGGTTCGTCGGTGAAACCGAAATGCAGGATCACCCGGAAGAATCCATCGCCGTAGGCATCGACCTCGAAACGGCGCTGCGGCGGCACGCGGGGGATGTCTTCGTACACCACCGTCAACAGCACGACCTGCTCATGCAGCACTTGGTTGTGCAACAAATTGTGCAGCAGCGCATGAGGCACGGCGTCCGAACGCGCGGTCAGAAATACCGCAGTGCCCTTGACCCGATGGGGCGGCTGGACGCGGATGCTGCTGATGAAGATCGGCAGCGGCAACGCACCTTCGTCGAGACGGTCCACCAGCAACTGCTTGCCGCGCTTCCAAGTGGTCATCAGCACGAACAGGGCAATCCCGGCAATGACAGGGAATGCGCCGCCCTGGATGATTTTCGGTACGTTGGCGGCGAAATACAGCCCGTCCACCACCAGGAAACCAACCAGAACCGGGACCGCCAGCAACGGCGGCCACTTCCACAACAGCAGTATCACGGCCGAAACCAGAATCGTGGTCATCAGCATCGTCCCGGTCACCGCCACGCCATAGGCCGAAGCCAGCGCACCGGACGACTCGAAACCGAGCACCAGCAGCACCACGCCGACCATCAGCGCCCAGTTCACCGCACCGATGTAGATCTGGCCCTGTTCGGCGCTGGAGGTGTGCTGGATGTACATGCGCGGGATGTAACCGAGTTGGATGGCCTGGCGCGTCAGCGAGAACGCGCCGGAAATCACTGCCTGGGAGGCAATCACCGTGGCCAGCGTCGACAGGCCTACCAGCGGCAGCAAAGCCCAGCTCGGCGCCAACAGATAGAACGGGTTGCGGGCCGCTTCCGGATCGCCGAGCAGCAAGGCGCCCTGGCCGAAATAGTTGAGCATCAAGCCCGGCAACACCAGGAGGAACCAGGCGCGGGCAATCGGCTTGCGACCAAAGTGCCCCATGTCGGCGTAGAGCGCTTCGGCGCCGGTCAACGCCAACACCACTGCACCGAGGATCGACACGCCCATGCCCGGATGCACAACGAAGAACCGGACGGCCCAGGCCGGATTCACCGCCTGCAACACTTCCGGGTGCTGACTGATGCCATACACACCCAGGGCGCCCAGCACCAGGAACCAAGTCACCATGATCGGGCCGAACAGGATGCCGATGCGCGCAGTGCCGTGGCGCTGGATCAGGAACAGGGCAACCAGCACCACCAAGGACAGCGGCACCACCCAATGATCGATACCGTCAAACGCCAGGCCAAGCCCTTCGATCGCCGAAAGCACCGAGATCGCCGGTGTGATCATGCTGTCGCCGTAGAACAGCGCCGCACCGATCAGGCCGCAGACCACCAGCAACATGCGCAACCGCGCCCTGCCCGCCGCCGCCCGCCGCGCCAGGGCGGTGAGCGCCATGATGCCGCCCTCGCCCTGGTTGTCGGCGCGCAGGACAAACATCATGTACTTGATCGAAACGACCCAGATCAGCGACCAGAAAATCAGCGAGAGAATCCCCAGCACCCCGTCGTGGTTGACCGGTACGCCGTAACCACCGGAAAACACTTCCTTCAGGGTGTACAACGGGCTCGTGCCGATGTCGCCATAAACCACCCCGACCGCCGCGACCAGCATGCTCAGCGGTTTCGTTGCCGAATGCTCGGCACCCACCGCCTGACTACTTGCATGACCCATCCAACACTCCCGATTTCCTGACCTTTCTTCTATTAGAGAAGCTGCACGCTTTTTGACGCAGCATGCGCCGTTTTACGCTTTATTACAGACGTTTTGTTGACTGTAGCAATAGCCAGAAGGCAAAGGCGCGAAGCATAGCGCAGCACTCGTCGCATTTCCCGGTATAAAGCTGGTCAAGTGCGTCGACCACGGATAGAATTGCGCACTTTTTGATCAGAGGCGCGTCAGGCGCCCTGTCTCGGCAAGAGACGATCCCCCTACACCGAGGTTAGACATGTCCACCACTCCCGCGCCAGCCAACCCGAAGGTTGGCTTCGTATCCCTGGGTTGCCCGAAGGCTCTGGTCGACTCCGAGCGCATCCTGACCCAACTGCGCATGGAAGGTTATGACGTCGTGTCCACTTACCAGGACGCTGACGTGGTAGTGGTCAACACCTGTGGCTTCATCGACTCGGCCAAGGCCGAATCCCTTGAAGTGATCGGCGAGGCCATCAAGGAAAACGGCAAGGTCATCGTGACCGGCTGCATGGGCGTGGAAGAAGGCAACATCCGCGACGTGCACCCGAGCGTGTTGTCGGTGACCGGGCCGCAGCAGTACGAACAAGTGGTCAATGCCGTGCACGAAGTCGTGCCGCCGCGCCAGGACCACAATCCGCTGATCGACCTGGTGCCGCCGCAAGGCATCAAGCTGACCCCGCGTCACTACGCCTACCTGAAGATTTCCGAAGGCTGCAACCACAGCTGCAGCTTCTGCATCATCCCGTCGATGCGCGGCAAGCTGGTGAGCCGTCCGGTGGGTGATGTGCTCGACGAGGCACAGCGCCTGGTCAAGGCCGGCGTCAAGGAACTGCTGGTGATTTCCCAGGACACCAGCGCCTACGGCGTCGACGTCAAGTACCGTACCGGTTTCTGGAACGGCGCGCCGGTGAAAACCCGCATGACCGAGCTGTGCGAAGCCCTGAGCACACTTGGCGTCTGGGTCCGCCTGCATTACGTCTACCCGTACCCGCACGTCGATGAGCTGATCCCGCTGATGGCCGCCGGCAAGATACTGCCGTACCTGGACATCCCGTTCCAGCACGCCAGCCCGAAGGTGCTCAAGGCCATGAAACGTCCGGCCTTCGAAGACAAGACCCTGGCCCGCATCAAGAACTGGCGCGAAATCTGCCCGGACCTGATCATCCGCTCGACCTTCATCGTCGGCTTCCCCGGCGAAACCGAAGAAGACTTCCAGTACCTGCTGGACTGGCTGACCGAAGCCCAGCTCGACCGCGTCGGCTGCTTCCAGTACTCCCCTGTCGAAGGCGCACCGGCCAATGACCTGAACCTGGACGTGGTGCCGGACGACGTCAAGCAAGACCGTTGGGAGCGCTTCATGGCGCACCAGCAGGCCATCAGCTCGGCACGCCTGCAGATGCGCATCGGCCGTGAAATCGAAGTGCTGGTGGATGAAGTCGACGAACAAGGCGCCGTGGGCCGCTGCTTCTTCGACGCTCCGGAAATCGACGGCAACGTGTTCATCGACAACGGCAGCAACCTGAAGCCGGGCGACAAGGTCTGGTGCAAGGTCACCGACGCCGATGAGTATGATTTGTGGGCTGAGCAGATCGGTTGATCCAGGCTTGGACTCAAGCCGGGTAGATTTTTGTGGCGAGGGAGCTTGCTCCCGCTGGGCTACGAAGTAGCCCCATCTTTGCGATTGCTACGCAATCGAGCGGGAGCAAGCTCCCTCGCCACGGATTGTTTGCAAGCCACTCGCCGGCTCACGAAAAAACTTGATGAAGCCCTGCTCTGTAACAAGATGCAGGGCTTTTTTACGGCTATCGTATGCAGACAGGAAACCTCCATCACAAGGAACAGGCGGACATGCGCCAGCATTCGGTCATCCACACACCGAAACCGAGCGACTACCAGGAATTGACCCGGGTCTGGGAAGCCTCGGTACGGGCCACCCATGACTTCTTGCCAGACAGTTACATCGAGCTGCTGAAAAACCTCGTGCTCACCCGCTATCTGGACGCGGTGATGCTCATCTGCACCCGCGACAATCGTCAACGCATCACCGGTTTTGCGGGAGTGGCGGCTGGCAAGATTGAAATGCTGTTCATCGACCCGGAACATCGCGGCCAGGGCCTGGGTAAACAATTGCTGCGCTACGCCATGGAAAACTTGAACGCCGACCAGTTGGACGTCAATGAACAGAACCCACAGGCCCTGGGTTTCTATCTCAAGCAAGGCTTCGAAGTCGTCGGCCGTTCGGCACGGGATGGAATGGACCAGCCCTACCCGCTGCTGCACATGCGCTACAAACAACCCGACCTGAAGGCAGGACGCGGCTAAAAACGGCATGAGGCAAATGGACCCGCGATTAACCGGCGCCACACAGGTACAATGCCCACCCTCTTTTTGTTACGGCCCCGTCATGACTGACCCGATTCGTCTCTCCAAACGCCTCATCGAACTCGTCGGCTGTTCCCGTCGGGAAGCGGAGCTGTTCATCGAGGGCGGCTGGGTCACCGTCGACGGCGAAGTGATCGACGAGCCGCAGTTCAAGGTGACCACCCAAAAGGTCGCACTCGATCCCGAGGCCAAGGCCACCGCGCCGGAGCCCGTGACGCTGCTGCTGAACGTCCCGGCGGGCATGGATGTCGACACCGCCATGGCAACCCTCGGGCCACAGACCTTGAGCGAGGAGCATCGCTTCGGCAAGCGCCCACTCAAGGGCCATTTCCTGCGCCTGACCGCCAGTGCCGACCTGCAGGCCAACGCCAGCGGGCTGCTGGTGTTCACCCAGGATTGGAAGATCTTGCGCAAACTCACCGCCGACGCCGCCAAGATCGAGCAGGAATATGTAGTGGAAGTCGAAGGCGAGATGGTCGCCCACGGCCTCAATCGCTTGAACCACGGGCTGACCTACAAAGGCAAGGAGTTGCCGGCGGTCAAGGCCAGCTGGCAGAACGAAAACCGCCTGCGCTTCGCCATGAAGAACCCGCAACCCGGTGTCATCGCGCTGTTTTGCCAGGCGGTCGGCCTGAAGGTCGTCGCCATTCGCCGCATCCGCATCGGCGGCGTGTCCATCGGCAAGGTGCCCTTGGGCCAGTGGCGCTACCTGTCTGCCAAAGAGAAATTCTAATTTTCCGGCGCCGCACCGAACCGGGGCGCCCACTGCCGATTCATCAGGATTGCACACATGATTCACAACGACGTACTGCGCAGCGTGCGCTACATGCTCGACATCAGCGACAAGAAAGTCATCGAGATCATCAAGCTGGGCGGGCTGGAAGTGTCCCTCGCGGACCTCACCGGCTATCTCAAGAAGGATGAGGAAGAAGGCTTCGTGTTCTGCCCGGACCTGGTCATGGCGCATTTTCTCGATGGCCTGGTGATTTTCAAGCGTGGCAAGGACGAAAGCCGTCCGCCGCAACCGATCGAAGTGCCGGTAACCAACAACATCATTTTGAAAAAACTGCGCGTGGCGTTCGAGCTGAAGGAGGACGACATGCACGCCATCCTCAAGGCCGCCGAATTCCCTGTGTCCAAGCCGGAACTGAGCGCGTTGTTTCGCAAATTCGGCCACACCAACTATCGCCCGTGCGGCGACCAATTGCTGCGCAACTTTCTCAAGGGGCTGACGCTGCGCGTTCGCGGCTAATGCCGAGGCCTGTCGATTCTT
This sequence comes from Pseudomonas sp. BP11-1-1, assembly GCF_052112105.1. Lineage (NCBI taxonomy): Bacteria > Pseudomonadati > Pseudomonadota > Gammaproteobacteria > Pseudomonadales > Pseudomonadaceae > Pseudomonas > Pseudomonas sp. BP11-1-1. The sequence continues at coordinate 5,735 of NZ_JAUTYU010000007.1, forward strand.
GAAGCACTGCTTGGTGGCAGAGCTTTCGTGGCGAGGGAGCTTGCTCCCGCTGGGCTGCGATGAAGCGGCCCTCTGGTTTTGTCTGATACACCGCGAGGGGACGCTACGCGTCCAGCGGGAGCAAGCTCCCTCGCCACAAAAGCCCGCGCCACAAAGGGCAAGCCCTGCCGCCCGCGCTATGATGCCCATTCAATCCTGCGTCGATCCCAGCCCATGACCTACAGCGTCTCCCCCATCGGCTTCGTCCGCTCCTGCTTCAAGGAGAAATTCGCCATCCCCCGCCAACCGCAACTGGCCCCCGCCGCACGCGGCGTGCTGGAACTGGTGGCGCCGTTCGACCAGGGCGAGGCGGTGCAGGGCCTCGAACAGGTCAGCCATGTCTGGTTGCTGTTCCTGTTCCACCAGGCCCTGGAAGACAAGCCTCGGTTGAAAGTCCGCCCGCCACGCCTGGGGGGCAACAAATCCATGGGGGTTTTCGCCACCCGTGCGACTCACCGCCCCAACGGCATCGGCCAGTCGGTGGTGAAGCTGGAACGGGTCGAAGCCGGACGCCTGTGGATCTCAGGCATCGACTTGCTGGACGGCACTCCGGTGCTGGACATCAAGCCCTACGTGCCCTATGCGGACATCATCGACTCGGCCACCAACAGCATGGCCAGCGCAGCACCTGGGTTGATTCCGGTGCAATGGGCGGAAGCTGCCCTGCTTCAAGCGCGCGAGCATGCCACGCGCCTGGAAGAGCCTTTGGTGGAGCTGATTGAACAATGCCTGGCCCAAGACCCACGCCCGGCGTACCAGGTTCCTACAGCGGAACGGGAATATGGCGCTCAGTTCTGGGATCTGGATGTGCGTTGGCATTACCCGGAGGCGGGGGTAATTCGGGTGTTGGAAGTCATTCCTGCGGTTGGATAAAACCCGGAAACGAAAAAGCCCGCGCGGCCTTCATCAGGCGGCGCGGGCTTTTTTTGGGGCATCTGCTGGATCGAGTCGCTGCCATCGCGAGCAAGCTCGCTCCCACAGGTTTTTTGAACACAGGCCCCATGTAGGAGCGAGCTTGCTCGCGATGGCGGTCGGTCAGCCACCGCAAATGCCGAAGTTTATTTCTCTACAAACGCCCGCTCGATCAGGTAGTCACCCGGCTCGCGCATACGCGGCGAAACGGTCAGGCCGAAGCTGTTGAGCACTTCGCTGGTCTCGTCGAGCATGCTTGGGCTGCCGCACAGCATCGCGCGGTCGTCCTGTGGATTGATCGGCGGCAGGCCGATGTCGCGGAACAGCTTGCCGCTGCGCATCAGGTCGGTCAGGCGGCCTTCGTTCTCGAATGGCTCGCGGGTCACGGTCGGGTAGTAGATCAGCTTGTCACGCAGCGCTTCACCGAAGAACTCGTTCTGTGGCAGGTGCTCGGTGATGAACTCGCGGTAGGCGACTTCATTGACGTAACGCACGCCGTGGCACAGGATCACCTTCTCGAAACGCTCGTAGGTTTCCGGATCCTGGATGACGCTCATGAACGGCGCCAGGCCGGTGCCGGTGCTGAGCAGGTAAAGATGCTTGCCAGGCTTGAGGTCGTCCAGCACCAGCGTACCGGTAGGCTTCTTGCTGATGATGATCTCGTCGCCTTCCTTCAAGTGCTGCAACTGCGAAGTCAGCGGACCGTCTGGCACCTTGATGCTGAAGAATTCGAGATGTTCTTCCCAGTTCGGGCTGGCAATCGAGTAAGCGCGCATAAGCGGGCGGCCGTTGGGCTGCTGCAGGCCGATCATCACGAACTGACCGTTCTCGAAGCGCAGGCCCGGATCGCGGGTGCACTTGAAGCTGAACAGAGTGTCGTTCCAGTGATGAACACTGAGGACACGCTCGTGGTTCATGTTGCTCATGTACGGGGGACTCCTGGAAATGATGCCTACGCCGATAATCTGCGCAATTGCATCGCATTCTAATGGCGGCGACAATATCTGTTAAATGGATTATTAAGATAAGGGTTATCGGTTATATAGATATGCGATTTACTCTACGTCAACTTCAAGTCTTCGTCGCCGTCGCCCAGCAGGAAAGCGTGTCCCGCGCCGCGGGCCTGCTCAATCTGTCACAGTCGGCCGCCAGTACCTCCATCACTGAATTGGAGCGCCAATCCAGCTGCCAATTGTTCGATCGCGCCGGCAAGCGACTGAGCCTCAACGCCTTGGGCAAGCAGTTGCTGCCCCAAGCCGTGGCATTGCTCGACCAGGCCAAGGAAATCGAAGACCTGCTCAACGGCAAGTCCGGCTTCGGCTCGCTGGCGGTCGGCGCCACGCTGACCATTGGCAATTACCTGGCGACGCTGCTGATCGGCGGTTTCATGCAGCGCCATCCGGAAAGCCAGGTGAAGCTGCATGTGCAAAACACTGCCAATATCGTGCACCAGGTCGCCCATTATGAAATTGATCTGGGTCTAATCGAAGGCGACTGCAGTCATCCGGACATCGAGGTGCAGAGCTGGGTCGAGGATGAACTGGTGGTGTTCTGCGCGCCCCAGCACCCGTTGGCCAAGCGTGGGCAGGCGACGATGGAGGAATTGACCCATGAGGCCTGGATCCTGCGTGAACAGGGCTCCGGTACGCGACTGACCTTCGACCAGGCCATGCGTCACCACCGCAGCGCGTTGAACATTCGCCTGGAGCTGGAACACACCGAAGCGATCAAGCGTGCCGTGGAGTCCGGCCTGGGGATTGGCTGCATCTCACGGTTGGCACTGCGTGACGCATTCCGCCGCGGCAGCCTCGTGGCCGTGGAAACCCCGGACATGGACTTGGCGCGGCAATTTTATTTCATCTGGCACAAGCAGAAATACCAGACTTCGGCCATGCGTGAATTCCTCGATCTATGCCGGGCATTCACCGCAGGGGTGCAGCGCAGCGATGAGATCGTCCTGCCGGCCATTGCCTGAGCCATCAGAGCAGCACGAGGCCCCAGACCAGGGCAATCATCGTCAGGGCGACAAGCTGGGCGGCGCTGCCCATGTCCTTGGCGTTTTTCGACAGCGGGTGCAGCTCGAGGGAAATGCGGTCGATCGCCGCCTCTACCGCCGAGTTGAGCAACTCCACGATCAAGGCCAGCAGGCATACCGCGACCAGCAATGCCTGCTCGACGCGGCTGACATTCAGGAAGAATGACAACGGAATCAGGATAACGTTGAGCAGCACCAGTTGACGGAACGCGGCTTCACCGACAAAAGCTGCACGCAGCCCGTCCAGGGAATAGCCGGAAGCGTTGAGGATGCGTTTCAGGCCGGTTTGGCCTTTAAAAGGAGACATAGAATTGGCAACTGGTCGAAAGGAGTGGGGACGCTAATGCAAATGCGGTCAAAAAAGCGTGAATTCACAGGCTACGATTGCGGAGAAATTGACTCAAGTTGTTGCAGCAGCAGTGCCGCCTGAGTTCGCGTACGCACGTTGAGCTTACGAAAGATCGCCGTGACGTGAGCCTTGATGGTGGCCTCCGAGACGTTCAACTCATAGGCGATCTGCTTGTTGAGGAGGCCTTCGCACACCATGGTCAACACCCGAAACTGCTGCGGTGTCAGGCTGGCCAATCCCTCACTGGCAGCCTTGGCTTCCTCGGACACACTCACCGCCTCGAATGCCTGCGGCGGCCAGGATACGTCGCCATCGAGGACGGCCTTGACCGCGTGCTGGATCATTTCCAGGGAACTGGATTTGGGGATGAACCCACTGGCGCCAAACTCCCGGGCCTTCACCATCACCGAGGCCTCTTCCTGCGCCGAGACCATCACCACGGGAATCTGTGGGTACTGCCCACGCAACAGCACCAGGCCGGAAAAGCCATATGCACCGGGCATGTTCAAGTCCAGCAGCACCAGGTCCCAGTCAGCCTTCTCGGCCAATCGGGTTTCCAGTTCCGCAATGCTGGCCACCTCCGTCAACCGGACGTCCGAGCCGAGGCCCAGGGTCACTGCCTGATGCAACGCGCTGCGAAAGAGCGGATGGTCATCGGCAATCAGGATTTCGTATGTGGCCATTTTTCAAATGATCCTGTTTTTAATGGCAGGCCCGATGCATTCGCGCCTCGCCAAACAACTCAAGACGCCGCCGACAGCGGCATCCACAGGGGCACGTTCAACGCCAATCACAGCGTTTCAAACTCTGGCCGCACCCTGGTCGGCGCCAAGCATGCCCAGCGAAGCCGGGGTGGTCAAGCAGCACGGCCGCCGCTGTGTCCAGTATGGGCCACTATTAGGCCAATACCGCTTGGCCGGCACGGACAAAGGGCTGCAATTCGGCATGGGCCGGGGTCGATACGTCCACTTCCTGCTGGCGCTTGGCGCCCAGGTAATGTTGGCTGAACACATCGAAATAGGCATCCAGCGCCGACGCGGCGTCGCTGTCCCCTGCCAGTTCAAGGCACAGGGCCGCCACTTCGGCGGTGCACAGGTGTTCACTGCGCGTCGAGCGCCGCAGGCGATAACGCGACAGTTTGTCCGGCAGCAGGCTCAAGATCGGTAATCGATCGAAATAAGGGCTCTTGCGGAACATTTTCCGCGCCTCCGTCCAGGTGGCGTCCAACAGGATGAACAATGGACGCTTACCCGGGCCGACCTCGACCGTATGGGTGACCCGCGACGGTTCGACATACTCACCTGGAAAAACCAGGTATGGCTGCCATTGCGGGTCGTTCAGCAATGCAAGCAGTTGCTCATCGACGTCGGTGCGCGACCAGATGAACGCATGGTTGTCACGCACCACATCGGCAATCAGCCAACCGGTGTTGCTCGGCTTGAAGACTTCTTTGTTGGTCATGATCAGGCAGACCCCGGAGTGGGTCTCGACGCTAGGGCGCCAGGCGCACAGGCAATGACTCTCGATGACCCGGCAAGCGCCACAGCGGGGCGCGCGCCAGCCCCGGGCCTGGAGCGGCTTGATGCCTTCATCGACACGCTGGTCGCGCAGGCGGGCTACGGCGTTAGGGGCATGATTCATCGCGGGCAATGCCCGTAGACAGGAGAACTCGACACGACCAGGACTCGGCAGAACAGTGAAGGCCGGCAGTCTACCAGAGCGCGCAAGCCTGTACCGTCCACCTGGGCTCCCCTATAATCGCCGCCACTGAACGCACAGTCACGTGGCCGGTCGAACCACCAGTCACTGAACCAGGAGAGTTTCATGCTGCGCCTTATCGTCCCTACCGTTGCCGTTCTGCTGGCGACGTCCATCAGCGCTCAGGCTGCGTCGCTGAAAGAACTCGAACTGAACAAGATGCTGCAGAACGTTGCCAAGGAAAGCAGTGTCGGTACGCCGCGGGCGATCAACGAAGACATTCTCGACCAGGGTTATACCGTTGAAGGCACCGAGCTGATCAACCACCTCAGCGTGCAAAGCAGCCATGCCCAGAAAATGCGCGCAGACCCCAAGGCGGTTTACTTCCAATTGGGTTCCACGGTCTGCACCAATCCGGGTTTCCGCAAGCTGATGGCCAAGGGCGCGACCATGCGCTACGAGTTCACTGAAGTGAAGACCAATCGCCCGGTCGCCACCGAACGCTTCCAGGAATCGGATTGCCCGAAAGCAGCCAAGACCAAGAAGTAATCAGCCCGTACGCGCGCGCCGCTGCTCTTCGTCGGCGCGCAGCTCCGCCACCAGCGCTTGCAAATAGCGCGAGCGCCACTCCCGGCCTTCCAATCGACGGCAGCACTCCTCCTCGAGGCTTACCCGATTGGCTTGGGCCGCCTCCAACAGCGTCAGGTACAACTGCCTGTCGAGTTCCAGAGTCACTCTGGTCATCTCTCCCGCCTCCCTGCCATCCAATGCCTCACTCCATCGCGCGGACGCCCAGCCCTGGACGTCGAATGCTTGACACGCTTGTTATTGAGTAAATCAGAGCGGCACGCACCCAGTCGGCGATCTGACGAGCGGTACGAAATTCGAGGTGAGTTCCGATTCCCCCAGGACAATTGGGGAGGAGTTGCAAACGTTCATATTCGAGCGCCATGATCAGCAACGGACTAAATTCAACCTATCACCTGATATCGGGCAGACAGAGGCTGTCCTCGCCAATGCGTGACGCGTGATTGTTTTTTCATCCAAGGGAAACAGCAGGACCCATTGGATCGCTTGGCCGCCTTGCTGCAAATTGCGTCGAGCCAGGTTAACGCCCGGGCACGCGCCCGGACTGACAACGGCACAGGAGGTGTCGCGGCCTTGATGAATCTCTCGTCAGGGCCGGGGGTTCTGTTCAGAAGGAGAAGCTGAATGCCGTACAAACCGAATGATCTGCTCAGCCGTCATTTTGAAAACCATGGCCACGACCTCACCCGCAAGGTCGAAGAGCAACTCAACCTGGTATCGCCCAACAGCCCCAACCTCCCCATCTACCGCGACATGATCCTGACCGTGCTGCGCATGGCCCAGGAAGATCACAACCGCTGGAATGCCAAGATCACCCTTCAGGCCCTGCGGGAACTGGAGCACGCGTTTCGCACGCTTGAACAATTCAAGGGTCGCCGCAAGGTCACGGTCTTTGGCTCGGCCCGAACGCCCATCGAGCATCCTTTGTATGGCCTGGCACGTGAACTGGGTGCGGCGCTGGCTCGCTCGGACATGATGGTGATCACTGGCGCGGGCGGCGGCATCATGGCCGCAGCCCATGAAGGCGCGGGCCGGGAGCACAGCCTGGGATTCAACATCACCCTGCCCTTCGAACAGCACGCCAACCCGACCGTCGAAGGCACGCAAAACCTGCTGCCCTTCCACTTCTTCTTCACCCGCAAGCTTTTTTTCGTCAAGGAAGCCGACGCACTGGTGCTCTGCCCGGGTGGCTTCGGCACCCTGGACGAAGCGCTAGAGGTTTTGACCCTGGTACAAACCGGCAAGAGCCCATTAGTGCCAGTGGTGCTGCTGGACGCGCCCGGCGGCAAGTTCTGGCAGAGCGCCCTGGATTTCATCCGCGAACAGCTGGAGGAAAACCGCTACATCCTGCCAACCGACATGAAGTTGATGCGCCTGGTGTACAGCGCCGAGGAGGCGGTGGAGGAAATCAACCAGTTCTACCGCAACTTCCATTCCAGCCGCTGGCTCAAGCATCAATTCGTGATTCGCATGAACCACAAGCTCAATGAACAGGCGTTGCAACAGATGCAGGTCGAATTTGCCGACCTGTGCCTGAACGACTGCTTTCATCAGCATGCCTATAGCGGCGAAGAACCCGAGGAAGCGCCTTTCAGCCATCTGACGCGATTGGCATTTACGTTCAATGCCCGGGATCACGGCCGTTTAAGGGCGCTGGTGGACTACATCAACCTGCCGGAAAACTGGGCTCAACCTTCCACCAAGGCCCACCCGCTCACCTGGGAACCGATCAAGGTCACTTAAGGCCCATAAAAAAAACGGCCCGCTATCGAAATAGCGGGCCGTTTTTTATCAATCATCCATGCCTCGACCGCTGAACAAGCGGTTGATCATTTCCATGGAGTATCCTCGATACGCCAGGAAGCGCCCTTGCTTGGCACGCTCCCGTGCATCGATCGGCAAATGGCCAGAGAATTTGCGACGCCAAGTGTCCGTTAGCTGTTCCTGCCAATCGATACCGCTTTCGCGCAAGGCAAGTTCAATATCCGGGCGTTGCAAACCACGTTGCCCAAGTTCTTCGCGAATCCGCATCGGACCGTAGCCGGAGCGAGCACGATAAGAGACAAAGCTTTCGAGGTATCGCGCTTCCGACAACAGCCCTTCGTCCGTCAAACGGTCAAGGGCAGTATCAATCAGCTCATCGGGAGCGCCGCGCTGACGCAGCTTACGCGTCAGCTCGACTCGGCCATGCTCGCGCCTTGCGAGCAGGTCCATTGCGGTTCGCCGCACCGCGACGAGGGTATCGAGTACAGCGGTCATCGGATCGATCAGATATCAGCGTCAGCCAGGTCGTCAGCCGTCTCGCGATTGGCCACGGATTTGACGTCGGCGACCGGGCTCAACAGCTTGTCGCGCAATTGCTTCTCGAGGGCTGCCGCCACTTCCGGGTTATCCGCCAGGAACTTGGCCGAGTTGGCCTTGCCCTGACCGATCTTGGTGCCGTTGTAGGCATACCAGGCGCCGGATTTCTCGACGAAACCATGCAACACACCCAGGTCGATCATCTCGCCATTGAGGTAGATACCCTTGCCGTACAGGATCTGGAATTCAGCCTGACGGAACGGCGATGCCACCTTGTTCTTCACGACCTTGACGCGGGTTTCGCTGCCGACAACCTCATCACCTTCTTTCACCGCGCCAGTGCGGCGGATGTCCAGGCGAACCGAGGCGTAGAACTTCAACGCGTTACCACCGGTGGTGGTTTCAGGGCTGCCAAACATCACGCCGATCTTCATGCGGATCTGGTTGATGAAGATCACCAGGCAGTTGGCGTTCTTGATGTTACCGGTGATCTTGCGCAGCGCCTGGGACATCAGGCGAGCCTGGAGGCCCACGTGCATGTCGCCCATTTCACCTTCGATTTCGGCTTTTGGCACCAGTGCCGCCACGGAGTCGACGATGATCACGTCTACCGCGTTGGAACGCACCAGCATGTCGGTGATTTCCAGGGCCTGCTCGCCGGTGTCCGGCTGGGAAACCAGCAGGTCGTCGACGTTGACGCCCAGCTTGCCGGCGTACTCTGGGTCCAGGGCGTGTTCGGCGTCGACGAAGGCGCAGGTCGCGCCGGCTTTTTGGGCCTGGGCGATCACGGACAGGGTCAGCGTGGTTTTACCGGAGGATTCAGGACCGTAGATTTCAACAATACGACCTTTTGGCAAGCCGCCGATGCCAAGCGCGATGTCCAGGCCCAGGGAGCCGGTGGAGATGGAAGGAATAGCCTGACGGTCCTGATCGCCCATACGCATTACGGCACCCTTGCCGAATTGACGTTCGATCTGACCCAAGGCCGCAGCCAAGGCTTTCTTCTTGTTGTCGTCCATTAAAGTCCTCACGTAATCAATAAGGCCTGACGGCCAACACCTGTATAAGTAGCCAGTATTATTCCACAGCGATCGGGGATCGCCTACCCCTGATTTGAGATTTCTCCGGCGGCATGTTGTAACAGCCCGTCTAGCGCGGCCTTCACCGTTTGTCGGCGGACCTCGTCGCGGTTGCCCGGAAAGAACTTCTGCACGCTGAACACCGTCTCGCCAACGGCCCAGGCCAGCCACACGGTGCCCACCGGCTTGCTTGGCGAGCCCCCGTCCGGCCCGGCTACGCCGCTGACCGCCACGGCGAAACGCGCCAGGCTTTTCTGCTGGGCGCCCCGAGCCATGGCCTCCACCACCTCGCGACTGACCGCGCCCACTTTCTCGAACAACTCGTCGGGCACACCCAACTGCTGGGTCTTCTGGCGATTGGAATACGTGACAAAACCGGCCTCGAACCAGGCCGAGCTTCCCGGTATCCGGGTGATGGCCTCGGCAATCCCGCCACCGGTGCAGGACTCGGCGGTGGTGACGTGGGCATTGAGCAGTTGCAAGCCCCTGCCCAATTCAGCGGCCAGCTCGGTAATGTCGTCCATGATGCTCTCCTGATTCGACGCGATTGGCGCCTACCGTACACGAGCATTCGAAGCTTGCAAGGCTCGGCGGATCACTGGCGCAGCGCCCTGACATAGGCCTGGCAAGCCTGCAAGGCGATCAATCCACGGTCGCCCTCGTCGGTGATGGCGATAATTCGTCGAGCATGCGCCGGGTCAAGTCGGGCGCGTGGGGCGCCATGATCCAGGCCGCCGGTGCCGGGGGCGGCAGGCACTGCACAACCGGCGGAAACATCGTCGGCGTCGAGGAGGACTGACAGCCGGACATCGGCAGTAGCAAGGCGATCGCGCAGGCGATCCTGGTCACGTTGGGCATCGCTCAGGGCTCGGTAGTGGGTTTGTTCGCTGTTGGAGAGTCGTTGTTCCAAGGCGAGACGTTTGTCCTGCTCAGCCTTTTGCTGCATCGCGGCGGCCTGGGAGATCTGGTTCAGCGTCTCGGATTGTGACTGCGCCAACTGCGCCAACTGCCTGCCGTACCGCCAATCCTGAAACCGCCAGGCCAACATCGCCGGACCACCGATCAACAGCATCAGCAACATCGCGATACCAAGCGAGCGGAAGGAAAAAGGCATCAGGCCGAAGGTTGGCATAACACCTCCCTCGCCCTTGCCCAGAGTTGCAAACGATCCTGCAACCCGTTCAAACCACCATTGATGCGTCGCGTGATGTTGCTGAACTGATCACGGTCGGCCAGTTCGTTCAAGCCATTCTGCTCCCAGAACCACGCAGCAGACTCGGCGGCCCATTGCGGCTGTTCCAGCAGTTCGGGCAAGGCCAGCAGGCGCTCATCGCCAAACAATCCCAGGCTGCAACGAAGGTAATTGTCGTGGCCGGTAATCTGTATCAACCCCCGGCCACGATACTTCTGGCCGTCACCGTCGGCCTGGGGCGAGTTGCCCAGGCGAACGGCCAGGGTTCCGGTGTCGTATTTGCTCAGGTATTGCTCGCTGCCCAGCTCCCGCACGTAACGCAATTGTCCGGACTCATGACCGACCTGGGCGAGGAATGCGGCCATGCGTTTGGGTGTGTCGATGCGATGGCGCGACATGGCAGCGTTCAACGCGGGAATAAAAACGCCCGCTTGGGTGCGGGCGTTCGGCATGATTGTTTCGAGTGCCTGAATTGTCAGCGTCATCGGAACTCCTCGTGCAACGTCAACAAAATCGACGCCCGCATGGCCTTCACTCATCGCCAACGCGCGATGCGCCCACGAGGGGGCAACGATTGCGGAAATCGAGATAACGGGGATCAGTGCTGGCAACCTCTCCCTGCCTCGGCCAATCGTCCGGATTTTGCGGTCCAGCGAAGACCGAAATGATGGTGGTTTCCAGCTCGTCGGAAAACTGTACATAGATCGTGGACATAGTGGTGATCTCTCTCAAAAACGATAGCTGCCGGCAACGATATTGAATGAACCAGCGGTGTTGTTTACGAACGTGACATACATGGTTTGTTGAACCAGGAGCGGCATCTGCACAGACATATTGGTGCTGGATACCTGATTCGATACAGATGCCCATGCAGTGCCGACGATATAGGCGCCACTCGCCAACGGCGCCACGGAAATACCTACACCTAAACCAACCTGGGTTTGCATGGCAGCGAGATAAAGCGACACTTGAGTTGCATTGGGCGGCACGTAGCCGGCGATGTTAACGCCCGTCATCGCCGTGCTGCCGACAGTGGTGCTATAGAGAACCCTGTTTTCAAACGTAACCTGGCGTCCCAACTGATAAGCGATACGAAACTGACCCGAGGCATTGGTGGGTAAAACGCTCACCAAAGCCGAAGCGGTATAACCCGCCGGCCTGGAGGCTCCGGCATAAATACTAGGCACCACGCCTCCCGTCGCATTGACGGCCATCAGCGCCGAAGTCGCGGTAGTCGGGTTGTAGATGGCGTAGAGCGCCACGTAACCGTTTGCAACGACAGCTCCGTTATCCGTACCGCCCGCCCCCGCCAACGCGAGATTGACCGCCTTGTTGAAATTCGCCAATCGGTACGCCCGCCCGCCGGTAGCGGTGCTGACGATGATTTCATCGGCGGTCAACGTCGCCACCTTGGTCTCCGCCGGAACGAACATCTTGAGGTTGGTGGCGGTTCCAGCGACTGGCAATGCTGTCAGCAAACGCTGTTCGAGCTTGAGGGGAGTCACCGCGCTTTCATCGTCTGTCGCAGCAGTCACTTTTGCTTGAGTGGCGATCTTCATCAACCCAGCAGCCGCCTCGGTTGCCTGCTTGGTCTGACTGGCGATCAAACCGACAATCGACTTCTTGAGCTGGGCAGTATCCGCAGCGTCCGGTGTATTCCCGGCTTCCGTGATGACATTGAGTATCTCCGTGGTCACGCTGTTGCCCCAGACGGCGGGGATCAATGACCCCGGGGTGCCGGTTGTAGCGTCTTCATCGACGAACTTGCCGTTGACCAGGCCGATACCCGGTACGCTTTTTGGAAAATCCATGGTGTTGTCCTTCAGTCGTAATTGATAAACACCAGCGCGTGTGCTGGCGCGTTGCGGTGGATAAGGCACTCCAGCGCACTACCCGGGTTGACGCCGAAACGCTCGCCCCAGTAGCTGGCACCGAAACGTCGGCCCAGGCTTTGCCGCCCTCCGGTGTTCAGAACCCAGATGAATTGCGCATCCTTGCTACCGAAGTGCGCTACACCGAAGCGTGAGCGCCCCATGCGAGGAGCCCGGAACTCAGTGACAGTGGCGTTGGGGTAACCCTGGCTATGGGCAATTTCGATGAAATACGCTGCGTTCTGCCCGCCGACCGCCGTCAATCGCTCGCGCACGGCAATGCGACGGTCACCGAACAATGGTTTCAAGCCGAGACACGGATCCGGCAAATTCATCACCCGCTCCCAATCCGGCACCAGCTCACTCACCCCCGCCGGATCCATCTCGTTGAGCAGGTCGGCGGCACGGGCGTCGAGGCGGGCCAGTTCCTCGGCGATGCCTTGCAGCACCTCATCCAGTTCCGGCACGCGCTCCGGATCCCACGCCGGCCCGCTGGGTAGCAGGCTGCGCAGTTGGGCCTGGTACTGTTCGGCGGTTCTTATTCCAGCCATGTGCAGCCTCCGAACGTCAGCAACTGGTTGCTCGCGGCGGCGACATCGGCCACCGGTGCGCTGAGTTTGTGGTCGGTTTCGCCGGTGGCGCTGCTGATGGCTTCGGCGATATGACTCAGCAGCAGCGTTTCGCCGAGGCCGGCTTCGCGGTTATGCAGGTCGCGCAGTTGGGCCTCGATGGCGGCCCGCACGGCGCTGGTGTCCGGCGTGATGCGCAGCCGGTAGTTCACCGGTACTTGCGTCGGTGCCAGCACATGCAATTCGGCGGTCACCGGGCGCAACGGTTCGATATACGCTCGCACCTCATCCAATTGCTCGGCGTTGGGGATCGGCTGCGGATCGTCGTCGCGCATCACGAACAGGCCGACGGTGCCCGGGCCCAGGTAACTGCCACGACACCACGCGCGGGTAATACCGGCGCATTCCAGGGCCCAGGTCTCATAGTCCTGGGCCGAACCGCCATGGGGGATGATGCGATAGGAACGGATCACCCTCGCCCGCAGCGACTCAAGGCTTTCCCGGGCGACACCTCCGGTCACGCCAGGCGCCAGCACGGTGAAGCTGCTGCCGATACCTAACACAGGCTGCACGGGCGTCAGCACCAGGCCGGCATTGGCATTGCCTACACTGCCGGCGTCCAACGCGGCAATGGCGACGGTATTCAGGCCATTGCTGGTGGTGCGGGCGGTGGTCACCTTATAGGTACGACCATCGGTCGATTGCAGCAGCGTATCGACGTCCAGCACCGCACCGGCCGTGGCGGTGAAGCTGACGTTGCCGCTGGCCACCTGGGCCGCTTTGCGCGCCTGGTTCAGGCGCAGGGCGGCGATGCGTTCCAGGGTGGATTCATCGGCCTTGTCCGGCAGGATCTGCTCGGCGATCCAATCCAGGTAGCCATACAGGCCATAGGCGGCGCCGCCGAGGGTGCGGGCCAGTACTTGGGCATCGGACTGGCGCAGCGAATCGCTGGCCAGGTCGCTTTGGGCGCGCTTGATCAGCACCGGCAGCGAAGGGGTTTCAAACGGCATAGGTCACCTGCCAACTGTGGTCGGGGTTGATGTCCAGGCGCTCGCCATCGGCCAGGGTCAGGACCGTGCGCAGGTTCAGGCGCTGGGCGTCGAGGCGTTCGCTGATGATGTCGATAGCGCTGCAATGCCCGTCGTCGATCAGCCATTGCAGGGCTTCGCGGGCGTAGAACTCAGCGTCGAGTTGGGTCTGGCGAGTCAATTTGACCCGCCGCAACAGCCACAGCCGCGAACCGATGCGGTCGTCGGCGACGGTGGGAAAAGTGTCGCCCCACCAGCCGAAACGCTCCTCGTCATCGACGGCATCGTCGGCGGCGGCGCGGCGCCAGGTGAACAGGCTGATCAGCACCGAGCGGGTCAGCGCGGCGTGCAGGTTCTGGCTGATGAACATCATTGGCCACCCGCCGGCGCGCCGGTCTGTCCGTTGCCGGCCTGTACGCCGACATGCACGTGTTTGATCTGGCTGATGCCGCCGGCGACCTGGTCGCCCTGGGAGACGATCTTGCCGGTGTGGTTGATGACCGGGCTGTCGATGTTCACCGCGCTGCTGGCGCGGATGTTCAGGGTGGCGGTCTGGATGTCGATGACTCGCCCGCGCTTGAAGTGGAGCTTGTCGCCTTCATCGGTGTAGAGCGCCACCTCACCCGGGGCCAAGGCCTGGAGGCGGAAACGGCGGTCGGCGACCACCAGCACCACGGCATGGGAGCGATCGCCCCCGAGAAACGTGGCGATACCTTCGGCGCCGGCCAGCGGGTTGCTGGTGAAACCGTAGGGTTCGAAGTGCTCCATGTCGTCATTCACTTCGCCGGCGGTGAGGCGCATTTGCAGCGACTGCAACTTGGTCGCCGAGTGGGCGAGCACGACAGTGCCGCGCGCCAGGAGGCGGGTCAGTAGGCTCATTGAGGTTTTCCTTCGGATCGGGTTAACAGACCCTGAACATTGTGGGAGCGAGCTTGCTTGCGATAGCGGTCTGACATTCGATACTGATGTTGACTGACACACCGCCATCGCGAGCAAGCTCGCTCCCACAGGGGATTTGTGGTGGGCAGAAACTTGGAGGCGATCTCGAAATACTGTGGGAGCGAGCTTGCTCCGGGCGGCGATCCGACGAAGACGGCGGCACCTCCAGCATTGATGCAAGCTGAGCCACCGCTTTCGCGAGCAAGCCCGCTCCCACAAGGGATTGCAGTGAACAGATATCCGGTGCCGGATTCAGGGTTTGGGCGGCACCGGGTTGGCGTCGAAGGTATGTGGCGGCGCGACTTGCAGGGTGGTGACGGAGCCTTGTGCCGACAGCGAGTACGTCACTTTGGATATCAGCATGTCTCCGTCGAACCCCAGCACCGGATCGATCACTCGCACTAAGGCGTTATGCCGCCACAAGTCACCATTGGCCTGGCGCCAGCCCTGCACGCGGTAGGTGGTGGTCAACGCCTTGCCGCTGCGGATGGCGCTCTCCCAATTGGCCCGTTGCTGGGCCAGTTCGAAGGTCAATTGCGCGCTCTCGCTGATCACCGTCACCCGCTTGCGCTTGAAGCTCAAGTCGGTGGCGGTGCCGGAAACTTCACTGACCGCCACCCCGCTCTGCTGGTCGTTGCCCTTGTGCTGGCCGATGACCCGGTATTCGGAGAACACCTGGCTGTAGTCCATCGGTGCGCTGCCCGACAGGATGTTCTTGCCCAGCTCCAACACATCACTCGCCCGCCCACCGCTGCCGGGTTTAGCCAACAGCACGCGCCCGTGGGCATCGTCGGTGGAGAACACGCGGAACAACGTCAACAAACGATCGATGGACTGAAAGACCGTTTCCCCCGGCACGATGCTGTGTTCGCTCAGCCGCGCGGTTTCCGGGATCTCACTGACCACACCCACGCCATATTGCGCCGCCAGGGCCTGGACGATGCTCAGCAGCGTTTGTCCGCGCCATTGCGTCGGGCGGTTGATGGCCGCGCAGTCCACCAGGTCCTGGGTTTTGGAGCTGCCTTCGATGCTCAGGCTGATCTGCCGACCGTCGTAGCTGACCGGTGCCTTGAACACATAGCCGCTGAGAACCAGGTCGGCACCAATGCGCACTTGGCATTCATCCCCCGGACGGATCGGCACCGCCTGGGTCTGCCCCGGCCACTGCCACGTGATGTCGAGTTTGAAGGTGCGGAACTGGCGCTCCAGGTCCGAAGTGATTTCCACGCTTTTCCAGCCGCCGTAATCCAGCCCGCCGACGGTCAGCGAGACGGCATTGTCGAGCTCGTTCATGGCTTACTCCCCCGAGACTTTCAAATCGTTGGGCGGCAGGAAACCGGGATGGGCGACGCCGTTACGCTGGGTCACTTCCGTCACCCGTGTGGCATCGGCGAATTGCTGGTACGCCACCACCAGCGCCGGCAGGCTTTGCTTGAATGACAGGTTGATCAACCTCACGCCCGAAGACGCCACCGCCGTCAGGTGCGCAGCCATTTGCTGACGCAGATTGTTCATCGCCTGGTAGTGCTGCGGATCAGCCTTGAGGGAAGCCTGCCAGATCGCATCGTTGAGGGCGTCGCGCAGGGCCAGCACGTCGTCGGCGACCGGCACGTCCCGGCGCTGGACCGGTTGCACGGCCTGTTGCGCCACCGACGGCGTGGCGCCCAACTTGACTGCGGGCGCCGCCACCGGCATCGCCGCAATCCATTGCGCGACCTGCACCAACAGCGTGTCCTGGACCAGATCGGCTACGGCCTGGGCCGCCGCCGTGGTGTCCTTGCCGGTGGTGAGCTTGGGCGCGTCAGCCTTGCGAATGGCCTCCACCTGTTGCGACACGCTGGCAATCACGCCGCGGTAGCCGTCACGGGCGAAGTCCTTCAGTTCGCGGATGTCACCGAGCAGTCCCTTGAATTCGGCCGCCACTTCCTTGGGCAGCTCTTTCACCGCCTTGACCAGATCGCTGAGTTGCCGATAGGTCTCAATCAACGGCTTGAGCTCCTGCTCAATCACCCCGTAGATGTCCTTGAGGCTGTTGCGCAGGTCAGCGATGCCGATCCGTGCAGCCTTGATCAAGGTCATGGCGTCTTCGAAGCGCCGCACCGCCGAACCGAGGAAGCTGTCGGCCGAGACCAGCAGCAGTTTCTGGCTGTTGATCGTGGCCGACGGAAATTGCAGCGGTTGGTCGGGGTAGAACTTCAGGGCGAACGTCACCAGCCCGCCGTCCTGGCGGGTCTGGGTCATGTCGCACTCGCCGACCTTGACTTGCAGGCGGCCCAGCCACGGGTGCACCAGTTCGCCGCTGCCCTGCTCCAAGGCCTTGAGCAGTTTGTCGCGCTGCTCCAGGCAATCGGGGCCAACGATGAACGCGGTCAGCTCATGAATCTTCGCCTGCTGCCCAAGGCCCTCGAAAAAGGGCTGGTCGCGCTGTGGATATTCATGCAGTTGGCCTTTGTGGCCGACCGGGGTTTTCGCCTGGTCGACCCAGAACCCGACGCCACGAAACGACGCCGGCAACAAACGATCACGCCAGCTCATTGGAGCCTCCTGTGGAAAGTGAGCGATAGCCGATGCGCGAACTCACCGCCAGGGCCGGTTGATTGGTCTGGGGCGGATCGGCGCGCAGCCCGGCCGGCGCGTTTTCGAAACGCACGGTCAGGCCGCCTTCGAGTTGCGTGCGGTTGTTGGCGGCGCTCTGTTGCACCAGGTTGCTGGAGGTTTGCGGCAACGCTCCAGGCGCCAGCTCACCCTTGCCTTCGGCGTTGGTGACGCGCTGCGCCTCGGTCAATCCTTCGACCTTGGCGGTGAACGAGGTGATCATCTCGCCGAAGCCGCCGTTGAAAAACGCCTTGATCGGCGCGATCACCGTCTGCAGCTCGCTCCACCACTGGCTGAACCACTCGCCCACCGGCCCCCACTGCTTGGTCAGGCCTTCGATGGGCGACCAGTCGAACAGGCCGCTGAACACCGCCAGCATGATCGACACCTGGTTGCGGATGCCTTCCCAGATGCCGGCGAAGACCTCGCCGATCGTGCCCCAGTTAGCCATGATCAATCCCAGCGGCGTCCAGTCGAACAGGCCTTTGAGGGCGTCCATCACTGGCACGGTCAAGGCTTTGAGCAGATCCCAGATCGCCGCGAACAGCCCTGTCAGGGGCGTCCAGTTGGCAACGATCAAACCCAAGGGTGACCAGGCGAACAGCGTCTGCATGAAACCGATGACCGGCGTTGCCGCCGCCACGATCACATTCCAGAGCGCGCCGAAAAAGCTGCTGATCGGCCCCCAGTTGCTGATCACCTGCCCCATCGGGGTGTAGGCGAACATCGTCTTGAAGAACTCGACCATCGGCAACACGATCGGCGCGAGCCGTTGCCAGAGCCCGGCAAAGAATGCCGAGATCGGCGTCCAATGGGCGATGATCATCCCGGCCGCCAAGGCGATGCCCATGGCAATCAAGCTGATGGGGTTCATTTTCATCGCCAGGCTGACCACTTCCATGGCCTGGCTCGCACCGCTGACCGCGGTCTGCATCGCGTTGAACGCGACAACGCCCGTCGCCAGGCCCTGGACCAGTTGCGGATTGTCCTGCAGCACCTGGGCCACGCTGCTGATCATCGGCTGCAAACCGACCGCCACCGCGTTGACCGCAGGCCCCAGCGCCGAACCGAATTGCACCGACACGTTGCTGATGGAAGTCTTCAATCCATCCAGATTCTGTGCCGCTACACGAGGCGCTTCAGACGCCTGGACGGCATTGGCCGCCACGCTCGCTGCGCCCGCTTCGTCCTTGAAGGCCAGCGCCGACTTGAGCCCGTCCATGAACGGTTGGGCCAGGCCACCGCTGGGCAGCAGACCGGAGATATCCAGGCTGCCCAACCCCGTGGCATCAAGGTTCTGCTTGAAACCCGCGACCTTTGCACGAAGGCTCGCGAGCTTGGGTGACAGCTCGTCGATGCCCGTCAGCAGCACCGCTTTTTTCTCTACCTTTTCTGTGTCTGCCATCACTGCACCTGCTGCATCGCATTGATCCGTTGCGCGTGCTCCAACGATTCACGGAGCACGTCCAGTGGCCTGGCCATCATCTGTTCGGGGTCAACCTTCCAGAACCAGGCCAGGTCATAGGCGGCGGCGATCAGGTCGCCGATGGTTGCGACGCCGCACTCATGAAAAAACTCGCGACGGCCCAGCTCAAGGCATTGAGGTCAGCCAGGTCCAACTGGTTGACCGACGACGGCGGGATGCCGGCGCACACCGCGATGTATTTGGCCGCGACGTCCATGTCCAGGCTCACCTCCTCGCTCTTGTCGATCTTGTACGGCAGCGCCTTGATCGCCCGGACTTCCTGCACCGTCGGACGGCGCAGGGTAAGCTCGCTCAATGGCTCGCCGTGGGCCTCGATGGCCACGCGCAAGGTCACGACGTCAGTCATTGCCAGGTCCCCTTGATGCCTTCGAATTTCAGCTCGATGGTGGCGTCGTCGCCCTTGGAAACCGGCTCCTCCACCAGGTAGGCGCCGGCCAGCACGTAGACCTTGCCGTTGTTGAATTCGCAGGTGACGGTCATGTCCGTGCCGGCCACCAGTTGCTTGAGCGGGAAGTCCGCGGTGTGCAGCGCCGTCACCTTGAAGGACGGGGCAATGTCGGTTTCCTTGTAGAAACCCGGTACGACGGTTTCGCGTTTGGTGAACATCAGTGGCGCTTCGCAGCCGCCGTTGATGGTCAGTTGAGCGCCGTCCACTTTGACGTAGCAGGTGCCCGCAATCAGTTGACCCATGGTGTTTCTCCCTTCAAATAAAAAGCCCACGCGAGGTGGGCTGAATCAAGCAATTGAGCATCACTGTCAGGCAGCGGCGTCGTATTGCAGGCGGAATTGGTTGAGCAGCGCGAACACCCGCAGGCCGTTGATGTAGTCCGGCGGGAACAGCACGTTGACCCGGCTCGGATCCTGGCTGTCGCGCTCGACCACCAGGTGCTCGGCGAACAGCTCGGCGTTCTCCACATGGCCTTCCAGTTCGAGCTTGGCATACTGGGCGATCAGCTCGCCGCGGATCGTGCTCGGGGTCACGATGGGCTGGCCGGCGCCGAAACGGGTGCCGTCCGAGGCCAGTTTGTGGCGACCGTACTTGCTGGTGATCACGCTTTGCAGGCGGCGAACGATGAACGCCGACTGGTGCAGGGTTTCACTGTCCAGGTAGGAGTTGTCAGCCTGGCCGAAAGCGTTCTTCTGATACGTGGTGATGGAACGCTGGATGCGTACATAGCCACCTTCGTAGTACGCCGTGGCAATGCCGTAGTTGAGCAGCGACTGGCGCTCGGTCAGGGTGAAGCGTTCGCTGGCCGGTGCCGGGTCCAAGCCTGGCAGGCTGCCGCTCTGGGTCGGACGGCTGGCGTCGGCGGAGATGAACACCGCCGTGCGCGCAGCCAACGCAGCGGCCTGGACCCAGAACGGTTGCGGTACGCCCAGCTCCAGCGCCTGGATCGTCATGTGCTGGTCGTTGCGCGCCTGACCGGCGGCGACCAGGGTGCCGAGGGTGCCGCGCTTGGCACTGTAGACATGGCCGAATAACTGCTTGGCCCAGGACCAGCGACCGGTGCTGTCGTCCATGACCGCTTGCCAGGTGTTGAGGCTCGCTACATCGGACCAGGGCATGGCGATGAATTCAAAAGGCTCGTCGCCCAGGGCCGCGACGGCGGCGGTCTGGTCCGGTACACCGGCGCCGCCGGTCATCGCGGTGATGGCGGTGGTCAGCCCCGCCGGGGTGTCTTCGCCATTGCTCTTGCCCCGGCGATTGAATTGCAGGCTGATGTCATTGCCGCTGTCGCCGGTCCATTTGGCGCTGAGGGTCACAACACCTTCGGCGGCCGCAGCGGTCACCGGCAGGTCGGCGGCAGCGTTGATTTTCAATGCCAGCGCAGTGGCGGCCTGGGCTGCCGTGGCGCCGTTGACGATGGCGGCCTGGACGCGCACACCGCCGACGTACAGGTTGAGCAGGCCGCTTTCAGTCGCGGCGCCGGTGAAGGTCAGCACGCCCTTGGCGATGGAACCCTCGATATTGTGCAGCGGCAGGCACCAGATCTCACCGAGCGGGTCGGTCTTGCGCCAGGTCTCGTACATCGAGGCGAGCATCGAGCCCTGCCCGCCGATGCTCTTGGCCAGCGCGACGCTGGAAACCAGCACCAGCTTGCCGACCTCGGCCGGCGCAACGTTGTCGTTGACCTGGGCGACGATCAACCGGCGCATGGCCGACGACGCGCTATTGGCGGCCGAGTTGTCCATTTCGGCGTAGAACAGCGGAACACGAATGTCCGCAGGAATGTTGCTGAATCCGATCGCCATTATTTGGCTCCCTGTGGTTTTGCCGCTTTCACGGCTTTGGTAGTGATATCGCCATCGGCCAGACGTCGACGCCACCAGGCGTTGTCGGGCACTTCACGGCCCTCGAGGGGCAACAGGTCGCCCGCTTCCGGGTCCGGTACGGCACGGCCCGGGGCCGGCAGCACGGTGATGCGTTTGCTCATGGGGTTACGTCTCCAGAGAAAGTCAGTTCCACGCGCCCGTCGGGGCCGGGATGTTTCAGATTGGGGTCCGCCGGGTCGATGGCATCGACCCGCACGGTGGCCCCGGTAAAGGACGACAAGCCGTCCAGTTCACGCTCGTGCCAGCTTTCGGCAGGCTGGCTCGCCAGATTGCGGCCCAGCTGGAACTCGGCGGAAAAACGCAGCCGGTGCGAGACGCGGCTGCTGTTGATGGAAACCAGTTCGCTGCCGTCGTATTCGATGCCGCTGTACTCGGCGCCCGGCTTGAAACCCACCAGTGCACGCCACAGTTCGGCCCGCAGGTCGTGCAACAGATCCAGCGCTTTTGTCGCGTCAGTGGCGTCTAGCACCAGCACCACATCGAAACGGTCGCGTACCGCTTGCAGCGTGACGTTCTGTGCCGCGTTCTTGCTGGCGATGTCGGCGGTGGGCAGGACATAGGCGCAGGGGGGTTGCAGCGGGGCCTCGGCTTGCAGCGTGGCAAGATCGAAGCCTGCGGCCACGCGGAGGCCGAGCGTGGGGCATTGCTCACGCAACTGCGTGAGGATCGGGGTGATCTTCATGGAGGAATTCCAGTTGTAGAGAAGATGCAGTCGAGGAAGACCTGTGGGAGCGAGCTTGCTCGCGATTGCGGTGGGTCAGGCGGCAGAGATGTTGAATGTCACACCGCCATCGCGAGCAGGCTCGCTCCCACAGGAGGACTCGGTTGGGCGCAGGGATATGTGCAATGCTGAACAAAACTGTGGGAGCGAGCTTGCTCGCGAAAGCGGTGGGTCAGGCAGCATTGATGTTGGATGTGCTGGCGTCTTCGCGAGCAAGCCCGCTCCCACAGGGGGGTGGTGGGGTCAGGCCTTGGCATCCAGGCGGGTTGCATGAATCAAGCAGCGATAGCTTTTTTCCCGGTCGCCACTGGCGGTGACCTTGTCGATCGACCAGCGACCGCGCATGAAATCCGGCCAGGAGGGATCCAGCAATACGATGCCCTCGGCGGACAGCCCAGGGTTGCCAGGGCACTCGATGTCCACCTTGAGCGCTTCGCGCTCCATCCGGCGCACCTCTCCTTCAGCGGCGGCGCGGGCGTCGTCGGCGCTCTGGAAGCGCTGGCGCAGGGTCTTGAACGGCGCGATGCCGCTCTCCTCGACCTGCAGCTTGCCGGCCGCCGCATCCCACCAACGGGTCTTGCAGCCCTGGTACTTGGCTCGGGCGGTTTCATCAAACTTCGCCGAAATGAAGGCGTGGTCGCCTGGGCGATTGTTGGTCGTCACCGACAGTTTCATCTCGGGCAGAACCTTGCCCGACAGCGACTTCGCCTGGCCGCGCCGGGCCAGCACATACAGCTCGTTGACGGGTTTGGCGACCGCGTCATAACGGTGAGCCAGGCGCGTCAGAAACCCCATGTCGGTTTCGTTGGTCTGGTCGATGTGCTCGATTTTGATCAACGACAGGTCCGGCGCCACCCGGGGGGAAAACCCGTGCCGGGAAGTCAGCTGACGAAACAGCGCTCCCAGGGTCGTCGGGCCATGGCTGACGGATCGGCGTTGCTTGAACCCGGTCTGGTCCGCGGCACTGAACGGCGCCGCCATGGCCGCCAGCACGAGTTGCAGGGGAAACAGGAACGGTGTGCGCCGAGTGATGACGAACTCGCCTTTGTCCACCAGACCCGACTCCAGATAACCGACCCGCAGGCCAATCTTGCCGCCCAGGCTGGGCAACCCTTCCAGACCGTCCAGGCTGATGGTGAGCGTCAGCTGATCGGACTCGATCCCCGCCGCATCGACATGCTCCCATTTGAGCAGGCGTTCGTTGAGCAGCGCAGCGTTTGCGCCATAAATTTCCACCGCAGGCGTGAAACCCAATGACATGTCGCCTCCTTAATCCCAGGCCGAAACCGGAAGCGATGCCACCGGCTTGAGGTCCACTTCCGGCAGGACCACCCATACGCCCGCGGGCAATACCGGGCTCCATTCCGCCAACCCTGGATTGAGCAGCCAGAGCGCTTCTTCAACGGCGTCATCACACCGCCCAAGCTCGCGGTACAGCAACAGATTCACCGAGTCACCGGCGATACTTCGAACCCTACGCATTGGCGAACTCCGTCAAAACAACCACCCAGCCGACCACCATCGCCGTACCGTCATCAATGATCTCGGTCTGGGTTTCGGTGACATCATTGATTCGCCACCGGCCCCAGTTGCGGCCAATGCCATCGACCAACGGCAAAGGGATGCGCAGGGCTTGCAGCGCCCGCAACTCATCGAGGCGATCCATGGCGGTTGCGTACATCGATTTGCCGGTGATCGTCAGCCCTTGCAGGCCTTGGCCGACCTGGCTGGACTTGGGTTTGCCGGTGAGGATGTCGATGTTTTTCCAGCCACCGTCCGAGGTGTGCACCAGTTGGTGGTACGCAAAATTTCTCGACAGGCCAAAGATGAAACTGCCGAGGGCCATTTGTTGACGCATCACGTACCTCCGTCGGTCAGGGCCGCGTCACTGCGCATGGCGAGTGAGTTGGGCATGGTCATCAAGCCGAATTGGCCCGAGAGCTGCTGCACGACCAGGTTCGCCAGCTGACTTGCGCTGGCTTGGTCTTGGCCGTTGATGTAGATATTTGCGGTCATGGTGTTCTGCTGTTGGTTGGCCTGGGCGCTGGTCAATTCTTTCGTCACCGCCTCCGGAGCCTCGAGCCGATCGGAAGGAGACGCCAGTTGCTCACCCAGCCACGAACCGGCCATGCCGCCAACAAAACCGCCGATTGCGGTGCCGATTCCAGGCAGAAGGAACGACCCGATCGCCGCCCCAACGACCGTTCCGGTCATCTGGCCGACGGCACCTCCAACGGCCTTGTCATCGCCGTCGCGCAATCCTTTGTAGGCATCGTATCCGGCACTGACCACCATTAGCGGTGCCGCTGCTTTGCTGACCAGGGGTTGGGCCTTGGCCACGGCTCCCAACAAACGGCTCGCCGTACCGGCGGGCCTGGTCCTGGTCACGCGGGGCGCTCCTTTTTTGCCGCCCTTGCCCTTGCGGGTACCGTCATCAGCGTCGGCGATTACATCCCCCACGCTTTCTGGCAGGCGAGCGGCGGTCTGGTCCAGGACCTTTTTACCCACTCTCGAAAGCCCCTCCGACAACACAGCGTTGCCAAGCAGCGCCACTAGAGATGCGACGGCCGCAACGGCAAGCGCAACGCCCGCTGCGGCCTTCGGCGACGCTTCTGCCAGCGAACTCAAACCGCCCGTCACCGTGTCGAGGGAGGCCGTCAAACCGTCGTCCACCGGCATCAGCGCATTGCCAACCGCCGAGGACAGACGCGTCTGATTCGCCTGATGAGCGTTCCATCGTCCTTGTGAGGTCTGGCCAAGCGTTTCGGCGGTTTTGGCAACGGAGCCGTCGTACTTTGGCAACGCTCCGTCGGTGGTCCGTTCGGACACCAGCGCAAAGGCCTTTTGGGTGTCTTGCGGTTTTTTCAGCAGCTCAAGAATCGCGGTGTTATCGCCAAACAGAACCTTGGTCAGCGACTGCTGCTCGTCGGCAGGTTTTTTCTTCAGTGCTTCAAGCACCAGGGTGATGGTTCCCGATGCGTCCGTACGCAGACCGTCGGCCACCATCGCCGGATTGAACCTGGGGTCCAGCTCGGTCCAGGCCTGACGCTGCTGCGGTGAGGCTGCATTCCCCTTGGCCAACACCGTGGTGAACACTTTCAAAGCCTCACCGGCGCCAGCCTTGTCCACGCCGCTGTTCAGGAACGCCGCCGCGAGGGCCGCCACCTGCTCCGGGGTCATTCCCGCGCCGCTACCAGCCTCGCCACCACGTTGCATGACCGAGCCAATGTCGGCCGCTTTGACATTCAGGCCACTGTTACCCAAGTGGTTGGTCGCATCCGCCAGGCTCAGGCTTTGTCCCCGGTCCAGCTCCATCGCCGTGCGCCAGGCCAACAACATCTCGCTGGCAGCCTTGACATCAAGACCGAACGCCGACGCCATGACCGCGCTGTCGCGAGTAAAATTCAGCAACTCGTCCTGTTTCTTGGCTGGGTCGAGGCCACTCCCGATACCTGCTTTCGCCGCTGCCAATTCGACCTGCGCCAGCTGCACCGCTGTCGCCCCGCTGGGTGCCACCTGTTTTTCGCTGGCCATCTTCAGGTTGGCGATCGCCATGCCGGAGAGCTGATCCTTGCTCAGTTTCGCCACCAGATTGAGCTCAACCATCGCCAACTCCAAGGCTATGGAAGACTTGCGTCGATCAGGCGGTGCGCTTTGTTCAACCTCGGCCTTTAGCTTGGATTTCGGCTCGCTGCTGGACGCCGCCGCCGAACCATTTGCCTTGAGCAGCGATTGCTGCTGTGACAGGGCAACGTTCAGCAATGTCAGCGTTTCTCGCAACTTGACCTGTTCCGACACCAGCAGGCGGATGTCGAGACTGGCCGTGGTCAATGCCAGGTTCAGCCCCGACGTTTCCAATACGCCGCCAATGCTCGCCGCGCCGGACAGCGAAAACGTGTTGTCTGCCATCCTGTTCTACTCCTGTTTCACGCCAAGGCGAGTGATCGCGATGTCGTATCGGCGCAAGGCCTTGCCGGCGTCCCACTCCAGGATTTCCGCTTCACTTACCGAGTAAATGAGCGGCACCACATCGAGGATCACTTCGATGTCGCGCTCCGAAAGAAGTCCGCCGGTTTGTTTAAAAAATCGTCGATGCGTACCTGCAGCTGGGTCCAGTCGGGCACAGTCAGGTGATCGAGGTCGGGGATCATCAGGCCAGTGCAATGGGCGGTGATGAACTCGGCGCGTTCCTTGGCCGTCTTCAGTTTTTTCATCGCCTTGGTGGCACGCAGCACAGGCATTTCCAAGGTCAGCGAGGTCAGGCTGCGGCCCGCCACCTCGAGCGGTTGCAGCAGCGGCACCTCGTCGGGATCGGCCTGCGTGTCATTCAGAAAATACGAAACTGGGCGCGTGGACATTTCGTGCACGTATTGCGCAATGCTCACGTAGTCCGGGCGTTTGAGCTGGTCCAGCTCCTTGGCCGACAGGCCGGTGGCCAGCTTGGCCAATTCGAAGAACTGCTCGTCTTCGTCATCGCCAGCGCGGGCCAGGGCGTCCTTTTGCGCGGCGTAGTACAGCGGCTTGAGTTGCAACCGCTCGATCTGCGAGCCGTCGTCACCGGTGATCGGCGATAGCAGCTCATGGGTAGGAGGCATCCAGGACATGAAATCAATTCCTTGGTGAATCAAAGCACAACCTGTGGGAGCGAGCTTGCTCGCGATGACGGCGGTGCGTTCAGCATCGAGGTGTCTGACACTCCGCTATCGCGAGCAAGCTCGCTCCCACAGGGATTGCATCTAGCCGGCTGGCAAATGCTTAAGGCAGCAACACCGCACGACGGGCATCGCCAAGAATGTCGACGCCGTTGAGCACGAACTTCTGGGTGCGCACGTCGATGTCGATCACCGGGACGCCGTTTTCCAGGCGGTTGTAGGTGCGGCAGGACAGCTCGAGGGTCGTGGTGGGCTTCTCGTTCATCTTCAACGCGGCTTCGTCGAGGGATTTCAACTTGCCGCCCACCGTGTGGTAGGTGAACCAGGTGTTGCCGTCCTGATCCTGGCCCGCTTCACGCACGTTCAGCAGAATGTCGTCGCCGACGCTCACGCCCAGGGCCAACATGATTTCCGGCCCGACGCCTTGCAGCACCAGCTTGGCCGTCAGCACCTTGCCGCCCTTGGCCATTTCCTCGCCGATGAAGCGGCCGCCACGCATCTCTTCCATTTCGAATTCGATCTTCGGCGGCGTGAATTCTTCCACGGTCGCCGACAGTGGCAGGCCTTGCAGGGTGGCCGCGATGGCCTGTCTTACGCGGTTGGTAAACATTAGAGAACGTCCTCCAGGAACTGCTCGATGATTTCATCGCGGGCATTGAGTTGATAAATCATGTGTTCGTTCGGCGCGTAGCGGCCGTAGTCGATGACCACGTACCAGGTGCCGTTCTTGTACTTCTCGACGCTGTTAAGTTCCGGATGCAGGTACACGCTGCCGCCAGGGATGGTTTCGTCGGCGACCAGGGTTTGCAGCCAGTCGTTGATGCGCTTGACCTCCTGGTCCATGAACGACTTGGTCAGGTTCTTGGCCATGGCTTTCTGGCCGGCCTTCACCAGCTTGCGGCTGATGGCATCTTCCAGGCCGACGTAGCTGATGAACTTGCCGGTGATGGAGCGGTTGCCCAGCAGCGAGAAGCCGCCGAGGATGGTGCGGGCGTAGTAGCTGACGCCGTAGCGGTTGAGCAGATCGCCTTCGGTGGAGGTGTCGAGGATGTTGTATTCGACGGTGCGCGAAACGTCTTCGGCGAAGGTCACCTGGTTGCCCGGGCTCTCCCACTGCTTGACCTTGGCGAGCGCGGCAATGGCTAGGCTCGACGGGGCCAGAAAGACGTTTTTCTTCGCGGCCTTGGAATACACCGCCGGCATGTTGTGCACCACCAGGCAACGGTCGAAACCGAGGTCGGCGCCGCCCAGTTCCTGGCTATAGGTCACTTGATCAGCGACCGAGGCGTCCTTGCCATCCAGCACCACACGGGCCTTGATGCGCTTGCCGAACGACGCGAACTCTCCGGCCACGGCCTTGGTGCCGGTGAAGCCCGGCGCGCCGATGATGGTCAGGTCTTCCGCCACGCCACTCAATGCGGCCAGGCCCAACTTGCGCCCGGTCTGTGCCTCGATGCCGCCGATCACATTGTTCTGCGTGTCGGCCAGAGTCGCGCCTTCTTCGACGATGACCACATAGACCGGCACCTTGACCACTTTGAGAATCTGGTAGACCGCGTGGAACAACGTCCCCGCCTCGGCACCGGTCGGGTCCAACTGGGCCTGGGTGGTGAAACTGTTGATGCGGAACGGAGTGTTTTTCGGAATCAGCGGGTTGGCATTCGGCGCGGTGCCGACCAGCCCGATGACGTTGTCACCCAGGCCACCCATGGCCTCCGGGGATTCAGTGGCATTGACGGTGATGCCGTTGTGCTCGAAGTTCAAAACCTCAGCCATGGTTATTCAGCCTTTTTGGTGGTGGCCTTTAGGGCCTTGGTGATTGGGGTAGCTTGCGTGTCAGCAGCCGGCTCCTGCGTATTCAGGACGCTGGTCAGTTCGAGGCGACCGGCACTGCGCAGAGCGCTGGCCTCGACATCCAACAGGCCCAATGTCTGGCCGACGCTCGACCAATGGCCGCCGCCGGTAGGAAATGGCAGTAGCACGGTGTATTGCTTACGAATGGGCATCTACGGTCCCCCCAGATGCGAAAACACAAAAGCCCCATAGAGGGGCTCAATGCGGGCGAAAAAAAACCGCTCTCGCGGTCGTGGTTTACTTGACGAAATCTGGCAACACGGGCCAGAGCAGCCTGGACGGCTCCGCGTCCGTTTCGGGGATGTCTCGCAAGGCCTGGCGATAAGCCTTGATCTCGGCAAGCTGGGTTCCTGTTGCGGGGAAGTCTGGTAATTGAGTGAAATCCGTGTCTCGCAACAGTTGATTACGGCGCGTGCGAATGGCGGCCCACTCGATTTCAGGCGATGGTACGGCAAGTGGAATTTCGGGTATGTCATTGTTGGACAGATCAGACATGTTCGTTCCTTAGCTGAAAACAACGGTTTCGGCCAGCGACAACCTGGTGACCAAATCCCCAAGGTTGAACAACCGACCATTGCCCACACGCATGGTGTCAATGCGCACGGTGGTGTAATAAATGTTTGGAATGAGAATGCGCATGACAATATTGCCGTTTGTATCGACATAGACAGAAGGGGTCATGTTTCCAAACGTCGAAGCGTTTTGCAGAACTCGAGTGGGCTGATAGCAATACCCCACCAACGTTTCGTCGATTATTTTGGCTGTGCCGTAGCTGTACCCCTTGATGTTGAACCAGAACATCTCCGAATGAACATTGATGTTAAGCGGCACTTTGAAATGCATGTACACGTTGGCGCTGGCGCCCAGGTTGGTGGAGACGAAATCACCTTGCGCCGTTGCACCATAGACGCCGCCAGTCCCGTAGACGTGTCCCTGCAAAACGTTGCGACGAATCGTGCCCAGGGCGCTTGGATCCCCTTCTACATCCTTCTGGCTTCGCCATTCGTTGAACTGCGTCAACGCCGTGGCCATGGTCGTATTGATAGTGCCAATTTTTCCATTGACCGTCGTGGTCAAGTTGTTGGCCGCTGATACCAGCGACGCGATAGTGGTTTCCAGACTCACATTCAGACTCCTTGTGCTATTTGATTATTTAGCTTCGAGCGCCATCACTCGAAACATCAGACCAACGTGCCGCGCCATGTTGTCGATATTGGCGGTAGCCAATGTGGCGATTTCTTCACTTAATAGAATGTTCAGGTTGTCGGACCCGACCACCACCGTGACGCTTTGCGCAGGCAACGGTGAAATATCCAGCGTGAACTTTTGCAATACTCGCGCGGCAGCGGCTTTGTAGGTCAGCAGCTTTCCAGCCACCGAATACACCGCCAACAGCGTGCCCGTGGAAAGATAGAAACCGAACTCGCCAATTTCATATTCATCCGGCCCTTCAAACAGAGCAGCCATTCGCAGTTGCCCTGGATCCAAGTCTTCGTAATCCACGATTGGCACACGTTGTCTTTCATTACGAAGCGCCGTTTCCGATCCATTGGGATCGTAGCGGGCGGTGCCGGCCCCGATGTGAGTGATCTCACCTTTCAAGCCTTGGTTTTTCGCCTGTAACACTTCGGCCAGGCCGGCGGAAGTGAAGCGAACCAAGCGCGTAATGTCTTCTGTCATGGCTGCGCCCTGAGGTCGTAATCGTTGATGGTGTAGGGTTGGAAAAAGCCGGTGCTGATAAGCCGTATATCTAGGTCAATGGATGGCAACGCTCCGTCTAGAAACAGCTCCCCTTCGCTAATGGCCGCGTCTCCGGCTGCCGCCAGCATCAAACTGCCCTTCGTGTGATGTACAAAGGTGATGGTGGCCTGGTCGCGTTCGCTCTTGGCGGCATCGATTCGCCGTATCAAGCGATTGTGATCGCCGCTCGACCAGTTGCGGCCGATGACCGCTTGCACATCAAAGGTGTAGGGATGAGCAAGAGGCTGTTGCTCATACCAGGCAGTGACCTGAGGCGTGAAACCCATAGACTCGACGGCATGATTCAGCGCCTGACGCGTGCCGGCCCGCCGCTGGATCTGCCAGGACAACGAAACGGTCAAGCGTTTTTCCGGTTCATTGGCCTCCGCGTCCCATTCGCCGACCCCTCTATCCGCCGCCAGATACGGCAGGAACGCCAAAGGCGTTTCCTGCGGATTCATCAACTCCGGAAACGGCGGATCGATGCGCTCCAGCAATTGGGCAAACCCAAGATCCAGCGCCCGTTCCAACGGTGAGCTGTTGACCGGCAGCAGGCCCGGGCGAGGTGTGTCGTCACTCATAACGTGTCCACCTCAACCTCGACGCCCGTGCAGTACGGGGCCTGGGAAGCACTCGTCACAATCGGCGCAAGCGGTTCGAGAATCTGCAGCTGAACCGCGCCGGCGCTGTGCAGCGTGTAGTCGATCCAGCTCGGGTCCACGCGACCTTCCAGGCGATGGCAAGCCTCGGCGTATTCCTGCAGTTGCTGCTGGGCGGCAACCTGGGTCAGGCCCGAGTCCGGCCCGGGATTGATTTTTGCCACGACGCGGATCTTGTAGTTCTTGATCTGCGCGGGTTGGACGATGACCCGGTCGGTCTCCGGCCGTACATCCGGCCGGGCGAAATGCTCGCGGACGCGGTCGAGCAACGTTTCGGATGGCGTTCCATCGCCGTCGCGGGACAACACCGTGACCGTGACTTCGCCGGGCGCGGTGCGGCGTCCGTTGCCGTCCTTGATCTGCCCGGCGTAGCTGTCCGGGTCGAAGGTGTACGTGACCGTCACCACACCCGCCGAGGCGTTCTCGACTTTCACCACGGGACGTTGCCCCAGGGTGAAAATCTCCCGCCGATATTGCATGCGCGAACCCGCCGCCGGAGCGTGGGGCGCCAGGTAATAGCGCAGCCGCGCATCGTCATCGCTCTCGTAGACCGGGGCGATGGGCGGGAACGCGGCCGGGTCGCCCGGGTCGAGCAACTGGCGTTCGAGCCCCATGTCCGCGAGGCGAGCGTCGAGGTTGGTGCCGGTGGCCCACCACGCCAACATCTGCTTGATGCGGGCGTTGTATTTGCGTTCGTGGGTTTGCAGCCGGACGCAGAACGCCTCGAGGGCCAGGGTCAGCAGTTCGCTTTCGTTCTCGAGGCTGTCCACCAGCTTGGCGGCGCTGGCGGGAGAGCGTGCGGCGACGTACTCGACCACGAAGGTCTTGAACTCGGCGAGCAAATCCTCGAACGCGTCGACGGTGACGATGGCCGGTTCGGCCAGTTGGTTCTGGCCAGGAATCAGCATGCTCATGTCACCACCTCGAACGTCTGCTTGCGGTTTTTCCAGGTGCCGGCGAAACGCAACAGCAAGCCGGCGCCTTGTCGATTGGCGACGATGACCTGCGGCTCGAAATCATCGATGCCGTTATGGGGGTTGTAGAACGCTTGGGCCGCGTGGCTCTGGGCGAGGATCAGCAGGTCGTCGCCGAGGTTCTGCCCGAGCAACTCGGTCAATGCGCAGCCATACAACGGACGCTTCTGGCGAGTGCCTAACGGCGTCGTAAGTGCGCGGGTGGCGCGCTGCACAAATTGCAGCCAGTCGTCGACCGTCGCGCCGGTGTTGCGATCGATTCCAATCATGGGAAATCCTTTATGCGGTACTGATGACGCGCCCCTGGTGATCCACCACCGGGCCGCTCAGGTGCACACCGGCGGCATCGAGGCGAATGCCGACGGCGCCCAGTTTTAGTTCGATGGTTTGCGGCGTCATCACCAGGCTTGATGGGCCAATGCTCAACCGGAGGGATTCGCGGGAACCGCTGAACGCCGCCGGGCCGTTCTGCCAGTGCAGGACATGGCTGGCGTGGTCGTAGCCGTTTTCCGTGCCGTCCTGATAGAGGCGACGCGTCAGCGAAGCCTGGGTCGAGACGGGCGGAAACTGACCGCCGTTAAGGCCGAACAAGGCGACCGCTTGGCCACCGCCGTCGCCGCCGCCATGGTTCAGCAACAGGCATTGCTCGCCCACGGACGGAATCCGCGACTCGCTCTGGGCGCCGGCGCTCGGGTTGAAGAAGCGGATCGCCGGCGTCAGCAGCCCGCCATGGCTGACTTTGCAGGTATTGCTGGCCGCGTCGACTTCCTGGCAAATGCCGATGCGGCAGAAACTCTCCGCACGTCGATGCAAGTCTTCCAATTCGGTTTCCATCTGCGCCAGACGTTCGATGATCGGCCCCAGATGCATCCGTAACAGCGCATCAAACATGGCTCATCCCTCGAGTGCGGTGTATTGGTCCGGGTCGTCGATGTTCGAAACTTCCCAGGTGCGGGCAAACTTCGCAATACCGAGCGGGTCATCCAACAGCGTCGGCCCGAGGTACAGGGTCTGGCTGAAGGAAAGGGTCCAGGCGGTGTATTGCCGCGCCGGGTGGATGAACGTGGACGGGAGGCTATCGAGCTCCGTCGGCAGATCGCATTGATCGCCGGACAGCCCCCAGCGGTTATCCATGACCAGATGCTTCAGCTCTGCGGCCAAGTCGCAGGCGTCCCATCCTGGAACGGCCATGACCACTTGCAGGGAAACCGTCAGGACATGGGCGATACGCCCGTCGTTGGCACGCTGGCCGGGGGCATCGCGCTCAATGGCGATCAGCACCCAGGGTTGATCGTCGGTGCCGTCGAACTCCTGGGGACTGCCGACTTTCAAGGCGGGATAAATGGCGCGCAGCGTCTGGGCAATGGCGAAGAACAGTTGCGATGGTTTTTCGAGGACGGCAGGCATCAAGGCCTCCTTTATTCATGGCGGCACGAAGATCACCAGCAAGGGATCAATGTGGGTCGGAACGGGAATCGCGCGGCGGCAGTTCACTCACGCCCATCCGCTTGGCGGCCCAGCGTTCGTAAAGCCCGATGGCCACATCCGCGCCGGCCATGGCCGTCAGGCAACCGAAGGCGCCCGCAGCCCAGATCGACAGGCCCATGGCGTACAACAGCATGATCGCCGAGACGCCACAGATCATGCAGGCACCGGAACGCAGCGCCAGGCGACGCAGCAGCGACCAACCACGGGCGCCCTCTTTATCGGCACGCCACATCTCGCCAGTCACCCCGCCCACCAGGGCGAGCACGATGACCAGCCAGATCGGCATGTCCAGCAACGCTTGTTGCTCGTTTGTCATGTCAGGCTTCCTGGGGGTGAGTGATGAGCGTTTGGGGCGGGGGGCATTGGAGACGGGCGACGCTCTACAGTCGCTCAACGATGACGTTGTCGATGAAAGCGAAGTTGACGTAAGGATTCTGTTCGTTGGAGAAGGCCAAAGTCGTTTGAGCCGAAGTGGCCGTGAAGTCATACGTGATGGTGCTCCACTCCACGGCGGTACCTTTCGCTGATGGCGTGTTGAAGGTGACACTCTGCCCCGCCACCTTGACCTGGATGGTGCCGTCGCCGGAGCGGCTGGCGTAGCGCGAATTACCCGCGCTGAAGGTCAAGCGGTACTTGGCGCCGACTGCGGTGGCGAAGTTCTGCTGAATGCCACCGCCGTTGCTATAGACATAGTTAGCCAAGTCGACAATTACGACACCATCCGCCGCCACAGAACCGCCGATCGAGGCCGGCATATTGAAGTACTCGGCTCCAGACAGAAACGTCGTCCAACCCGTAATGAAGTTGGCTTTCGCCGGAGTATTCAATATGCAACTTGCGCTGCAGCCCGGCTGTTCGAAGCTACCGTTGACCAGAAGGTTGGCGGCGCTGGCGTTGCTCCCGACACCGAGCAGCGCAATGGACAGCAACAGCGGCGCGGTATATTTCTTGAAACGATTCATGATTCACCTCTTGAGTTATCGATTGATCGCGCGGTTGATCAACAGCGCTCATCTCGCTCGACGGCGTTCACTCGAGGCTCAACGGCCTTCACATGATTCAACGTCCCGCACCGGGAACACTTGATCTGGAGTTCGGTGTTCTCGCCCACGCGGGCCAGAAGTCTTTTGCAGTGACCGCATCTGAAATCCTTCAGCATCGAAAGCCCTCCCATTGGCGGCGGTTTGAAGCACCTCGCGGCACAGGCATTCCAAAAAGCCCGGTCGCCCAGGCTTTTCAGTAATGCGCTTGATCTTTCGGCGCGACTGGCGCGGTACGGATCCATTCAAATTGTTCCTCCGGCCGCGGTCCCTGCCCGCCGGATAACTGCTTCTGGTGCTTTACGCTGCACACCCGGGTCAGTTGCCAACCCTCTGAACCGTTAAGGCCGGTTCATCGCTGCCTGTTGGTGGAACTAAAGAGCTTTGTTGCCAGCCGCTTTGTCGAGCGGCTTGGACACAGAGTATGCATGGATGCATATACAGTCAATGCGCAAATGCATTTATTTGTGCGCAACAAATGCGAAAATGCATGAAAGCCTTGTGGGCACGGTGGTTTCGGGTTTTCAGGAGGCGAAAAAAAACCCGCACGACGGCGGGTTTTATCTGACAGCGGAAGGTTAGCGGGCGTACATGCCCCACCAGAAGACGTGACCGAGGATGACGATCTGCTCGTCCTGCATTTCCTGGAAGGTGTAGTCCTCGTCCGGATGCTCATCGCGGTTGAAGCTGCGCAGGCGAATGCCGGTGGGCAGGCGGTAAAGCTGCTTCACCCGCAGTTGGCCGTTGTGATTGATGGCGTAGAGGTCACCGTCGACGATGTCGCCGATCCCGCATTTACCGGCATTCACCCCAACCGTGGCGCCGTCGCGCAGCACTGGCAACATGCTGTTGCCGCGCACCGTCACGCATTTGGCCTGGTCGAACTGCACGCCGTTGTGGCGCAGGCTGCGCTTGCCGAAACGCAGGCTGGAGCGCTCGCTTTCCTCGATGACGAATCTTCCTGATCCAGCAGCCAATTCAACCTCACGCAGAAAAGGAACGGACACCTCGTCTTCCTCGACGGGCGTGTCGTCGTCCCAAAGGCTTATGTCCTTGAGTTCAGAATGCGGCTCGTCGCGGCGGCTGTTGCCGGCGGGCGCAACATCGGCGCGCCCGCGCAACTGGTC
This sequence comes from Pseudomonas sp. BP11-1-1, assembly GCF_052112105.1. Taxonomy (NCBI): domain Bacteria; kingdom Pseudomonadati; phylum Pseudomonadota; class Gammaproteobacteria; order Pseudomonadales; family Pseudomonadaceae; genus Pseudomonas; species Pseudomonas sp. BP11-1-1. The sequence continues at coordinate 41,005 of NZ_JAUTYU010000007.1, forward strand.
GGTGCTCACTGCGAAATATTCGGCGATCTTCGAGATGTGTTTATCCGAAGGGTCGACGATCTTGCCGCTGAGGATCCGCGAGAGGGTGGACTGAGGCACGCCGGTACGCCGGTGAAGCTCCGTGGGGGAGATCCCGTGCTGATCGAGCAATGCTCTTAATACGGTAGAAACGTTGCGTTTTTGCATAACGCGCATAATGCTTGTTCTTTTCGCGGAAGACAAATGCTGATTTGCATAAATCGTTAATACACCTCACGAAGCTTGGTTAGATGCATTTGTGGCGAGGGAGCTTGCTCCCGCTGGGCTGCGCAGCAGACCCTTTTTTTATGAGCGCTTCGCACTCAAGCGGGAGCAAGCTCCCTCGCCACGGAATTCGTCCTACAAACCTTTGGGAAAAGCTTCATAGCCGTCCTTCAGATGCGCAACACAAGGCTACGTCAACTTGCGCCTCTGCCTACAACTACGCCAGAATCCGCCGGCTTGTGCGCCTTGGATCCCATCGGTACTTTTGATCTCGTCACTGCCTATCAGTGATCGGGTTTAGTCGCTCGGTATTCCAAGGTGCTCATTGCTCCCTTCAGTCAGGTATCCCTACTCCTGCATTTGATGGTAGCTGTGCGCAGGGCGCCCTCGGGCGCGCCGGTTCCTTGGATCCCCGGTCGACTAACCTGCGTACAGCTGCCGCCCCCTCGTTTAGTCGCGAGTGAGTGGTGGCTCAACCTCAAGGATCCATAGAATGCCGAAGCACACACCGAATCCCCCTAACGAACACGTCTCCCGCACCCAATCGGCCAACGCCAAGAAACTCGACGACGCGGCCACCCGCGCCCTGGACTACTACCTCAAGCCGAAAACCGACAAAGAAACCTCAGAATCACTCGATACACTCTATGTCATCGCTCCCAACATCGACGCCGAATGCCTGCTCGCCAACCTCAGCGAAACCCTAGCCTCGGCCAACGCCATGGTCAGTGACCTGGCATTCGACCTGAAGGGCTCGCGACGGAATATCTTGCTGGGGGTTCAACAGATGATCGAGCTGAGCCAGTTATTGGCGAATCGGGCGTTGGATGTCGTTGAGGTGAGGTAAACAGGTCCCGTTAAGCAGAAACAAAAATGGCCGTATGTATAGCCATAGTGTTCACTTAAGAAAACGAAGAGCTTGTTGGGGGAGTTCGCTCCGCTGGGCTTGGGAGCCCTCCTTTTTTGTGTGCACTCCGCACTCAAGCAGAAGCAGGCTCCCTCGCCACCGCTTCACCGACTTCCATCATGGACAGCTCTGGACACTAATAGGTCGCTTGAGTCCGGGTCAAACACAGGAATATTAAAAAGGATTTGATTAATGACGGAGGATGCCAACACTCGCAATCAGGACGTGGCTTTAGCAGATCGAACCGTTTATGAAGACGCATTGCACTTCGCGCTTAAGCTAGAGTATCAAGGTGATGTCCATGTAGATCTGTTGCTCAAACATATCGACAATTCGGGACGACTTTACAAGGCTGGTGTCGATAAGATTGACTACCATATCCCTGAGCAACACACGCGGGCGGACCTAGAGGCCATGCTCGGAGCACCATCAGGAGGGCACGTATGATTTCGATCAAGCTTGGCTTGTCCAAAGGAACCAAGAGCACCTTCGCCGATTTTATTCGTAACGCGAAATCGGACCAAAAGAAGCGTGTCTATAGCGAGGTTTTGACGGAGGCTACCAAGCAGCAAAACCTAGTCATGATGCAGGCCGAGGCGAAACGAGCCTGATGCCAAGACTGAAACGAAGCCCGACCATGTGTCGGGCTTTTTGTTGCCTGGTTTCATACCTCAAGCATATTTCTGCGCCGCATGTAGAAGCGATATCGGAAGGCAGAAGCCCAGCTTCACCAACATCGAAGCACTCATCCCTGGGTAGCACCAGACCGCCCATGTTAACCTTGCGCCCATCGCGGAAAAGCCGGGCCAATGCCCCTCCTTTTGCCTACACCCTTCAACGAGCTTTGCCTGACACCCATGAATACAGCCGTGAACGACCTGTCCTCCCACACCCCCATGATGCAACAGTATTGGCGGTTGAAGAACCAGCACCCCGATCAGCTGATGTTCTACCGCATGGGCGACTTCTACGAAATCTTCTACGAGGATGCAAAGAAGGCCGCCAAGCTGTTGGACATCACCCTGACGGCGCGTGGGCAGTCGGCGGGCATGGCGATTCCGATGTGTGGGATTCCTTACCACGCAGCGGAAGGTTACCTGGCGAAACTGGTCAAGCTTGGCGAGTCCGTGGTGATCTGCGAACAAGTCGGCGACCCGGCCACCAGCAAAGGCCCAGTGGAACGCCAAGTCGTGCGGATCATCACCCCGGGTACGGTCAGTGACGAAGCCTTGCTGGACGAGCGCCGGGACAACCTCATTGCCGCGGTCTTGGGCGACGAGCGGCTGTTTGGCCTGGCCGTGCTGGACATCACCAGCGGCAATTTCTCGGTGCTGGAAATCAAGGGCTGGGAAAACCTGCTGGCGGAGCTGGAGCGGGTCAACCCGGTGGAGCTGTTGATTCCTGATGATTGGCCCAAGGACCTGCCGGCGGAAAAACGCCGTGGCGTACGTCGTCGGGCGCCGTGGGATTTCGAGCGCGACTCGGCGCTGAAAAGTCTTTGCCAGCAGTTTTCCACCCAGGATCTGAAGGGTTTTGGTTGCGAGAACCTGACCCTGGCCATCGGCGCGGCCGGTTGCCTGCTGGCCTACGCCAAGGAAACCCAGCGCACCGCCCTGCCCCACTTGCGCAGCCTGCGTCACGAACGCCTGGATGACACGGTGGTGCTGGACGGCGCAAGCCGACGCAACCTGGAGCTGGACACCAACCTGGCCGGCGGCCGCGACAACACCTTGCAATCAGTGGTCGATCGCTGCCAGACCGCCATGGGCAGCCGCCTGCTGACCCGCTGGTTGAACCGTCCGCTGCGGGACCTGACAGTACTGACAGCGCGCCAGTCCTCCATTACCTGCCTGCTGGACCGTTATCGCTTCGAACAATTGCAACCGCAGCTCAAGGAAATCGGCGACATCGAGCGAATCTTGGCGCGCATCGGCCTGCGCAACGCCCGTCCTCGTGACCTGGCGCGCCTGCGCGATGCCCTCGGTGCGTTGCCCGAACTGCAAGTCGCAATGACCGAGCTCGAAGCGCCGCACCTGCAACAACTGGCGCGCACCACCAGCACCTACCCGGAGCTGGCCGCGCTGCTGGAAAAAGCCATTATCGACAACCCGCCCGCGGTGATCCGTGACGGTGGCGTGCTGAAAACCGGCTACGACGCCGAGCTCGACGAGTTGCAATCGCTGAGCGAGAACGCCGGCCAGTTCCTGATCGACCTCGAAGCCCGGGAAAAAGCCCGTACCGGCCTGGCCAACCTCAAGGTCGGCTACAACCGCATCCACGGTTACTTCATCGAACTGCCGAGCAAGCAGGCCGAACAGGCCCCAGCCGACTACATTCGCCGCCAGACCCTCAAGGGTGCCGAGCGTTTCATCACGCCGGAGCTCAAGGCGTTCGAAGACAAGGCGCTGTCGGCCAAGAGCCGCGCCCTGGCCCGGGAAAAGATGCTCTACGAAGCACTACTTGAAGACCTGATCAGCCAACTGCCGCCGTTGCAGGACACCGCCGCCGCCCTGGCGGAACTGGACGTGCTGAGCAACCTGGCCGAACGCGCGCTCAACCTGGACCTCAATTGCCCGCGCTTCGTCAGCGAGCCGTGCATGCGCATCAGCCAGGGTCGTCACCCGGTGGTCGAGCAAGTCTTGACAACGCCGTTCGTGGCCAACGACCTGAGCCTGGACGACAATACGCGCATGCTGGTGATCACCGGTCCGAACATGGGCGGTAAATCCACCTACATGCGCCAGACCGCGTTGATCGTGCTGCTGGCCCACATCGGCAGCTTTGTGCCCGCGGCCAGCTGCGAATTGTCGTTGGTAGACCGCATCTTCACCCGGATCGGCTCCAGTGATGACTTGGCCGGTGGTCGTTCGACGTTCATGGTGGAAATGAGTGAAACCGCGAACATCCTGCACAACGCCACCGAGCGCAGCCTGGTGCTGATGGACGAAGTCGGTCGCGGCACCAGCACCTTCGACGGCTTGTCCCTGGCTTGGGCTGCGGCAGAACGTCTCGCCCAGTTGCGGGCCTACACGCTGTTCGCCACGCACTACTTCGAATTGACGGTGCTGCCGGAGAGCCAACCGCTGGTGGCCAACGTTCACCTCAACGCCACCGAGCACAACGAACGCATTGTGTTCCTGCACCACGTGCTGCCCGGCCCGGCGAGCCAGAGCTACGGACTGGCGGTGGCGCAGCTGGCCGGTGTGCCAAGCGACGTCATCACCCGTGCCCGCGAGCACCTGAGCCGCCTGGAAACCACCAGCCTGCCCCACGAAGCACCGCGCCCGACCAAAGGCAAACCGGCCGCGCCGCAGCAAAGCGACCTGTTCGCCAGCCTGCCGCATCCGGTGCTCGATGAACTGGCCAAGCTCGATCTGGATGACCTGACACCACGCCGTGCACTCGAATTGCTTTATACATTGAAGACACGGATCTAACACACAGGCTTTCAAGCTGTTAGAATCGCGCGCGGTTTGGGATGCTGCTGCCTATTAGCCTGGGTTTGCAGACTATCGCTCCCAAACCCCGCGACCCCACCGTGAAGGGGCTTCGCCGCAGCCGCCTGAGGAGAAATTAGAAATGACCTTCGTCGTCACCGACAACTGCATCAAGTGCAAGTACACCGACTGCGTAGAAGTGTGTCCGGTGGACTGCTTTTACGAAGGGCCGAATTTCCTGGTCATTCACCCGGACGAGTGCATCGACTGCGCGCTGTGTGAACCGGAATGCCCGGCGACTGCCATTTTCTCGGAAGACGAAGTGCCGGCCGGCATGGAGATCTTCATCGAGCTAAACGCTGAACTGGCGGAGATCTGGCCGAACATCACCGAGAAGAAAGACGCCCTGCCGGACGCCGAAGAGTGGGATGGCAAGACTGGCAAGATCGCGGACCTCGAGCGCTAATCTTTCCGGCGTCACCAAAAGGCCCCTCGCGGGCCTTTTTGCTGCCTGGATCCAAATCGCAGGCATAAAAAAGGGGCGGTTTGACCCGCCCACATTTTTTCCCTAATCCCTTTAATCCTTTTCATCGTCCTGATGAATCGCGTCCTGCGATGTCCTTCCGTTCCCATCGTCCTTGACGGGTGTGTCTGTCCGTCGACACAGGACTGATATTAGTGTTTTCCGAGGCGAGTGCAACGCGGCTGATACAGGTGGCTGACTTTGTCACACTAACTTCATATGATAATTTTCTTTATAAATCAGTTAGATATAAAAATATCACAGCGTTTATAGCGGTCTATCCCGGCGACGGGAAACCGATCGCTTACGCAACACTAGGCAAAGGCTTACAAACTGAAACTACAAAATGGGTACGACCGAAAGATCACACTTGCCCAGAAACGCAAAAGCCCCGAACCGGTCGGGGCTTTCTCTCCTGCGCTTGCTGAGTGTTACTGAAACAACGACTCGCTCGACAGGCCATTCTTCTCCAGAATCTCCCGAAGACGCTTGAGGCCTTCAACCTGGATCTGCCTGACCCGCTCACGGGTCAACCCAATCTCCAGCCCGACATCCTCCAGCGTGCTGCTTTCATGCCCGCGCAAGCCGAAGCGGCGAATCACCACTTCCCGTTGCTTGTCGGTCAGCTCCGAAAGCCACTGGTCGATGCTCTGGGACAGATCGTCATCCTGGAGCAACTCGCACGGGTCAGTCGGGCGATCGTCGGTAAGGGTATCCAGCAAGGTCTTATCCGAGTCCGGCCCCAGGGAAACGTCCACCGAGGAAACTCGCTCGTTCAGCCCCAGCATGCGCTTGACCTCGCCCACCGGTTTTTCCAACAGGTTGGCGATCTCTTCGGGCGAAGGTTCGTGGTCGAGCTTCTGGGTCAGTTCACGGGCAGCCCGCAGGTAGACATTCAGCTCCTTGACCACATGGATCGGCAGCCGGATGGTTCGGGTCTGGTTCATGATCGCCCGTTCGATGGTCTGGCGGATCCACCAGGTCGCATAGGTCGAGAAACGGAAGCCGCGCTCGGGGTCGAATTTCTCGACCGCGCGAATCAGTCCCAGGTTGCCCTCTTCGATCAGGTCCAGCAGCGAAAGCCCACGGTTGACGTAGCGTCGGGCGATTTTCACCACCAGGCGCAGGTTGCTTTCAATCATGCGTTTTCGACCGGCCGGGTCGCCACTTTGCGACAACCGCGCAAAATGAACTTCTTCCTCGGGGGAGAGCAGCGGCGAGAAACCGATTTCGTTGAGGTACAGCTGAGTGGCGTCCAGCGCCCGGGTGTAATCGATGTACTTATGTTGTTTAAGTGAAGCGGAGTGTTTGGATTTGGCACGAACGGAAGGTGGAGTCGCCCCTTCATCATTCGACATCGAATCCATAGCGATGCCGGTCTCCATCAGGAGAACCTCATCGTCGATGTCAAACTCCGGCACTTCTTTACTGAGAGCCATTGTTATAGTCCTTTGGTGAGTTCGACCTCAAGCTCGAGCGACGCCTTTATCCTTGGCAACGCTGGAGCCTGTTCCCTCTACGTGACGGAACAGGCTGACATGCAAATCAACGACGTGGCAGGAATTGCAGCGGATCTACAGGCTTACCTTGTCGGCGAATCTCAAAATGCAGTTTCACCCGGTCTGTACCCGTCGATCCCATTTCGGCAATTGTCTGCCCGACCTTGACCTGCTGCCCCTCCCGAACCAACAGCCTGCGGTTGTGACCGTAGGCACTGACGTAGGTATCGCTGTGTTTGATGATCACGAGTTCGCCGTAGCCCCTCAAACCACTCCCGGCGTACACAACCGTGCCATCAGACGCGGCAAAAACAGGCTGTCCCAAATCCCCGGCGATATCAATTCCTTTATTCAAACTACCGTTTGAAGAGAATTTTCCAATGAGAACGCCACTAGAAGGCCATCCCCAGCCAGTCGGGGCGGGGCCTGCCGGAGGCATCGGAGCGGGTGCCGGTTTGTTCGCGACGGACGGTACAGTCGCCGTTCCAGCAGTGGCCGGACGACGAATAACGGTGGTTTTGCTCGAGGACGAAGGGGTCGAACCCGACTGCGTGACGACCGCCGTTGGCGTTGAACCGCTGCGACCGTCAAAGCGAATTGTCTGACCTGGGTGAATCGTATAAGGCGCAGGAATGTTGTTCCGAGCCGCGAGGGCTTTGTAGTCCCAGCCGTAGCGAAAAGCGATGGAAAACAACGTATCGCCGCGACGGACTACATACTGGCCGGTCGTGACTGTAGGCCGTTGCGGTGTCGCGTTGTTGCGATCGACCACCCGGACGTTACCCGAAGGCGTACTGGAACAACCGACCAGCAAGGTACTCAAGAAAAGGCCAGTCACCAGGCGCTTAAAGCTCGTGATACCCATACGCTGCGCAATGACTGTGAGACTCACCCGCCGCTCCCTTTGTGGTGGCTGAAGATATTGAAAACTGCCTGTCCAGGCAGACATGTTGCCCCGTGGCTGGCCGATACCGTGCTTCTATAAAGGAAGCTCGAGGCACCGCCGCACACGTTTGCTCGACGCTGTTGAACGCCGTTTGGCAATTCGGCGCTGGACTGATCCGTGCAGCTGTAAGACACAGCACGGGCCGTGGAATTCAGCGCCCGGTTATAAATGCTCAGGCCAACGGCCCATTGAGCAGCGGCACGAAACGCACCGCCCCAAGGACGTGTCGCGAGAAGCCGTGTTCTTCGCGCACGATCAACATCAATTGCTGGACTTCGCCCGAGCCCACCGGAATGACCAGTCGCCCACCGGGAGCGAGCTGATCCAGCAAGGCCTGGGGAACGTCGGTAGCGACGGCCGTCACGATGATGCCGTTATAAGGCGCCAGGGCCGGCCAACCTTCCCACCCATCGCCCCAGCGAAATACCACGTTGCGCAGGTTCAATTCCACCAGGCGTTCCTTGGCGCGATCCTGCAGCACCTTGATCCGCTCCACGGAGAACACCCGCTCGACCAACTGCGACAACACTGCGGTCTGGTAGCCCGAGCCCGTGCCGATCTCCAGCACTTTGTCCAGCGGCCCCGCCTCCAGCAGCAACTCGCTCATGCGAGCGACCATATAAGGCTGGGAAATGGTCTGGTTGTGGCCAATCGGCAATGCGGTGTCTTCGTAAGCGCGATGGGCCAGGGCCTCATCGACGAACAAATGCCGTGGCGTGCGTCGGATGACTTCCAGGACCTGGGCGTTGGACAGGCCTTCTTCGTAAAGCCGCTGGATCAATCGCTCCCGCGTGCGCTGGGAGGTCATGCCGATGCCTCGGCGCAGCATATCGTCTTGTTCACGCGCCATCAGTGCAGCCCCTCCAGCCAGCCATCAAGATGCCTGAAGGCTTCGTTGAAGGTTCGATCGAGCTGCAAGGGCGTGATCGAGACATAGCCTTGCATCACGGCATGGAAGTCCGTGCCGGGCCCGCCATCTTCGGCGTCGCCGGCCGCGGCGATCCAGTAGCCAGCCTTGCCGCGCGGGTCGACGACATGCATCGGCTTGGCGGCGCGGGCACGGTGGCCCAGGCGAGTGAGCTGGATGCCACGAATGTGATCGAGCGGCAAGTTCGGAATGTTCACGTTCAGTACCGTGCGCGGCGGCAGGTCCAGTTCACCGTGGGCCTCTACCAGTTTGCGGGCAAAGTAGGCGGCGGTGGGCAAGTTGTCGACCTGCCGTGAAACAAACGAAAAGGCAAAGGACGTCTGGTTCAGGAAACGACCTTCCAAGGCTGCGGCGACCGTGCCTGAATACAGCACATCGTCGCCCAGGTTGGCCCCCAGGTTTATACCTGAGACCACCATGTCCGGCTCGCGCTCCAACAGGCCGTTCAGGCCAAGGTGTACGCAATCGGTTGGCGTACCGTTGAGACTGATGAAGCCGTTGTCCAGATAGCACGGGTGCAGCGGACGGTCGAGCGTCAGCGAGCTGCTGGCGCCGCTTTTGTCCTGGTCCGGGGCGATCACCACGCACTCGGCAAAATCCGCCAGCGCAGCATAAAGCGCGGCAAGACCGGGCGCTGTCACCCCGTCGTCGTTAGAAATCAGAATACGCATGGGCTGTCCGTCTGCCCCACCGGCACCAGATCGACGAGTTCGCGCACCAAGACAGTGGCGAAGCATCCGGCCGGCAGGACGAATTCCAGTTGCAGAATGTCAGGCTCGGGATAATGCCACGACAGCCCGCCAATGGGCAGTCGCAGGATGCGACGTTCGTGACTCATTCCCGCGTTTATCAACCAATCTCGAAGGTCAGCCTCGCCTTGGGCAATCGCCTGTTCCAGCTCGAAAATATCTCCGGCGGCGGGCGAAGGTCCCTCGCCCCACTGCGGTCCAGTGGGATGCAGGTCGAGAATCGCCAGGCGCGGATCGCTGCATTCGGCCTCCCCGGCCGGAAAGAAGCTACGGCTGTCGGTGAATGCCAGCAAGTCGCCTACCCGGGCTTGTTGCCAGGTACCGTCGGCCACCCGGGCCGCCAGCACTTTGTTGAACAGGAAACTGCGCGCCGTCGACAACAGCCGCGAACGTACGTTGCGCTGTTCCGGCAAAGCCTTGCGTGCAGCCCAGGCGCGGGCATCGACCACGTTTCCGCCATCGTGGCCAAAGCGCTGGGCGCCGAAATAATTGGGGATCCCCTCTTGCACAATCTGCTGCAGACGCGCGTCGATGGCGTCCTTGTCGCCCTTGAACTGGGTCAGGCGCAAGGTAAAGCCGTTGGCCGAGTGCGCGCCGCGCTGCAGCTTGCGCCGGTGGCGAGCGGTCTTGAGGATTTTCAAGGTGTCGTTCTCTGCCGCCGACAAATCCGGATCAGCCTTGCCGGGCAATTGCACGCTGAACCACTGACGGGTCAGGGCCTGACGATCCTTGAGCCCGGCGTAGCTGACGGTACGCAGTGGCACGCCGGCGGCCTTGGCGATACGCCGGGCAGCCTCTTCGGTGTTCAAGCCACGTTTTTCCACCCAGATCCAAAGATGCTCGCCATCGCCGGTCAACGGGATGTCGAGCACTTCATCGACCTGGAAATCCTCAGCGCTGGCCTTGAGTACCGCGCTGCCCAACGACTCACCATGGGCCCGTGGCCCCAACAGTTCCAATTCGGTCATGGGCGCAGCAACAAGGCAACGGAATGGACGGCAATACCTTCTTCGCGACCGACAAAGCCAAGCTTCTCGGTAGTGGTGGCTTTCACGTTCACTTGGTCCAGCTCAACTTGGAGATCCTCGGCAATCAACTGGCGCATCGCTTCGATGTGCGGAGCCATTTTGGGGGCTTGGGCAACAATGGTGTTATCGACGTTGCCGACTTTCCAGCCCTTGGCGTGGATCAACGAAACCACATGGCGCAGCAGCACGCGGCTGTCGGCACCCTTGAATTGCGGGTCGGTGTCGGGGAAGTGCTTGCCGATATCGCCCAAGGCAGCCGCGCCGAGCAGTGCGTCGCTCAAGGCGTGCAGCAGGACATCACCGTCAGAATGCGCGAGCAGCCCGAAGCCGTGTGCGATCCGCACGCCGCCCAGAGTAATGAAGTCGCCTTCAGCGAAACGGTGAACATCGTAGCCGTGGCCAATACGCATAAAAAAACGCCCCGATTTTTGTCAGGGCGTGATTCTACCTGCATTAGGCGTTTAGAGCGCGTGCATGATGTTGCAAGTGTTCACCGATGAAACTGGCGATGAAGAAATAGCTGTGGTCATAGCCCGGTTGCAGGCGCAGTTCCAATGGATGGCCGGCCGCTTTCGCCGCTTGCTGCAAGGCCTCGGGCTTGAGTTGGCTGGCGAGGAAGTCATCGCGATCCCCCTGGTCCACCAGCAGCGGCAGCTTTTCGCCCGCCTCGGCGATCAACGCGCACGCATCCCACTCGCGCCATTTCGAGCGATCTTCCCCAAGGTAGCGAGAAAACGCTTTCTGCCCCCATGGGCAGTCCATCGGATTGTTGATCGGCGAAAAGGCCGACACCGAACGGTAACGCCCAGGGTTGCGCAAGGCGCACACAAGTGCGCCATGACCGCCCATGGAATGACCGCTGATGCCACGTTTATCCGAAGCCGGGAAATGCGCTTCGACCAGTGTCGGCAATTCCTGCACGACGTAGTCATGCATCCGATAGTGCCGCGCCCAAGGATCCTGCGTGGCGTTCAGATAGAACCCCGCCCCCAGGCCGAAGTCCCACGCACCGTCCGGATCGCCCGGCACGTCGGCGCCACGGGGGCTGGTGTCGGGCGCGACGATGATCAGCCCCAGCTCGGCGGCCATGCGCTGGGCACCGGCCTTTTGCATGAAGTTCTCGTCGGTGCAGGTCAGCCCGGACAGCCAATACAGCACCGGAAGCTTGCCGCCCTGCTCGGCTTGCGGCGGCAGGTACACGGCAAACACCATGTCACAACCGAGCACTTCGGAACGGTGCCGGTAACGCTTATGCCAGCCGCCGAAGCTTTTCTGGCAAGAGATGTTTTCCAGACTCATGGGCAATACATCAGTTGCAAGCGGCAAGCTTTAAGCTGCAAGAGGGAGGTGAACCGACTTGCGGCTTATGGCTTGAAGCTTGCGGCTGCTCCTTAAAAATGAATGACGGTACGGATGCTCTTGCCTTCGTGCATCAGGTCGAACGCCTTGTTGATGTCTTCCAGGCCCATGGTGTGGGTGATGAAAGTGTCCAGCGGAATCTCGCCCTTTTCGGCCATGTCCACATAGCTCGGCAACTCAGTGCGACCGCGCACGCCGCCAAACGCCGAACCACGCCAGACGCGCCCGGTCACCAGTTGGAATGGACGGGTGGCAATCTCCTGGCCGGCCCCGGCCACGCCGATGATCACCGACTCGCCCCAGCCCTTGTGGCAGCACTCCAGCGCGGCACGCATCAACTGGACATTGCCGATGCATTCGAAGGAAAAATCCACGCCGCCGTCCGTCATGTCGACGATGACTTCCTGGATCGGACGGTCGAAGTCTTTCGGGTTGACGCAATCAGTGGCGCCCAGTTGTTTGGCGATTTCGAATTTGGCCGGGTTGATGTCGATGGCGATGATGCGCGCGGCCTTGGCCTTCACGGCGCCAATCACGGCCGAAAGGCCGATGCCGCCCAGGCCGAAGATCGCCACAGTGTCACCCGGCTTGACCTTGGCGGTGTTCAGCACAGCGCCGATACCCGTGGTGACGCCACAACCCAGCAGGCAGACCTTTTCCAGCGGCGCTTCTTTTGGAATCTTCGCAACGGAGATTTCCGGCAGCACGGTGTACTCAGAGAACGTCGAGGTGCCCATGTAGTGGAAAATCGTCTCGCCCTTGTAGGAAAAGCGCGACGTACCGTCCGGCATCAAGCCTTTGCCCTGGGTGGCGCGAATAGCCTGGCAGAGGTTGGTCTTGCCCGACTTGCAGAATTTGCACTGGCCGCACTCCGGCGTGTACAGCGGAATCACATGGTCGCCCACCGCCACCGACGTCACGCCTTCGCCGATGGCCTCGACAATGGCGCCGCCTTCGTGGCCGAGGATCGACGGAAAAATCCCTTCCGGGTCGGCGCCCGACAGGGTGTAGGCATCGGTGTGGCAGACACCGGAAGCCACCACGCGCAACAGCACTTCGCCCGCCTTGGGCATGGCCACGTCGACCTCGACGATTTCCAGGGGTTTCTTGGCCTCGAAGGCAACGGCGGCGCGTGACTTGATCATCCGGATACTCCAGCAAATAAAAACGAGACAAGGAGTGTAATCCGCCACCAGACGATGAATAATCCGGCTAAAAGCAAAACATTATTGCCATACAGGGATAATCCTCCATGTCGGATAACCGCTGGGAAGGTATCGACGAGTTTGTGGCCGTGGCCGAATGCAGCCAATTCACCGCCGCCGCGGAACGGCTCGGGGTTTCGTCTTCCCATATCAGCCGACAAATCGTACGGCTTGAAGAGCGTCTACAGACACGACTGCTCTACCGCAGCACCCGCCGTGTGACGTTGACCGAAGCCGGGCAAACCTTTTTGCAGCACTGCCAGCGCCTCCAGGATGGACGCGAGGAAGCACTGCGGGCCGTCGGCGACCTGACCAGCGAGCCCAAGGGCATGCTGCGCATGACCTGTGCCGTGGCTTACGGCGAACGGTTTATCGTGCCGTTGGTGACGCGATTCATGGGCCTATATCCGCAATTGCGGGTGGACATAGAATTGAGCAATCGCCAGTTGGACCTCGTCCACGAAGGCCTGGACCTGGCGATTCGCCTCGGCCGCCTGCAGGACTCACGCTTGGTCGCCGCACGCTTGGCACCGCGACGCATGTACCTTTGCGCTTCGCCCTCCTACCTGGAACGTTATGGTCGCCCCCACAGCTTGTCGGAACTGAGCCGCCACAACTGCCTGATCGGCAGCTCCGACATGTGGCAACTGGAGCAGAATGGGCGGGAATTTTCCCAGCGAGTACAGGGAAACTGGCGTTGTAACAGTGGGCAAGCGGTACTTGATGCAGCGCTTCAAGGCGTGGGTTTGTGCCAGTTGCCGGACTATTACGTGCTGGAGCATTTGAACAGCGGTGCGTTGATTTCGCTGCTGGAGGCTCATCAGCCACCGAATACGGCGGTGTGGGCGTTGTACCCGCAGCAACGGCATCTGTCGCCGAAGGTGCGCAAGTTGGTGGATTATTTGAAGGGGGGCTTGGCTGAGCGGCCTGAATATCGGGGGTGACAGTGGTTTTTTTGTTGTCCGGGATGACGCCATCGCGAGCAAGCTCGCTCCCACAGTGGACCGGTGTGAACACACATCCATCACTCGACGATAACCCTGTGGGAGCGAGCTTGCTCGCGATGGCGCCGGCCCAGACAATGACGATCCAACGAGGAAACAGATCCAGCTTAACGCCGATTCGCCCACCGCTGGCGCAACCACTCCAGGTCTTCTGGCCGGGTCACCTTGATGTTATCCGCCCGTCCTTCGATCAACCGAGGCGCCTGCCCCGCCCATTCCATGGCGGACGCTTCGTCGGTAATCACTGCATCCGCCACCAGGCTGTCGGCCAGGGCTCGATGCAAGGCGCCGAGGCGGAACATTTGTGGCGTGTAGGCTTGCCAGACCACGCTGCGATCGACCGTTTCCAGCACGCGGCCATGCTTGTCGACGCGCTTGAGGGTATCGCGCGCCGGCACACCCAGCAGGCCGCCGACCGGATCGTTCGCCAGCTCATGGAGCAAGTTATCAAGATCGTCCCGGGCCAGGTTCGGCCGCGCGGCGTCGTGTACCAGCACCCAATCGAAATCGTCGGCGCCCTGCTCGTGAAGGTGCAGCAACGCATTGAGCACCGAACCCGAACGCTGCTCACCGCCATCCACACGCTGGATACGCGGATCGCTGGCACAGGCCAGTGTCGGCCAATAGGGATCGTCAGATGCCACGCTGACCACCACGCCCTGGACGGTCGGGTGATCGAGGAAACAGCCAAGGCTGTGTTCGAGAATTGTGCGTCCGCCCAACTGCAGGTATTGCTTGGGACGGTCCGCGGCCATGCGAGCACCAACGCCCGCGGCAGGAATCACGGCCCAAAAGGCCGGTAAACGAATGCTCATTGGGCCAGTTGATAGAGGGTTTCGCCCTCTTTCACCATGCCCAATTCATGGCGAGCCCGCTCTTCGACGGTCTCCATGCCTTTTTTCAGTTCCATCACTTCGGCGTCCATCACTCGGTTACGCTCCAGCAATGCCTCGTTTTCGGCGTGCTGGTCGGCAATTTGCTGAGTCAACTCGGCCACCTGCGCCAAGCTGCCATTACCCACCCAAAGGCGGTACTGCAGGCCGGCCAGCAACAAGAGCAAGACGAGAAACAACCAATTGGGACTGCGCATCGAATATCAGGTATCCAGTGAAAAAAGACCGCCATGCCAAACTTTGAAGCGTCTGATAGCACGAAGCCTGGAAGATCCAGGCTTGTGCTTGATAAGGCATCAGATTAGAGGCAAAACCGCCACCTTGGCGACCTTTGCGACGCAATCCGCTGTCTTTTTATCATTTACAGCTTAACCGCGAAACTCGGCGCGACCGTTGTACTTGGCCTTGCCGTTCAACTGCTCTTCGATGCGCAGCAGTTGGTTGTACTTGGAAACGCGGTCGGAGCGGCACAGCGAACCGGTCTTGATCTGGCCCGCCGCGGTGCCCACGGCCAGGTCGGCAATGGTCGAGTCTTCGGTTTCACCCGAGCGGTGGGAGATCACGGCGGTATAACCGGCGGCCTTGGCCATCTGGATGGCTTCCAGGGTTTCGGTCAGGGTGCCGATCTGGTTGAACTTGATCAGGATCGAGTTGGCGATCTTCTTGTCGATGCCTTCTTTCAGGATCTTGGTGTTGGTCACGAACAGGTCGTCACCCACCAGCTGGGTTTTCTCGCCGATCTTGTCGGTGAGGATTTTCCAGCCCGCCCAGTCGGACTCGTCCAGGCCGTCTTCGATGGAGATGATCGGGTAGCGTTCGGTCAGGCCCTTGAGGTAGTCGGCGAAACCTTCGGCGGTGAACACCTGGCCTTCGCCGGACAAGTTGTACTTGCCGTCTTCGAAGAACTCACTGGCGGCGCAGTCCAGGGCCAGGGTCACGTCGGTGCCCAGCTTGTAGCCAGCGTTGGCCACGGCTTCGGAGATCACTTTCAGTGCATCTTCGTTGGACGCCAGGTTCGGTGCGAAACCGCCTTCGTCGCCAACGGCGGTGCTCAGGCCACGGGCCTTCAGCACGGCCTTGAGGTGATGGAAAATCTCGGTGCCCATGCGCAGGCCTTCGGAGAAGGTCTTGGCACCCACCGGCTGCACCATGAATTCCTGGATGTCGACGTTGTTATCGGCATGCTCGCCGCCGTTGATGATGTTCATCATTGGTACCGGCATCGAGTACACGCCCGGCGTACCGTTGAGGTTGGCGATGTGCGCGTACAGCGGCAGGTCCTGGTCCTGGGCAGCGGCCTTGGCAGCGGCCAGGGACACGGCGAGGATCGCGTTGGCGCCCAGGGTGGCTTTGTTTTCGGTACCGTCGAGCTTGATCATGGCGTGATCGAGGGCTTTCTGGTCGGCAGGGTCCTTGCCCAGCAACAGGTCACGGATCGGGCCGTTGATGTTGGCGACGGCCTTCAACACGCCCTTGCCCAGGTAACGGCTCTTGTCGCCATCACGCAGCTCCAGCGCTTCGCGCGAGCCAGTGGAAGCACCGGACGGCGCGCAGGCGCTGCCGATGATGCCGTTGTCGAGAAGCACGTCCGCTTCGACAGTGGGGTTGCCACGGGAGTCGAGAACTTCACGACCTTTGATGTCGACGATTTTTGCCATTGTTGTAAACACTCCAAAGTTGACGAAAACGACGCAGCGAGAGGAAATCTTTATCGTCGGCGGGATAGAGCAGCGGGCAGGCTTGCCGACGACAACGCCCGGCCCGCAGGCCAGAGCGTTTATCGAGCGGTACTTTACCGGAGAAAATCGCGTTACGCGGTTTCTATCGTCGGAAAACCCTTGACCAGCTCATCCAGCGACTTGAGCTGAGACAGGAAAGGTTCCAGCTTGTTCAAGCGCAAGGCACAAGGGCCGTCGCACTTGGCGTTGTCAGGGTCAGGGTGGGCTTCAAGGAACAGGCCAGCCAGGGACTGGCTCATGCCGGCCTTGGCCAGGTCGGTGACCTGGGCGCGACGACCACCCGCGGAATCGGAGCGACCGCCAGGCATTTGCAGCGCGTGGGTCACGTCGAAGAATACCGGGTACTCGAACTGCTTCATGATGCCGAAGCCGAGCATGTCCACCACGAGGTTGTTGTAGCCGAAGCTTGAACCACGCTCGCAGAGGATCAACTGGTCGTTGCCGGCCTCTTCGCATTTGCTCAGGATGTGTTTCATTTCCTGGGGCGCGAGGAACTGGGCTTTCTTGATATTGATCACCGCGCCGGTCTTGGCCATCGCGACCACCAGGTCGGTCTGGCGCGACAGGAAGGCCGGCAACTGGATGATGTCGCAGACCTCGGCGACCACCGCGGCCTGGTCAGGCTCGTGGACGTCGGTGATGATCGGCACGCCGAAGGCTTGCTTGATGTCCTGGAAAATCCGCATCCCCTCTTCCAGGCCCGGACCACGGTAGGAAGTCACCGACGAACGGTTGGCCTTGTCGAAGCTGGCCTTGAAGACGTATGGAATACCCAGTTTCTGGGTAACCTTCACATACTCCTCGCAGACCTGCATCGCCATGTCGCGGCTTTCCAGCACGTTCATGCCGCCAAACAGCACCATGGGTTTGTCGTTGGCAATCTCGATGTCGCCAACGCGGATGATCTTCTGGGCCATCGTCTTATGCCTTTTTCTGGTGTTGAGCCAAAGCGGCTTTCACGAAACCACTGAACAGCGGGTGACCGTCGCGCGGTGTCGAAGTGAACTCCGGGTGGAACTGGCAGGCGACGAACCATGGATGGTCCGCAGCCTCGACCACTTCAACCAGTGCACCGTCACCGGAACGACCGGAAATCTTCAGGCCGGCTTCGATCAGTTGTGGCAGCAGGTTGTTGTTCACTTCGTAGCGGTGGCGATGACGCTCGACGATCACGTCCTTGGCGTAGCAATCGTGCACCTTGGAGCCGGCTTCGAGCAGGCATTCCTGCGCGCCGAGGCGCATGGTGCCGCCCAGGTCCGAGCTTTCGGTACGCACTTCGACGGCGCCGGTGGCATCTTCCCACTCGGTGATCAGGCCCACGACCGGGTGGCCACTGGCACGATCGAATTCGGTGGAGTTGGCGTCTTTCCAGCCCATCACGTTACGGGCGAACTCGATGACCGCCACTTGCATCCCGAGGCAGATGCCCAGGTACGGCACCTTGTTCTCGCGGGCGTATTGCACGGCGGTGATCTTGCCTTCCACGCCGCGCAGGCCAAAGCCGCCCGGTACGAGGATCGCATCGGCGCCTTCGAGCAGGCCGGTGCCCTGGTTCTCGATGTCTTCGGAGTCGATGTAGCGCAGGTTGACCTTGGTGCGGTTGCTGATGCCGGCATGACTCATCGCTTCGATCAGCGACTTGTAGGCGTCCAGCAGCTCCATGTACTTGCCGACCATGGCGATGGTGACTTCGTGCTCTGGATTGAGCTTGGCATCGACCACGGCGTCCCACTCGGACAGGTCGGCGCTGGCGCATTGCAGGCCGAAGCGCTCGACAACGAAGTCATCGAGGCCCTGGGAGTGCAGGATGCCCGGGATCTTGTAGATGGTGTCGGCGTCTTCCAGGCCGATGACCGCACGTTCTTCCACGTTGGTGAACTGGGCGATCTTGCGACGCGAGGAGATGTCGATCGGGTGATCGGAGCGGCAGATCAGCACGTCCGGCTGCAGGCCGATGGAACGCAGTTCCTTGACCGAGTGCTGGGTTGGCTTGGTCTTGGTTTCGCCGGCGGTGGCGATGTACGGCACCAGGGTCAGGTGCATCAGCATCGCGCGCTTGGCACCGATTTCGAAACGCAACTGGCGGATGGCTTCAAGGAACGGCTGGGACTCGATGTCGCCCACAGTGCCGCCGATCTCGACCATCGCCACGTCCGCGTCGCCGGCACCCTTGATGATGCGGCGCTTGATTTCGTCGGTGATGTGCGGGATGACCTGGATGGTTGCGCCAAGGTAGTCACCACGACGCTCTTTGCGCAGGACGTGCTCGTAGACACGGCCGGTGGTGAAGTTGTTGTTCTGGGTCATGGTCGTGCGGATGAACCGCTCGTAGTGGCCCAGGTCCAGGTCGGTCTCGGCGCCGTCGTGGGTGACGAACACTTCACCGTGCTGGAACGGGCTCATGGTGCCCGGGTCGACGTTGATGTACGGGTCCAGCTTGAGCATGGTGACCTTAAGTCCCCGCGCCTCCAGGATGGCCGCCAATGAAGCCGAGGCAATGCCTTTCCCCAATGAAGAAACAACACCGCCCGTGACGAATATGTAGCGCGTCATGAAAAACCCTAGAAGTCTGCGTTAAAGCGGTCCGAGCCGCCGGGGAAAGCGAAGGAAGGCCGAAGCCCCCGATCACCTGCATTAATCACAGTGCACCTTTCAAAAAAACCGCCGCGTCGGGACAGACCGGAGGTGAAATCACCGGTACGTTGTTCGCTACACATTTTTTGGAATCGCCCAGCAAAGACTGCTTGGTAATCGGCAACTCCTGCAATTCAGGCGAATCCACAGAAGTTGTATCAAGAAGGGAGCGTAGTCTACCGGAAAGCCCCTTTCAGCTCAAACCCAGATCTTGGCTTTCATGGCTGCCAGGTCAGTTGCCAACTGCCATCAGTCCCCCGATCGAATCCCTGAAGGCTGGCCAACCCCAGCAATTGCTCGCCCCGATACAGGAGCGGCAAACGGCCACGTACGAACGCCGGCACGCCGTTTTCGTTGAGCAAACGCTTGAGATCCCGGTGCCCGCGTCCCGGCAATTCCATGATTTCACCGCCCTGGCGATAGCGGATGCAAAGCGCTCCCGAGGGGGCTGCGCCAAGAAGAATTACCCGACCATTACCCGGCAGCAACAATGGCCGATCGACCTCAGGCCATTCAATCGGACCCGAGACCGGCTGTCGCCAATGGTCGGATAACCACCAGATGCGTCCGCCGGTCCGGTGCAATTCTCCGTCCGCCAGTCGCCAGACCGGATGGCCATCGCCCCTGGCGTCACGCAACGAGTCCCAGCCCACCCAATGATCACTGTCGGGAAGCTTAGTCACCGGTGCCAGCCAATGACTCAATGCGTTGCGCTGGCGGGCCGCAGACAAAGCGCGCAAGGGCGCCAGCTCAAGAGACCGTAACCCGAGCCAGTCGAACGCGCTGGCGCTCATGGCACGCTCCAGATCGATCTGCGCCAACTCGTCCAGCAAGCCTTGCGCCTCGCTCAGGTGCGCGGCGCTGCGGGCGAGGGTCATCGATGCCTGGGGCCACTGCTCGGCCAAGACCGGAAAGACCCGTTGGCGCAGGAAATTGCGGGCGTAACGATGGTCATCGTTGGAAGGGTCCTCGACCCAGCTCAAGCCATGCCGGCTGGCATAGGCCTCCAACTCCACGCGGGATACATCGAGCAATGGTCGCAGCAAATGTCCCCGGCCCAGTGGTCGCTGCCTCGGCATCGCCGCGAGGCCTCGCGCGCCCGCCCCACGCAGCAAACGAAACAGCAGGGTCTCGGCTTGATCGTCCCGGTGCTGGGCGGTGAGCAGTACTTCGTTGTCTTGTGTCGCGGCGGTGAAAGCCGCGTAACGCGCATCCCGGGCGGCGCGCTCGACACTGGCGCCTGGCCGGACCTCAACGCTGACCACTTCAAGCGGCACCCCAAGGGCCTCGCAGACCCTGCGACAATGTTCCGGCCACGCCTCGGCCACGACCTGGAGACCATGATGGATATGGATGGCGCTGAGCGGTGGCAGGGCTTGGTTTTTGGCCAGGGAAACGAGCAGGTGCAGCAGGACGGTGGAATCGAGGCCACCGGAGAAGGCGATGCGCCAGTGGGCGGCGTTGCGCCAGGGAGATAGCTGTGTGAGGAGCCGGGTTGGCAGATCAATCCTGGGCTGATTCATGGAAACTTGCCTTCACACCAATCAAATGTGGGAGCGAGCTTGCTCGCGATGGCGGTGTATCAGTCAACTTATCGGTTGAATGTTAAACCGCCATCGCGAGCAAGCTCGCTCCCACACAGGGTACAACGCTTGGATCAGAGGCCGTAGCTCATCAACCGCTCATAACGACGGGCCAGCAACGCGTCGTTGTCGAACTTCTTGAGCATCGACAGCTGCGAACTCAGCTCCGCGCGAATCAGCGCAGCGGCCGCAGCCGGGTCACGGTGGGCGCCGCCCACTGGCTCGTTGATCACTTTATCAACGATGCCCAGGCCTTTGAGACGCTCAGCGGTGATGCCCATGGCTTCAGCGGCATCCGGCGCCTTCTCGGCGGTTTTCCAGAGGATAGAGGCGCAGCCTTCCGGCGAGATCACCGCGTAGGTGGAGTATTGCAGCATGTTCAACTGATCGCAGACACCGATGGCCAACGCACCGCCCGAACCGCCTTCGCCGATCACGGTGGCGATGATCGGGGTTTTCAGGCGGGCCATGACGCGCAGGTTCCAGGCGATCGCTTCGCTCTGGTTGCGCTCTTCGGCGTCGATGCCTGGGTAAGCGCCCGGGGTGTCGATGAAGGTCAGGATCGGCATCTTGAAGCGTTCGGCCATTTCCATCAGGCGGCAGGCCTTGCGGTAGCCTTCCGGACGCGGCATGCCGAAGTTGCGACGCACCTTCTCGCGCACTTCGCGGCCCTTCTGGTGACCGATCACCATCACCGGCTGGTCGTCCAGGCGGGCAACGCCGCCGACGATCGCGGCGTCGTCGGAGAAGTGACGGTCGCCGTGCAGCTCATCGAACTCGGTAAAGATGTGGTCGATGTAGTCCAGGGTATAGGGACGACGCGGGTGACGCGCCAGACGCGCGATCTGCCAGCTGGTCAGCTTGCCGAAGATGTCTTCGGTCAGCGTGCGGCTCTTGTCCTGCAGCCGAGAGATTTCATCGCCAATATTCAGCGAATTGTCGTTACCGACCAAGCGCAACTCTTCGATCTTGGCTTGAAGGTCGGCGATCGGCTGTTCGAAATCTAGAAAATTCGGGTTCATAGGCGTCCGTCTTGGGTCGACGTCCAAGAGAGCTTGGGCCGGCCGGTTGTCTATTCGCGCCCTACCTTAAGGGAGAGGCGCGTTCAGGTCGAGATTAAAAATTCGAGTCGAGGTCAGGGGCGCTCCGAATACGGAAGTGGCCCCTGGCCGTCAACGGTATTGGAGGAAGACGTTGTCTTTGCCGAACTGGTCACGCAAGGCTTGAATCAACGCATCCGCCGGATCGATCCGCCAACCTTCGCCGAACTGCAGCACGGCCTTGGCGTCGGGTCGTACATACTCCATGGTGATCGGACAAGCACCGCGATGGCGCTTGAACAACTCGCCCAGCCAGCGTAGCTGATCGCCTTTCAGATCCTGGGTTTGCAACTTCAGGCGCAGGCTCTCGGCCAGGTTGGTACGGGCATCCTCCATGCTCATCACGCGCTTGACCCGCAGCCGCAGGCCACCGGAGAAGTCGTCGTTACTGACTTCCCCTTCCACGACGACCATCGCATCGGTCTGCAACAACGACTGCGCGGAATGGAACGCATCGGCGAACAACGACGCCTCGATGCGCCCGGAGCGGTCGTCCAGGGTGATGAAACCCATCTTGTCGCCTTTTTTGTTTTTCATCACCCGCAGGGCGATGATCATGCCGGCGACCGTTTGCGTGTCGCGAGCCGGCTTCAGGTCGATGATGCGCTGGCGGGCGAAGCGGCGGATCTCGCCTTCGTATTCGTCGATCGGGTGACCGGTCAGGTACAGGCCCAAGGTGTCTTTCTCACCCTTGAGGCGCTCCTTGAGGGTCAGTTCCTTGGCCTTGCGATGATTGCCATAGACGTCGGCGTCTTCCTCGACGAACAGCCCGCCAAACAGGTCGGCATGGCCGCTGTCATGGGTGCGGGCGGTCTGTTCGGCGGCCTTGATCGCTTCTTCCATCGCCGCCAGCAACACCGCGCGATTGCGATCGATGTTGGCCTGGTAGGCCTTCGGCTCATCGTGGAAATAAGGCCCCAGGCGGTCCAGCGCGCCGCTGCGGATCAAACCGTCGAGGGTGCGCTTGTTGATGCGCTTGAGGTCAACCCGCGCGCAGAAATCGAACAGATCCTTGAATGGCCCGTCCTGGCGCGCTTCGGTAATCGCCTCCACCGGGCCTTCACCCACGCCCTTGATCGCGCCGAGGCCATAGATGATGCGGCCTTCGTCGTTCACCGTGAACTTGAACTCCGAAGCGTTCACGTCCGGCGCGTCGAGGCGCAGCTTCATGGTCCGCACTTCTTCGATCAAGGTCACGACCTTGTCGGTGTTGTGCATATCCGCCGACAACACCGCCGCCATGAACGGCGCCGGGTAGTGTGCCTTCAACCATGCGGTCTGGTACGAGACCAGGCCATAGGCGGCGGAGTGGGATTTGTTGAAGCCGTAGCCGGCGAACTTTTCCACCAAGTCGAAAATGTTGCCCGCCAGGTCCGCATCGATGCCGTTGTTCGCGCAACCTTCGATGAAGCCACCGCGCTGCTTGGCCATCTCCTCGGGTTTTTTCTTACCCATGGCTCGACGCAGCATGTCCGCGCCACCGAGGGTGTAGCCGGCCATCACCTGGGCAATCTGCATCACCTGTTCCTGATACAGGATGATGCCGTAGGTCGGTGCCAGTACCGGCTTCAAGCCTTCGTACTGGTAGTCGGGGTGCGGGTACGCCAGCTCGGCGCGACCGTGCTTACGGTTGATGAAGTCATCCACCATGCCCGACTGCAGCGGCCCCGGACGGAACAGGGCCACCAGTGCGATCAGGTCTTCCAGGCAGTCGGGCTTGAGCTTCTTGATCAGCTCCTTCATGCCTCGGGATTCAAGCTGGAACACCGCGGTGGTTTCGGCTTTCTGCAACAGGCTGTAGGTCGGCTTGTCGTCCAGCGGAATGAAGGCGATGTCCAGCGGCTCTTCGCCAACCTTGGCCCGGTCGCGGTTGATGGTTTTCAGCGCCCAGTCGATGATGGTCAGGGTCCGCAGGCCGAGGAAGTCGAACTTCACCAGGCCCGCCGCCTCGACGTCATCCTTGTCGAACTGGGTGACCAGGCCGTCGCCCTCTTCATCGCAATAGATCGGCGAGAAGTCAGTCAGCTTGGTCGGCGCGATCACCACGCCACCGGCGTGCTTGCCGACGTTACGCACCACGCCTTCGAGCTTGCGGGCCATCTCCCAGATTTCCGCAGCTTCCTCATCGACCTTGATGAAGTCCCGCAGGATTTCTTCCTGCTCGTAGGCTTTTTCCAGGGTCATGCCGACTTCGAACGGGATCATCTTCGACAGGCGATCCGCCAGTCCGTAGGACTTGCCCTGCACCCGCGCCACGTCGCGCACCACAGCCTTGGCAGCCATGGAACCGAAGGTAATGATCTGGCTCACCGCGTTGCGGCCGTATTTCTCGGCCACGTAGTCGATCACCCGGTCGCGGCCGTCCATGCAGAAGTCGACGTCGAAGTCGGGCATGGAAACCCGTTCCGGGTTGAGGAAACGTTCGAACAGCAGGTCATATTCCAGCGGGTCGAGGTCGGTGATCTTCTGCACGTAGGCCACCAGCGAACCGGCACCCGACCCCCGGCCAGGGCCAACGGGCACGCCGTTGCTCTTGGCCCACTGGATAAAGTCCATCACGATCAGGAAGTAACCGGGGAACCCCATCTGGATGATGATATCCAGCTCGAAATTCAACCGATCGACATAGACCTGGCGCTTGGCTTCGTAATCTTCAGTGGTGTCCTTGGGCAGCAGGACGCTCAGGCGTTCTTCGAGGCCGTCGAACGAGACCTTGCGGAAATATTCATCGATGGTCATCCCATCGGGAATCGGGAAGTTGGGCAGGAAGTGCTTGCCCAGCTTCACTTCGATGTTGCAACGCTTGGCGATCTCGACGGTGTTCTCCAGCGCTTCGGGCAAGTCGCTGAACAGCTCCGCCATTTCCTCGGCGCTCTTGAGGTATTGCTGGTCGCTGTAGTTTTTCGGCCGACGGGGGTCGTCGAGGGCCCGGCCTTCACCGATGCAGACGCGGGTTTCGTGGGCCTCGAAATCTTCCTGCTTGATGAACCGCACGTCGTTGGTCGCCACCAGCGGCGCACCGAGCTTGTCGGCCAGGGCTACAGCGGCGTGCAGGTGTTCTTCGTCATTGGGACGGTTGGTGCGCTGCACTTCGATGTAGAAGCGATCCTGGAACACGGCCATCCAGTCGTGGGCCAGTTGTTCGGCTTCTTCGACATTGCCGCTGAGCAGGGCCTGGCCGATTTCACCCTCCTTGGCCGCCGACAGCATGATCAGCCCTTCGCTGGCCTCGGCCACCCACTCGCGCTCGATGATGATCGAGCCATTGCGCTGGCCGTCGATAAAGCCGCGGGAAATCAGCTCGGTGAGGTTGCGGTAGCCCAAGGCGTTCATCACCAGCAGGCTGATCCGGCTCAGCGGCGCGTCCGGGTCCTTGTTCGCCAGCCACAGGTCGGCGCCGCAGATCGGCTTGATCCCGGCGCCCATGGCGTTCTTGTAGAACTTGACCAGCGAACACATGTTGTTCTGGTCGGTAACGGCCACGGCAGGCATGTTCATGCCCACCAGCGTCTTGACCAGGGGCTTGATCCGCACCAGACCGTCGACCAGGGAATATTCAGTGTGCAGGCGTAGATGAACGAATGAAGCCGGCATAGTGATCCTGCGTTAAGTCATGAAAACAACAAGGCCCGGATTGTACCGGGCCTTGGGTAAAACATCAGCCAGCAACCCATTCTCTTGAGGATTGAACCCGTGGCGAGGGAGCTTGCTCCCGCTGGGCTGCGCGGCAGCCCCCTTCTTATGGGCGCTTCGCACCCAAGCGGGAGCAAGCTCCCTCGCCACGATGAATCAGGTGAACCCCTCGCTCACGATCAACCCATCCCGAGCTTCATAAGCCAGCCTAACCGGGGCAAACGATCGCCGATGAATCGGCGTCGGGCCAAGGCGCGCCAGGGCTTCCAGGTGGACGGGGGTCGGATAACCCTTGTGGCTGCCGATGCCATAGCCTGGATAGATCAGCTCGAACGCGGCCATTTCCCGATCACGACTGACCTTGGCCAGGATCGAAGCCGCCGCGATGGCCGGCACTTTGCCGTCGCCCTGGATGACCGCTTCGGCGCGCATCGACAGTTTCGGGCAACGATTGCCGTCGATCATCGCCAGCTTCGGCGTGATATGCAGCCCCTGCACCGCACGCTGCATGGCGAGCATGGTGGCGTGCAGGATATTGAGCTCATCGATTTCTTCGACTTCGGCCCGGGCGATGCACCAGCTCAGGGCCTTTTCGCAGATTTCGTCGTAGAGCTTCTCGCGACGGGCCTCGGTGAGTTTCTTGGAATCATCCAGCCCCAGGATCGGCCGGTTCGGATCAAGGATCACCGCCGCCGTCACCACCGCACCGCACAAAGGCCCACGCCCGACTTCATCGACACCGGCGACGAGTTCTTCGACTTCAGCGACCAGGTTGAAGTCCAGGCCCATCTGTAGCTTTACGTTGCTCATGGTTTTGCGCCAATCAGGGTCAGTACCGCGCCAGCCGCCTGGTTGGAGGCATCGCGACGCAGGGTACGGTGAATTTCGTCAAAACCCCGGGTCTGTTCCTCGCCGCCGTCGATCAAGGGCGACAGCGTGGTGGCCAGCGCCTCGGCGGTCGCGTCGTCTTGCAGCAGCTCAGGGACCAGCAGGCGCTGGGCCAGGAGATTGGGCAAGGAAACGTAAGGGCTCTTGACCATGCGCTTGAGAATCCAGAACGTCAGCGGCGCCAGGCGATAGGCGACCACCATTGGGCGTTTGTACAACAACGCTTCAAGGGTAGCAGTGCCTGACGCAATCAACACCGCATCACAAGCGGCCAGTGCTTGATGGGATTGGCCGTCGAGCAAGGTAACCGGCAAATCGCGCCCGGCCAGCAACGCTTCGAGCTGGACTCGCCGCTGCGGACTGGCACACGGCAGAACAAAACGTACACCGGGCCGCATCGCCCGCAGGCGTTCAGCGGCGTCGAAGAACAAGCCGCCCAGGCGACTGACCTCGCCACCGCGACTGCCGGGCATCAATGCCACCAGCGGCCCTGCAGGCAGGTTCAACGCCTGGCGCGCCGCCGCGCGGTCCGCCTCCAGGGGAATGGTATCGGCCAGGGTGTGTCCGACAAACCGCACCGGCACGCCTTTTTCTTCGTAGAAACGGGCTTCGAACGGCAGCAGCGTCAGCATCAGGTCGCAACCTTCGCGGATCTTCAACACGCGTTTCTGCCGCCAGGCCCAGACCGACGGGCTGACGTAATGCACGGTCTTGATACCCGCCTGGCGCAATTTGAGTTCGATATTGAGGGTGAAATCCGGCGCATCGATACCGATGAAGACGTCCGGTTTTTCTTCGATCAGCGTCTGGATCAGCTTCTTGCGCCGGGCCAGCAGCTCCCGCAAGCGACCGAGCACTTCCACCAGGCCCATGACTGACAGGCGCTCCATGGGGAAGTAGGACTCCAGCCCTTCGGCCTGCATCAATGGCCCACCAACCCCGATGAATTCGACTGCGGGATGCTGCGCCTTGAGCGCACGCATCAGACCGGCACCCAGAATGTCACCGGAAGCCTCCCCCGCCACCAGCGCGATACGCAGATTAGCCATGGTCAGCGCGTGATGCCGCGAGTCGATGACTGGATGGAATCACGGAATATCGCGACTTCCGGGAACTGCGTCGACGCTTCGGCCAGTTCGGCCAGCGCCTGCTCGACCGTCAGGCCCTGGCGATAGACCACCTTGTAGGCGCGGCGCAGCGCCGTAATCGCCTCTTCGCTGAAGCCACGACGACGCATGCCCTCGAAGTTCATGCTGCGGGCTTCGGCCGGGTTACCGAACACGGTGACGTATGCGGGAACGTCCTTGCCGATGGCCGTGCCCATGCCGGAGAAACTATGGGCACCGATATGGCAATACTGGTGGACCAGGGTGAAGCCGGACAGGATCGCCCAGTCATCCACGTGCACATGGCCGGCCAACGCAGTGTTGTTGACCAGGATGCAATGGTTGCCGATGACGCTGTCGTGGCCGATGTGGGCATAGGCCATGATCAGGTTATGGTCGCCCAGTGTCGTTTCGGAACGGTCCTGGACGGTGCCACGGTGAATCGTCACGCCTTCGCGGATCACGTTGTGATCGCCGATGACCAGGCGGGTTTCTTCACCTTTGTATTTCAGATCGGGCGTGTCCTCGCCTACCGATGAAAACTGGTAGATGCGATTGTGCCGGCCGATTCGGGTCGGCCCCTTGAGAATTACGTGGGGGCCGATCACCGTGCCCTCGCCGATTTCCACACCTGCGCCGATGATCGACCAAGGGCCAACCTCGACATCGGCGGCCAGCACGGCCGACGGATCGATGATTGCGCGAGGGTCAATCAAACTCATAGTTTGCGTTCCGCGCAGATGATTTCAGCGGAGCAGACCGGCTTGCCATCGACCGAGGCCTGGCATTCGAACTTCCAGATCTGGCGCTTGCAACTGATGAACTTGGCCTCGAGGATCAATTGATCGCCCGGGGTCACTGGCTGGCGAAAGCGCAGCTTGTCGGAGCCGACGAAGTAGTAGAGCGTGCCATCGGCAGGCTTCACGTCGAGCATTTTGAAACCAAGGATCCCGGCAGCCTGAGCCATCGCTTCGATGATCAACACGCCCGGCATGATTGGATGCGCGGGGAAGTGGCCATTGAAGAACGGTTCGTTGATGCTGACATTCTTGTAGGCGCGAATGCGCTTGCCTTCAACATCCAGGTCCACGACCCGATCCACCAGCAGGAACGGGTAACGGTGAGGCAGGTATTCGCGAATCTCGTTGATGTCCATCATTTCGGGGGGAAGCCTATGTAAAGATTGGGAGCGCACGAGTGACGCGCACTCCGCTAGCAAATCAAGATGCCCTAACGGCTGTGCACACTTGATATGGAAATGGTATCAGCCATCTGATGAAGCATTACCGCCAGGGGTCACGTCCCCTACACGCTTTTCCACCTGCTTGAGGCGCCGCGCGATGTCGTCGAGCTGGCGGATACGCGCCGCGCTCTTGCGCCATTCGGCTGCCGGCTGCATGGCCGTACCGGATGAATAGGCGCCCGGCTCGGTAATCGAGTGGGTGACCATGGTCATGCCGGTCAGGAAAACGTTGTCACAGATTTCGATGTGACCTACCAGCCCTACGCCACCGGCCAGCATGCAATGCCTGCCGATCTTGGTACTGCCGGAAATGCCCACGCAAGCGGCCATGGCGGTATGGTCACCGACCTGGACGTTGTGGGCGATCTGGATCTGGTTGTCGAGCTTGACGCCGTTACCGATGACGGTGTCGGCCAGCGCACCACGGTCGATCGCGGTATTGACGCCAATCTCCACATCATCGCCAACGGTCACGCCACCGATCTGGGCGATCTTCTGCCAGACGCCTTTCTCGTTGGCAAAACCAAATCCTTCACCACCGAGCACCGCGCCAGACTGAATCACCACACGCTTGCCGATGCGCACGTCGTGATACAGGGTGACACGCGGAGCCAGCCAGCCGCCCTCGCCGATCTCGCTGCGCGCGCCGACAAAGCAGTGGGCGCCCAGCGTCACGCCAGCGCCAATCCGGGCCGCGCTTTCGATGACGACAAAAGGCCCTACGCTGGCCGTGGGGTCAACGATCGCATCCGCCGCGATTACCGCACTGGGATGAATGCCCGCAGGCGATTTGGGCTTGGGGTCGAAAAGATGGGAAATCCGCGCATACGCCAGGTAAGGATCGGCCACGATCAGCGCATCGCCAGCAAACCCTTCGGCATCACCGGCCTTCAGCAACAGCGCTGCGGCCCGGCTGTCTGCCAGGTATTTGCGGTATTGGGGATTTGCCAGAAAGCTCAACTGAGCTGGGCCAGCCTCTTGCAAAGTGGCTAGCCCAGTAATTGCCCTCTCCGGGTCGCCACGCAGGGTGGCGCCGAGGAACTCAGCCAGTTGGCCGAGCTTGATAGTCGCTGTCATGGATTACTTCAGCTGGTTCATGCGCTCGATGACCTGGCGCGTGATGTCGTATTGAGGTTTGACATCGATCACTGCGCCGCGCTCGAACACCAGGTCGAAACCACCTTTCTTGATGACTTCTTCAACGGCGCTGTCGAGTTTCGGCTTGAGCTGCTTGAGCATTTCACGGTCAGCCACGGCTTTCGCTTCGTTCAGTTCCTTGGATTGGAACTGGAAGTCGCGGGCCTTCTGCTTGAATTCCAGCTCAAGACGCTCGCGCTCGCCCTGGGCCATCTTGTCGCCACCGGCGACCAGACGGTCCTGGATACCCTTGGCGCTGCTTTCCAGGCCCTTGAGCTTGGTCAGTTGCGGGCCGAATTTCTTCTCCGCGTCCACGGCATATTTCTTCGCCGCATCGGATTCCAGCAGGGCCATCTGATAATTCAGCACGGCGATCTTCATGTCGGCAAAAGCCGGACCTGCGACCAGTACGGTCGCCAGGAGAACCAATTGAGTCAACTTACGCACGATGTACTCCTACAAAATCCATTGTCGTTATCTTGGGCCGGACACTTAGAACGTCTGGCCGAGGGAAAATTGGAACACTTGGGTTTCAGCGTCATCCGGTTTCTTGATCGGCATCGCCAGCGCGAAACTCAACGGGCCCAGCGCGGTGACCCAGGTCACGCCCACGCCGACGGAACTGGCAAGGTTGCTGAGGCTGATGTCGTTGCATTCTGCATTGGATGACGTGCCATTGTTGTTGGTGGCGTTATCGCAACTGGAGTCGAATACGTTACCCACGTCCCAGAATACAGAGGTACGCAGGGAGCGCTGGTCCTTGACGAACGGCATCGGGAACAGCACTTCAACCCCGCCCTGAATCAGGACGTTACCACCGAATGGAAGCGGATCCTGGTCCGGATCCCGGATGGTCCCTTGGTTGCCAGTGACGGCTGCGCCACGGCTCGGCGTACTGCGAGGCCCCAGGGTGCTGTCCTTGAAGCCGCGTACCGAGTTGAAACCACCCGCGTAGTAGTTCTCGTAGAACGGCAGGCCGTCAGTCGAACCGTAGCCATCGCCATAACCCAGCTCGGTGTGCAGGCGCATGGTGTAGTTATCGGTCAGCGGCTGGAACAGTTGGCCGCGATAATCGAGCTTGAAGAACGACAGGTCGCTGCCCGGTACGGTCGATTCAAGCACCAGGCTCTGGGAGTGACCACGTGTCGCCAATACGCCCTTGTTCAGGGTCGACTCGGACCAACCAACAGACGCCTTGAAGTTCAGGTACTTGTCGCCTTCCTTCTCGACGAAATCGAAGATCTCGTCAACGGTATAGCGGCCGGTGCTGATCTCGTCCTGCTGGGCGGTGAGCCCGAACGTAAGACGCGAAGTCTCGCTGATTGGATAACCTACGTTGACGCCGGCACCCAGGCTGTCAACTGCATAGCTGGAGACATCGGAATCGAGTTCGTCGTAGTCAGTGGTGCGATAGAAGGCGTTGTAGCCCAGGCTCACGCCGTCGGCGGTCCAGTAGGGGTCCACGTAGCCGAAGTTGTAGCGGGTCTGGTATTCGCTACGGGTCAGGCCGACGCTGACCTTGTTACCGGTACCGAGGAAGTTGTTCTGGGTGATCGAACCGCCCAGGATCAAGCCTGCGCTCTGGGCGAAACCGACGCTCGCGGTGATCGAACCGGAAGCCTGTTCCTCGACACTGTAGTTCACGTCAACCTGGTCATCGACGCCCGGTACGGCCGGGGTCTCGACGTTGACTTCCTTGAAGAAGCCGAGGCGCTCCAGGCGGGTCTTGGATTGGTCGATCAGGTAGGTCGAAGCCCAGCCACCTTCCATCTGGCGCATTTCACGGCGCAGCACTTCGTCCTCGGACTTGGTGTTGCCACGGAAGTTGATGCGATTGACGTAGGCGCGCTTGCCCGGGTCCACGGCAAAGGTGATGTCGACGGTATGGTCTTCATCGTGTGGCTGTGGCACGCCGTTGACGTTGGCGAAGGTGTAGCCCTCGTTACCGAGGCGACGGGTGATCAGCTCGGACGTGGTGGTCATCAGCTTGCGCGAGAATACCTGGCCCTTCTGCACCAGCAGAAGCGACTTGACCTGGTCTTCAGGGACCTTCAGGTCGCCGCTGAGCTTGACGTCACGAACGGTGTATTTCTCGCCTTCGTTGACGTTGACGGTGATGTAGACGTGCTTCTTGTCCGGGGTAATGGACACCTGGGTCGAAGCAATGTCCATGTTGATGTAGCCACGGTCCAGGTAGTAGGAACGCAGGCGCTCCAGGTCACCGGAGAGTTTTTCACGGGCGTACTTGTCGTCGTTCTTGAAGAACGACAACCAGTTGGTGGTCTTGAGTTCGAACAGGTCGATCAGGTCTTCGTCTGGGAAAACCGTATTGCCTACCACGTTGATGTGCTGGATGGCGGCGACGGTGCCTTCGTTGATGTTCACCTTCAGGCCAACGCGGTTGCGCGGTTGCGGGACGACTTCGGTATCAACGGTGGCCGAGTAGCGGCCCTGGGCAACGTACTGGCGTTGCAACTCGTTACGAACGCCTTCGAGTGTCGCGCGCTGGAAGATCTCGCCTTCCGCCAGGCCCGATTGCTTCAGGCCTTTCATCAGGTCTTCGGTGGAGATCGCCTTGTTGCCCTCGATCTCGATACTGGCGACCGATGGGCGCTCGACTACCGTGATGACCAGGACATTGCCGTCGCGGCCCAGCTGGATATCCTGAAAGAAACCGGTCTTGAACAACGCACGAGTGGATTCCACCAGGCGCCGATCATCCGCCTGCTCGCCGACGTTCAGCGGCAAGGCACCAAAGACGCTACCCGCGGAAACCCGCTGGAGGCCGTTGACGCGAATATCAGAGATAGTGAAGGACTCGGCGTGAACTTCGGCGATCATCAATACGGTGAGAACCGCAGTTAGCAGCAGACGTTTCATGAAGTCCTTTCTTATTCCAACTGGCAATAAACAAACTGCCGCAAAATGCGGCAGATTCGCAATTCAGCGAAGCGTTACAGACGACCCAGATCGTTGACCAAGGCAAGCAACATCACCCCGACCACCAAGCTGATACCGATCTGTATCCCCCAACCTTGCACCCGATCCGACAAGGGACGACCACGCGCCCACTCGATCAGATAAAACAGCAGATGCCCCCCATCCAGTACCGGGATGGGCAGCAAATTCAGAACCCCCAGGCTAATGCTCAGATAAGCAAGGAAATTCAGGAAATCAGCAATGCCCGACTGGGCAGAAGCGCCCGCCACTTTAGCAATGGTTATCGGTCCACTCAAGTTTTTTACCGAGAGCTCGCCGAACAACATTTTCTTCAGCGAGTCGAGGGTCAGGACACTCATGGTCCAAGTACGCCGCACACCCTCGCCGATTGCCGCGACAGGACCGAAGCTGACCTCCCGGATCATTTCCGGTGGCCAGTCGACCGCCTTGACGCCAGCCCCCAGGTAACCGGTCGGCGCCTTGCTCTCTCCGCGGGCAGCCAAGGCGACAGGGACGTCGATTGAAGCACCATCGCGCTCGACACGCAGCATGATTTTGGTATCAGGGCGAACACGAACCGAGTCGACGACCTGTTGCCAGTCCCTGACAGGCTGGCCGTCGAATGCCAGCAAACGGTCACCGGTTTTCAGGCCAGCAGCGCTAGCCGGGCCTTTCGGATCGAGCTCGGCAAGCACGGGCGGCAACGCCGGACGCCATGGGCGAATCCCCAGGGAACGGATCGGGTCGGGCTCATCGGCGCCCTTGAGCCAGTTGTCGAGGACCAGCTCCCGAGGCGAGTCCGCCGTCGAGCCTTGTTCGCGCACCATCAATTGCAGCGAACCGCTTTCACCCAGGCGACGCACCAACTGCAAGTTGACCGCAGCCCAACCCGATGTCGGCTCGCCGTCGATGGCAACGATTTCCTGGCCCGCGCCCAACCCGGCCCGCGCCGCAACGCTACCCGCCTCGACCGCGCCGATGACAGGCCGTACCTGCTCACTGCCCAGCATGGCCAGCGCCCAGAAAAACACCATGGCCAGCAGGAAGTTGGCAATCGGGCCCGCCGCGACGATAGCGATGCGCTGACGGACGGTTTTGCGATTGAAAGACTGATCAAGCTGATCGGCCGGGACTTCGCCTTCGCGCTCATCGAGCATCTTGACGTAGCCGCCCAGTGGGATGGCTGCCACGACGAACTCAGTCCCTTTCTTGTCATGCCAGCGCAGCAACGGCATGCCGAAACCGACGGAAAAGCGCAGAACCTTGACGCCACAGCGACGCGCGACCCAGAAATGGCCGAATTCGTGAAAAGTGACCAGCACCCCCAGTGCAACCAGGGTGCCGACAATCATATAGAGCGCGCTCATCTGTTTTCTCCACAATCCTGCCTGGGACAACCCTGGCTAACGTACCGCAGCCTTAGCGCCCGTGGCGCTGCAACCATCGGCCCGCCAGCTCGCGAGCCCTGGCATCCGCCGTGAATACCGCATCGAGGTCATCGAGCGAAACCACAGCTTCGAGATTCAAGACCTCCTCGATGATACTCGCGATCTCGAGGTAGCGGACACGCCCATCGAGAAACGCTGCAACTGCCACCTCGTTGGCGGCGTTAAGCATGGCCGGCGCGCTGTTGCCCGCCTCGGCCGCCTGTCGCGCCAGGCGCAGGCAGGGAAAACGTTGCTCATCGGGCGCCTGGAAGTCCAGCCGAGCAATGGCAAACAGGTCCAAGGGTGCGACACCTGAATCAATCCGCTCCGGCCAGGCCAAAGCATTGGCAATAGGTGTGCGCATGTCCGGATTACCCAACTGAGCCAGCACCGAGCCATCTACATAGTCCACAAGGGAGTGGATAACGCTTTGTGGATGGATGACCACCTCGACCTGGGCCGGCTTTGCATCGAACAGCCAGCAGGCCTCGATCAGTTCCAGCCCCTTGTTCATCATGCTGGCCGAATCCACGGAGATCTTGCGCCCCATGGACCAGTTCGGATGAGCGCAAGCCTGGTCGGGTGAAACATGCACCAATTCTTCCATCGGTGTCTGCCGGAAGGGACCACCAGAGGCTGTCAGAAGAATCCTCCTGACACCGACCGCACCCAGGCCACGGGAAAAATCCCGGGGCATGCATTGAAAAATCGCGTTGTGTTCGCTGTCGATAGGCAGCAGCACCGAGCCACTCTGGCGCACCGCCTGCATGAACAGCGCACCCGACATCACCAGCGCTTCCTTGTTGGCCAGCAGGATTTTCTTGCCAGCCTCCACCGCCGCCAGCGTTGGACGCAAGCCCGCCGCGCCGACAATCGCTGCCATCACGGCATCGACTTCAGGATCGGAGGCCACCTGACACAAGCCCTCCTCCCCCACCAGTACGCGCGTCTGCAAGCCGGCCGCATTCAGGTCATCCTGCAATGCCCGAGCCACGCCGGCCTCGGGCACCACGGCAAACCGCGGCGCATGGCGAATGCACAGCGCCAGCAGCTCGTTGAGGCGAGTAAAGCCGCTGAGGGCGAATACCTGATAGCGCTCCGGGTGCCGGCCAATCACATCCAGCGTACTGAGACCTATCGAACCGGTGCCCCCCAGGACGGTAATCTGCTGGGGACGACTCACGATGCCGCCATCCACAACAGCACCGCGAAGATCGGGATCGCGGCGGTCAGACTGTCGATGCGATCCAGCACGCCACCATGGCCAGGCAGCAGGTTACTGCTGTCCTTGATTCCGGATTGGCGCTTGAACATGCTTTCGGTCAGGTCACCGACCACGGACACGAACACGATCAGGGCGGCGCCAAACAGCCCCATCAGCAATTGCGCGACCGTCCAGTCCCGCACGAAGCCGACCACGGTGGTGATCACCAGGCTCAAGGCCAGACCGCCATAGACGCCTTCCCAGCTTTTGCCTGGACTGACCTTGGGCGCGAGCTTGCGCTTGCCAAAAGCCCGACCGGAGAAGTAAGCCCCGACATCGGCGCCCCAGACCAACACCATCACCGCCATGATCTGCCAGTTGCCCAGCGCCCCCTGCTTGATCCAGATCAGCCCTTGCCAGGCCGGCAGCAGGATCAGCAGGCCGATCACCAGCTTGGTCGCCGCATTGGCCCAATGGTGCGTCGTCCGCGGGTAAGTCAGGACCAGGAAAGTCGCCATCGCCCACCACAGCACCGCAGCGCCCAGCACCCAAGGCGCAAGGCCAGGCACCACGTACATGATGAACAACATGGCCGCCACAGCCGCCGCGTAGGCCACGCGCGCCGACTGCGCAGGGAAACCCGCCAGCCGAGCCCATTCCCACGCCCCCAAGGTCACGACCAGGCCGATGAACAGTGCAAAACTGCCACCCTCGAGCAGGAAAAAGCCGCCCAAGGCGATGGGCAGCAGGATCAGGGCAGTGATGATTCGTTGTTTGAGCATTAAACCCGGGCTCCAGCTTCGATCTGCTCGCTCGTTTTACCGAAACGACGCTGACGGGAAGCGAAATCGGCCAGCGCGGTGCGCATGGCTTCGTGTTTGAAGTCCGGCCAGAACAGGTCGGAGAAATACAGCTCGGCGTAAGCCAGCTGCCAGAGCAGGAAATTACTGATGCGGTGTTCGCCACCGGTGCGGATGCACAAGTCGGGCAACGGCAAGTCGCCGGTCGCCAGACAGGTTTGCAGCAGGTCGGGTGTAATGTCCTCGGGGCGGAGATGGCCCGCCTGGACTTCCCGCGCCAGTCGCTGGGCCGCCTGGGCGATGTCCCACTGCCCACCATAGTTGGCGGCAATTTGCAGGACAAACCGATCAGCGCCCGCCGTGGCGGACTCGGCTTCACGCATGGCAGCTTGCAGCTCCGGATGAAAACGCGAACGATCACCAATGATCCGCAGGCTGATCTTGTTCTCATCCAGACGCTTGGCCTCACGCCGCAACGCCTTGAGGAACAGATCCATCAAGGCGCTGACCTCATCGGCCGGACGTTGCCAATTTTCACTGGAAAAGGCGAACAGGGTGAGCACCTCGACCCCTGCCTCCGCGCACACCTCGATGACAGCACGAACCGCATCAACCCCAGCCTTGTGCCCGGCAACACCGGGCATGAAGCGTTTCTTGGCCCAGCGGTTATTGCCGTCCATGATGATCGCCACGTGGCGCGGCACCGCGAACGGCACGGCCTGCTTGGTCTTATCCATTAAAGCGAGACCCTTATACGGCCATCAGGTCTTTTTCTTTCTCGTCCGTGGCCTTGGTGATCTGGGCCTCGGATTCCTTGGTCAACTTATCGATATCAGCGATGGCACGACGCTCTTCGTCTTCACTGATTGCCTTGTCCTTGATCAGCTTCTTCAGCTCACCCAACGCGTCACGACGGATATTGCGCACGGCAACACGCGCGTCTTCCGCTGCACTACGGGCCTGTTTGGTGAAGCCTTTGCGCGTTTCCTCGGTGAGGGCCGGCATCGGGATCAACAGCAACTCACCCAGGTTGGTTGGGTTGAGGTTCAGACCGGCGCTCTGGATGGCCTTGTCTACAGCAGCGAGCATGTTGCGCTCGAAAGCCACGACCTGCAGGGTGCGCGAATCTTTCACGGTGACGTTGGCGACGCTGCTCAGCGGTGTGTCAGCGCCGTAGTAAGGCACCATGACGCTGCCGAGGATGCTCGGGTGAGCCTTGCCGGTACGAATCTGGCCGAATGCGTGGGCCAGAGACTCCAAGGACTTCTGCATGCGCTCTTGAGCGTCTTTCTTGATTTCGTTGATCATTGTTGAACTTCCTCGATCAGTGTTCCTTCGGCGCCGCCATGGACGATGTTCAGCAGGGCGCCAGGCTTGTTCATATTGAAAACGCGCAACGGCATCTTATGGTCGCGGCACAGGCAGATAGCCGTCAGGTCCATGACACCCAGCTTGCGATCCAGCACTTCATCGTAGGTCAGATGATCGAACTTCTCGGCATGCGGGTCTTTGAACGGGTCGGCGGTATACACACCATCCACCTTGGTTGCCTTGAGCACGACATCGGCATCGATCTCGATCGCTCGCAGGCAGGCTGCGGAATCCGTGGTGAAGAACGGATTACCGGTACCGGCGGCAAAAATCACCACTTCCTTGGAGTTGAGGTGGCGCATGGCTTTGCGGCGATCGTAGTGATCGGTCACGCCAACCATGGAAATGGCCGACATCACGATGGCCGAAATATTGGCACGCTCCAGTGCGTCGCGCATAGCCAGGGCGTTCATCACAGTGGCCAGCATGCCCATGTGGTCGCCCGTGACCCGATCCATGCCGGCCGCGCTCAGCGCTGCGCCACGGAACAGGTTGCCGCCGCCGATGACCAGCCCGACCTGAACGCCGATCCCGACCAACTGGCCCACTTCCAGGGCCATGCGATCCAGCACTTTCGGGTCGATCCCGAACTCCTCCGAGCCCATCAGGGCCTCGCCGCTAAGCTTGAGTAGAATGCGTTTATAGCGAGCCTGATAACCACTGCCCTGCTGAGCCATTGCGAATCTCTCCTGCGGCGTATTTTTTCAAAAAATTCTTAACGGACTGTTTGCAGCCTCGTTCACTCTAGCTTGACGCTGACACAGCGCCATCGGAACACGGCTTTGTAAGCCAGTTCCGACAGGAAACCAATAAAAATCGGCATCCCCATCCGAAAAGAGGCTGCGCGCGTTAAGCGGGCAGCCTCTTCTGGGCGACGTTATGGAAACCGTCTTATTGCTTGCTGGCAGCAGCTACCTGGGCAGCAACTTCTTCAGCGAAGTTGTCGACCGGCTTCTCGATGCCTTCGCCCACTTTGAAGTAGGTGAAGGAAACGATTTCAGCACCGGCTTTCTTCGCCAGGTCGCCGACCTTGATTTCCGGGTTCTTGACGAAAGCCTGCTCAACCAGGCTGGCTTCAGCCAGGAACTTGGAGATACGGCCGCTGACCATTTTCTCGGCGATTTCGGCAGGCTTGCCTTTCAGCTTCTCTTCGTTCAGCTGCAGGAAAACGCCCTTCTCGCGCTCGATCGCTTCAGCCGAAACGTCGGACGGCAGCAGGAACTCAGGGTTGGTTGCAGCTACGTGCATGGCGATGTCTTTCGCCAGTTCGGTATCGCCGCCCTTCAGGACAACTGCAACACCGATCTTGTTGCCGTGCAGGTAGGTACCGACCACGTCACCTTCAACGCGAACCAGGCGACGGATGTTGACGTTCTCGCCGGTCTTGCCAACCAGGACCAGGCGCGCTTCTTCCTGAGCTTCGATCAGCGGAGCTGCGTCGGTCAGTTTGTCAGCGAAGGCTTTGTCGACGCTGGCAGCGACGAATGCCTTGAAGTCGTCCTGCAGAGCCAGGAAGTCGGTCTGGGAGTTGACTTCCAGCAGAACGGCGGCTTTACCGTCGTCCTTGATGGCGATGGCGCCTTCAGCGGCAACGTTGCCAGCTTTCTTGGCAGCCTTGATGGCGCCCGAAGCACGCATGTCATCAATGGCTTTCTCGATGTCGCCGCCAGCCTTGGTCAAGGCTTTCTTGCAGTCCATCATGCCTTCGCCGGTACGCTCGCGCAGTTCTTTGACCAACGCTGCAGTAATCTCTGCCATTTCAAAATCCTCTTGGATAGGTTTTCAACCATTCCACCCGACCGAACGGGCGATCAATTCTTCCTGGAAAACCACTGCTTATAGACCGCGACAAGTTACAAACAGGTAGCTGCGCTGGCGACAAGTGGTTTTCGAGGTGGCAAAAAGGGGGCCAAGCCCCCTTTTTGCTTACTGAGTCAACGCCAGGGGCGTCGATTACTCAGCGGCTGCTGCCGGAGCTTCTTCAGCGAAGACTTCGGTGCCGCCATTAACATTGTTGCGACCACGGATCACAGCGTCAGCCATCGAACCCATGTACAGCTGGATGGCGCGAATGGCGTCATCGTTGCCTGGGATGATGTAGTCAACGCCTTCCGGGCTGCTGTTGGTATCGACAACGCCGATGACCGGTATACCCAGCTTGTTGGCTTCGGTGATCGCGATGCGCTCGTGGTCAACGTCGATCACGAACAGTGCGTCAGGCAGACCGCCCATGTCCTTGATACCACCCAGGGAGCGGTCCAGCTTCTCAAGATCGCGAGTGCGCATCAGCGCTTCTTTCTTGGTCAGCTTGGCGAAAGTACCGTCTTCGGACTGGACTTCAAGATCACGCAGACGCTTGATGGAAGCGCGGATGGTCTTGAAGTTGGTCAGCATGCCGCCCAACCAGCGGTGATCGACGTACGGCGAACCGCAACGTGCTGCTTCTTCAGCAACGATCTTGCCAGCGGAACGCTTGGTGCCGACGAACAGAATCTTGTTTTTGCCCTGGGCCAGGCGCTCTACGAAGGTCAGTGCTTCGTTGAACATTGGCAGGGTTTTTTCAAGGTTGATGATGTGGATCTTGTTACGCGCGCCGAAAATGTACTTGCCCATTTTCGGGTTCCAGTAACGGGTCTGGTGACCGAAGTGCACACCGGCCTTCAGCATATCGCGCATGTTGACTTGGGACATGATAGTTCCTTGATAAGTCGGGTTTGGCCTCCACGTATCCCAATGACCAACCAGCGGCTATATAAGCCGAAGGCACCCAGGTCATCGTGTCGACACGTGTGTGGATTTAAGCTTACGGGGTCATCCCCGGAAAGCGGCGCATTTTATACCACAGCAAGGGCGAAAACGGAACACGGATTCTGAAATCCCGGCAAAGCCCCTTTCCCACAGCCCTTTCATGGTTCATGGATGTACACCCATATAGAGAGAAGCGATGCATGTGGACGCGGATTTGCGCTGATCGTCTGTTAGAATCGCCTCTTTCAGGGCCACGCGAGTCATCATCCGCCGCCCATTTCGTTTTGAACAGCGCCGTCGGGCGCAGAGAGAGCCTGTATGACCGTCACCCTCAAGACTCCCGAAGACATCGCCAAAATGCGCGTCGCCGGCAAACTCGCCGCCGAAGTGCTGGAAATGATCGCCGACTACGTCAAGCCGGGCGTGACCACCGAAGAGCTGGACCGCATCTGCCACGACTACATCGTCAACGAGCAGAAGGCCATCCCCGCCCCGCTCAACTATAAAGGCTTCCCGAAGTCGATCTGCACCTCGATCAACCATGTGGTCTGCCACGGCATCCCCAACGAAAAACCGTTGAAGGACGGCGACACCTTGAACATCGACGTCACCGTCATCAAGGATGGCTACCACGGCGACACCAGCCGCATGTTTCACGTCGGCAACGTCCCGGAGTGGGCCGAGCGCCTGTCCAAGGTCACCCAGGAATGCATGTACATGGCCATTGAACTGGTGAAGCCGGGCTGCCGCCTGGGTGACATCGGCGAAGTGATCCAGAAGCACGCGCAGAAGAACGGCTTCTCGGTGGTGCGTGAGTTCTGCGGCCACGGCATCGGCAAGGTGTTCCACGAAGAACCGCAGATCCTGCACTATGGCCGCGCCGGCACTGGCATGGAGTTGCAAGCAGGCATGACCTTCACCATCGAGCCGATGATCAACCAGGGCCGCGCCGACACCAAGGTATTGGGCGATGGCTGGACCGCCATCACCAAGGATCGCAAGCTGTCGGCCCAATGGGAGCACACCCTGCTGGTGACCGAGACGGGCTACGAGATCTTTACCCTGCGCAGCGATGACACCATCCCTCGCGTTTCCGCCTGACCCAAACCCAGCCTTTAGCTATAGATAGACAGAAAGGAAAGCCATTCGATGCCGCAGGTGGATCCCGAACTCTTCGACCGCGGCCAGTTCCAGGCTGAACTGGCCCTGAAGGCAAGCCCCATCTCGGCGTTCAAGAAAGCGATCCGCCAGGCCCACGAAGTGCTCGACCAGCGCTTTCGCAGCGGCCGCGATATCCGCCGGCTGATCGAGGACCGCGCCTGGTTCGTCGACAACATCCTGCAAAAGGCCTGGGAGCAGTTCAACTGGAGCGAGGACGCCGACATCGCCCTGGTGGCGGTGGGCGGCTACGGGCGCGGCGAACTGCACCCTTATTCCGACATCGACCTGCTGATCCTGCTGGACAGCGCCGATCATGAGATTTTCCGCGACTCCATCGAGCGCTTCCTGACGCTGTTGTGGGATATCGGCCTGGAAGTCGGCCAGAGCGTACGTTCGGTGCAGGAATGCGCCGACGAAGCCCGCGCCGACCTGACAGTGATCACCAACCTGATGGAAAGCCGCACCGTTGCCGGCCCCGAGCGACTGCGCCAGCGCATGCTCGACGTCACCAGCACGGCGCACATGTGGCCGAGCAAGGATTTTTTCCTGGCCAAGCGCGCCGAACAGAAGGCTCGCCACCACAAGTACAACGACACCGAGTACAACCTGGAACCCAACGTCAAAGGCTCGCCCGGCGGGCTGCGGGATATCCAGACGATCCTGTGGGTTGCCCGTCGGCAGTACGGCACGCTCAATCTGCGGGCCCTGGCCGGAGAAGGTTTCCTGGTGGAGAGCGAGAACGCCCTGCTCGCCTCGTCCCAGGAATTCCTGTGGAAGGTCCGCTACGCCCTGCACATGCTCGCCGGGCGAGCCGAGGATCGACTGCTGTTCGACCACCAGCGCTCAATCGCCGGCCTGCTGGGTTTCGAAGGCCAGGACGCCAAGCAGTCCATTGAAAACTTCATGCAGCAGTATTACCGCGTGGTGATGAGCATTGCCCAGCTCAGCGAGCTGATCATCCAGCACTTCGAAGAGGTCATTCTCGCCTCCGAGGATGAGGCGCCGCCGCAGCCGATCAATTCACGATTCCAACTGCACGACGGCTACATCGAGGCGCGCAACGCCAACGTGTTCCGCCGCACGCCGTTCGCCATGCTCGAGATTTTCGTGCTCATGGCCCAACAGCCGGAAATCAAGGGCGTGCGCGCCGACACCATTCGCCTGTTGCGGGAAAACCGGCACCTGATCGACGACGACTTCCGCAACGACATTCGCAACACCAGCCTGTTCATCGAGCTGTTCAAGTGCAAGATCGGCGTGCACCGCAACCTGCGCCGGATGAACCGCTACGGGATCCTCGGGCGCTACCTGCCGGAGTTCGGCCATATCGTCGGGCAGATGCAGCACGACCTGTTCCACATCTATACGGTCGACGCCCACACGCTGAACCTGATCAAGCACCTGCGCAAGCTGCAATACACCCAGGTTTCGGAGAAATTTCCGTTGGCCAGCAAACTCATGGCCAAGCTGCCCAAGCCCGAGCTGATCTACATGGCAGGGCTCTATCACGACATCGGCAAGGGTCGCCAGGGCGACCATTCCGAGATCGGCGCGGTCGATGCCGAGGCGTTCTGCCAGCGGCACCAGCTGCCGGTATGGGACAGCCGCCTGATCGTCTGGCTGGTGCAAAACCACTTGATGATGTCGACCACCGCCCAGCGCAAGGACTTGTCCGATCCGCAGGTGATCCACGATTTCGCCCAGACCGTCGGCGATGAGACGCGCCTGGATTACCTCTACGTGCTGACCGTGGCCGACATCAACGCCACCAATCCGTCCCTGTGGAACTCCTGGCGCGCGAGCCTGCTGCGCCAGCTGTACACCGAGACCAAGCGAGCCTTGCGCCGCGGCCTGGAAAACCCGGTGGACCGCGAAGAACAGATCCGCCGCACCCAGAGCGCGGCCCTGGACATCCTGGTCCGCGGCGGCACCGATCCGGACGATGTCGAGCAGCTCTGGTCGCAACTGGGCGATGACTATTTCCTGCGCCACACCGCTGGCGACGTGGCCTGGCACAGCGACGCGATCCTACAGCAGCCGGCCGACGGCGGACCGCTGGTGTTGATCAAGGAAACCACCCAACGCGAGTTCGAGGGCGGCACGCAGATATTCATC
Organism: Pseudomonas sp. BP11-1-1; assembly: GCF_052112105.1. Classification (NCBI taxonomy): domain Bacteria; kingdom Pseudomonadati; phylum Pseudomonadota; class Gammaproteobacteria; order Pseudomonadales; family Pseudomonadaceae; genus Pseudomonas; species Pseudomonas sp. BP11-1-1. The sequence continues at coordinate 84,555 of NZ_JAUTYU010000007.1, forward strand.
TACGCCCCGGACCAGCACGATTTCTTCGCCGTGACCGTGGCGGCGATGGACCAGCTCAACCTCAACATCCATGACGCCCGGGTCATTACGTCCACCAGCCAGTTCACCCTCGACACCTACATCGTGCTCGACACCGACGGCGATTCGATCGGTGACAACCCGGCGCGGATCAAGCAGATTCGCGATGGCCTCACCGAGGCCCTGCGCAACCCGGCGGACTACCCGACCATCATCCAGCGTCGGGTGCCGCGCCAGCTCAAGCATTTCGCCTTTGCGCCACAGGTGACGATCCACAACGACGCCCATCGCCAGGTCACCGTGCTGGAACTCAGCGCGCCGGACCGCCCGGGCCTGCTGGCACGCGTCGGCCATATCTTCCTGGAATTCGACCTGTCGCTGCAGAACGCCAAGATCGCCACGCTCGGCGAACGGGTGGAAGACGTGTTCTTCATTACCGACGCCCATAATCATCCGCTTTCTGATCCGCAACTGTGCAGCCGCTTGCAGGAAGCGATCGTCCAGCATTTGAGCGTCAACCAGGAACCCGATGCTCATCTGACACGCATCAGCATCTGAATCAATAAATCCCCCCCTGTGGGAGCGAGCTTGCTCGCGATGGCGTCGGAACATCCAGATTGATGTTGCCTGAGCCGCCGCTATCGCGAGCAAGCTCGCTCCCACAAGGACCGCGCCCACATTGACGAGGCCCTCAATGAACAACGCTCTGAACCAGCTCCAGCCCTACCCGTTCGAAAAACTCCGCGCCCTGCTCGGCAGCGTCACGCCGAACCCGGACAAGCGCCCAATCGCGCTGTCGATCGGCGAGCCCAAGCACCGTTCGCCGAGCTTCGTGGCTGAGGCCATGGCCAGCAACCTGGAAAAAATGGCGGTGTACCCGACCACCCTCGGTATTCCGGAACTGCGTGAAGCCATCACTGGCTGGTGCGAGCGTCGCTTCAATGTGCCAAGCGGCTGGCTCGACCCGGCGCGCCACGTGCTGCCGGTCAATGGCACCCGTGAAGCGCTGTTCGCCTTCACCCAGACCGTGGTCAACCGGGGCGACGACGCCTTGGTGGTGAGCCCGAACCCGTTCTACCAGATCTACGAAGGCGCGGCGTTCCTGGCCGGGGCCAAGCCGCACTACCTGCCTTGCCTCGATGCCAACGGCTTCAATCCGGATTTCGATGCCGTCTCGCCGGATATCTGGAAACGCTGCCAGATCCTGTTCCTGTGCTCCCCCGGCAACCCGACCGGCGCCTTGATCCCGGTGGATGTGCTGAAGAAACTCATCGCCCTGGCTGACGAATATGACTTCGTCATCGCCTCGGACGAGTGCTACAGCGAACTCTACTTCGACGAACAAACCCCACCGCCGGGGCTGCTCACCGCTTGCGTCGAACTCGGCCGCAAGGACTTCAAGCGCTGCGTGGTCTTCCACAGCCTGTCCAAACGCTCCAACCTGCCGGGCCTGCGCTCCGGTTTCGTGGCCGGCGACGCCGACATCCTCAAGGGCTTCCTGCTGTACCGCACCTACCACGGCTGCGCGATGCCGGTTCAGACCCAACTGGCAAGCATCGCCGCGTGGAACGACGAAGTGCATGTGCGGGCCAACCGTGCGCTGTACCGGGAAAAGTTCGACGCGGTGCTGGAAATCCTCAGTCCGGTGCTGGACGTGCAACGCCCCGACGGCAGCTTCTACCTGTGGCCGAATGTGGCGGGCGATGACGCAGCCTTCTGCCGTGACCTGTTCGAACAGGAACACGTGACCGTCGTGCCGGGCTCGTACCTGTCCCGCGACGTGGACGGCGTCAACCCAGGCGCCGGCCGCGTGCGCATGGCCCTGGTCGCGCCATTGGCGGAATGCGTGGAAGCGGCGGAGCGGATTCGCGCGTTTATCCAACGTCGGGGTTGATGGCTATATCGCGCTGAAGCGGACCGCTGTCGTGGCGAGGGAGCTTGCTCCCTCGCCACAGGGGGCTGGTGTCGCCCCCATATCTGCGAACACCACAAATCCCCTGTGAGAGCGGGCTTGCTCGCGAAAGCGGTGGTTCAGCTTGCACTCATGTTGAATGGGCCTACGTCTTCGCGAGCAAACCCGCTCCCACTGAGGGTTGATGTCGATCGCGCGTCCTGTGAACAACACCAACCACTGTAGGAGCGAGCTTGCTCGCGAAGAGGCCGGCACTTATTACATCAAGTCCGAAGCTCTACCCGGTCCAGGCACTTGTTCGCCAACAACATCCCCAACTCAATCATCTGCGCCACTCCCAATGCTACATGTCGTCGCGAGCCGTCCTGATCGAAGGCAAGGTCATTGAGCATTGCATTGGCCGAAGCCAGGGTTTCGCTGAGGTTGGCCAGCAACACTTCGGTGTCGATACCGTCAGCCACAGTGAATAACTGTACTGAGGGCTTGGCTTCTGACTTGCTGTCGTCAGGTTTGAGGTAATGATCCAGCACACGGTCAGCAGCCTCTTGCAGCTTTTCGGGTGCGTAATCGCCGTAGGGGAAAGTGGAGGCAGGTTTTGGTGGATTTGGAGTTTCTTTGATCATTTGATGCTCCTTGGGTGTTGGAGCTGCCACAAAGTCTTCTCACGGACTTAGAGAGAGTGGCAGCCGTACGCGGGGTGAGAATCCGGGTTAACACCCACCAAAAACCCGGCCATGTCGAAACATGCCCGCGCACAGCCGCCATAACACGATGTATGGACGAAACGCGCCTGCACTTTATATGGCCGGCGCCTATGCGCATAGTGGGTGTTCGGATTCTCACGTCCGGTCGCTGAATTGGCAGCGACACCCAGAGGCTAGAGCCCCCGCGTCCGACGGACAACCTTAAAAACTTGTCGGAAATTTCGGCGCGTCTGACAGACCACGATCGCTTGCTCAGACAAGAAAAGAAATAAAACGGGCCTCCATAGAACAACCCATTGATTTTATTGGTTTAGAAGTTCAACAGATCTCATGCAGCCCTGTTTCAAGAATCAAGCTGGCTTGAATTCGTTATTACCGACAGCCATGATCGCCCCGTCACCAGCGAACGCTGGCAGAAGTCTGGGTCCCTCTCCGGGTTGACCCACCCACGCAGACGGGGCAAAGCAACCTCAGCTGCGTGTCGATTGGAAATGGAGTAATCACCATGAACATTCGCCCAATCCGCACCGACGAAGAATACCGGGTAGCTCTCAAAGAGATCTCTCCCCTGTTTGAGAATGAACCTGAACTTGGCACCCCGGAAGGCGTTGCTTTTGAAGTCATGGTCACTCTGATCGAGGCCTACGAAACCAAGAACTTCCCGGTTGATCTGCCTGACCCAATTGAAGCCATCAAGTTTCGCATGGAGCAATCCGGACTCACCGCAGCCGATCTGGCTCCCGCTATCGGAAAAACGAACCGCGTATACGAGGTGCTCAACCGTAAACGCTCGCTATTCGGGCGATGAGACGGATATTTATTTCCCCAACCCCAAATTCGCCTCCGCCAAATCCAACTCCCCCAGCACCTCCCGCAACACATCGTCGCCAATCTGGTGATGCCGGCTAAGCCGATACAGCTCCAGTCGCTGCGCCCGATAGGCCTTCAAGCGCAGCCGACGCTCCAGCAAATCCATCTCGAACGCCAGCGCCTGGGCTTCGGCTGAGTCGTTGAACACCTCGAGCTGATGGCGATACTCGGACATCAACCGCGCCTTGACCTCCGTCGCCAGCGCAGCCTGGGCCGCGTCCGGTACAACGCTTGGCTCTTCGACTTCCAGCGCATGAATCGCCGCCTCAGCGGTTTTACGCCACGCCTCGCGGACTTCGTTTCGGCGCTTGTCGTCGGGACTTTTCTCGATGCCACGCAGCAGCATCGGCAGGGCGATGCAGGCCGCGATCAGCGACAACAGGATCACCCCAGCGGCAATGAAGATCAGCAAGTCGCGCTCCGGGAATTCAACACCGGCGCTCAACAACAACGGCACCGACAGCACGCCCGCCAGCGTCACCGCCCCGCGTACACCGCCAAACGTCAACAACCAGCAGGCACGCGCCGTCGGCACCAGGGTCAGCTCGCCCTTGCCGCGCCAGCGGCGCACCAGCCCGGACACGCGCCAGATGCTTTGCACCCAGACGAACCGCAGCACCAGCAACACCAGGAAAATCGCCACCACGTCCAGGCAGCGATAAAACAGTGTTGGCCACAACGTCGTCTCGTGGCTGGTCACCGCCTTGATAATGTCCGGCAATTGCAAGCCCAGCAGCAGGAAGATCAGGCCGTTGAAAGCGAATTCCAGCAACGCCCAGACGCTGCGATTGAGCAACCGCGTGCCCGTCTGGCGCGGCAGCAGGTCGAGCCAACTCTGCATCATCCCCGCCGCCACCGCCGAGAGAATCCCCGAGGTGCCCAAGCGTTCAGCCAGCACATAGGCGGCAAACGGCAGTAACAACATGAACACCACGTGGGTCGCCGGATCGTCCCAGCCACGGGCAATCATCCAGGCCCGCAAGCGGCCCATCAGCCAACTCAGCGCCACGCCCACCAACAGGCCGCCGACCGCCACCAGGACGAAGGCCAGGCTCGCCCCCGCCAGGGAAAACACGCCGGTGATCGCCGCTGCCAGGGCGAACTTGAAGGTCACCAGGCCCGACGCATCGTTCATCAACGCTTCGCCCTGGAGCATGTGCATCAACGGTGCGGGCAAGCGATCCCGGGCAATTGCCGAGACCGCCACGGCGTCGGTCGGCGACAGGACAGCCGCCAAGGCGAAGGCCACCGGCAACGGGATATCGGGCAGCAACCAATGAATGAAATAACCCGCCAACACCACCGTGAACAGAACCAGCCCCACCGCCAGCGTCAGGACCGGCCCACGCAGGCGCCAGAGCTCGCGCTTGGGCATTCGCCAACCGTCGGAGAACAGCAGCGGCGGCAAGAACAAAAACAGGAACAACTCGGGATCAAGCGCCACATGCAGTCCCAACGAAGGCCAGGCCAGCACGGCACCGGCAGCGATCTGCACCAGGGGCAACGGCAGCGGGATCAACCGTCCGATCAGGCGCGACACGCCGACCAGCATCAACAGGATCAGGACGGTATAGGCGCTTTGCATAACGGACTTCCAATGACAGCCATACACATCTCCGGCAACAGCTGGCCGGTGAAGTGCCATATTAACTGCCGAGGCGGACCGCTGCCGTTGCACATTGGTCGCACCTCAGCGGCGTTAATGCGCCATCGTCCGTCGGCCAGCCCTAACCTCCACGCGGCAGGGGCGACCGGCAATCAACCAATGCTAAACCGCTCGCTCGGCGGCACTGAGGGTCGAGCGGGCCGAGACAAAATCGACGCTGTCACCCTCATTGTCGCTCTCTTCCTCAACATGTTCGGCCACCGGCGTTTCAACCAAAGGCAACATTCCCTGCAGCTCATCCGGATGAGCGGGACCGGCGGAAAGCCTGTCCAACGCAGCGGAAGCCTTGTCCGCCAACGGCTGCGTCATCACAGCCGTGGTCACCCAGGCGGCGAGCACCGGGGCCATGGTGGCGGTGACGGTCGCCTTGCCTGCTGCCGCAACACCCGCAGGCGAAATCCCGGCGTTCCTGGCTGCATTGACAGCGGCGGTTTGGGCCATGCCGATCGCGGTAATACCGCCGGCCAACGCGCCGAGACCACTGACCAAGCCCGTCGGCGTCACCAAGGCTTGCAGCGATTTGCTGCCATCGCGCATCGCGTCCAGCGGCAGGCTGCCGACTCGCTTGGCGATGCCCATCGCCGCACTTCCTACGCCATAGTTCTTGAGATCCTTGTAGCGCTGATGCCAGTCCTGGCGCCCCAACAGGTATTCCGGGCCAATCCGGTGTTTCGATTTATCGATGGAATGTTGCAGATCATAGGCCGCCATGCCGGAAAGCGGAGAACCGACAGCCGCCATCACCGAGTCCACCTTGCTGCCCGTCTGCGCATCGACCGTTTTTGTCACCACGGGTTGGACCACTGTGCGCAAGACGTTTCGCGCGGTGAAGGTCTGGAAGGTCAGGCTGCCTTCGACAGCCTGGGTCGTCAGGCTCGGCTTCACCGCCTGGGCGGCTTCCTGCATGACCGGCTCCAGCTCGGCATTGTCGGCCACCAGCCATTGGGTATCGCTGGTGGCGCGTTTCATCAGGCCATTGCCGACCGTGTCGGCGGCGCTGCTGACCAGGCCGGCAATGGCCGACAGCGCCAATGGCGCGGTAATCGAGCCATTGCCGGTCACCGCCGGGGCGAAGTCCAGCGCGATGGACGCCGCGCCAAAGGGAACCGAACGGAGGAATCCGACGGTGTCATGGGCCGCGCGATCCAGGCGCGAGCCCTTGGTGAGCACGGCGTCGACGCTTTCCGCGGTTTCGCCGTCATTGGCCAAGGTCCGTGAACGATCGTCGATCAGTGCTTCGAAGGCCTCGCGATTGGCACCGTTCATATGGGGCTCGAATACCCGGGTGAGCTGGGCCTTGATGGCGCCCGTCCGATTGGCCAGGTCCTGTTCAGCGGTGACAGGGCCGATCGGGACGGCTGCAGTGGTCCCGGTGGTCGAGGTCGTTGAAGGGGGCGGGAGTGTTTCTTCAGTTTGATCCGTCAGTGGATGGAACGGGGTCAGGGAGATGGAATCCATGGGCGGGGTCTCTTGTGTGGAAAAGTGCTGGGTCTACCTGTGCTGTGTGGCCACCTCTTTCCGATCGGTTCCGCCTCGTCCGATCCGTCGCGACAGTCAAGGCACTGAAAGGAACGACGTGGCATAATCGTCGGCTGATTTTCAGGACGATACCGGGAACGTTTTGGGGGAGCACTCATGCCCAATGAAAACAAGCACTTACAGCTTTTCGGCATCAAAGCCTGCGATACGATGAAAAAAGCCCGTACCTGGCTCGATGAGCACGCGGTGCGCTATGACTTTCACGATTACAAAACTGCCGGCATCGACCGTGAGCACCTGACCCAGTGGTGCAACGAGCATGGCTGGCAAGTGGTGTTGAACCGTGCCGGTACGACCTTTCGCAAACTCGACGACGAACGCAAAGCCGATCTCGACCAGACGAAAGCCATCGAACTGATGCTCGCCCAACCCTCGATGATCAAGCGACCGGTGCTCGATCTCGGTGACCGAACCCTGATTGGCTTCAAGCCAGATATTTATGCGGCAGAAATCAAGTAAGCCTGCCCAGTCCATTTTGTAGAGGTAATTTCATGTCCACTACCCTGTTCAGCCTGGCCTTCGGCGTTGGCACCCAAAACCGTGAAGGCGCCTGGCTGGAAGTCTTCTACGCACAGCCACTGCTCAAGCCGTCGGCAGAGATCGTCGCGGCCATCGCGCCGATCCTGGGCTACAGCGAAGGCAACCAGGCCATCACCTTCACCACCGCCCAGGCGTCCCAACTGGCTGAAGCACTGCGCAACGTCGACGCCGCCCAAGCCGCGCTGCTGACCCGCCTGGCCGAAAGCCACAAGCCACTGGTCGCCACCCTGCTGGCCGAAGATGCCCAACTGTCTTCCACGCCTGAGGCTTACCTCAAGCTGCACCTGCTGTCCCATCGCCTGGTCAAGCCCCATGGCCTGAACCTGGCCGGCATCTTCCCTCTGCTGCCGAACGTGGCCTGGACCAGCCAAGGCGCGATCGACCTGGCCGAACTGGCCGAGCACCAGCTCGAAGCCCGCCTGCGTGGCGAGTTGCTGGAAGTATTCTCGGTGGACAAGTTCCCGAAAATGACCGACTACGTGGTCCCGGCCGGTGTGCGCATCGCCGATGCCGCGCGTCTGCGCCTGGGCGCCTATGTGGGCGAAGGCACCACGGTCATGCACGAAGGTTTCGTCAACTTCAACGCTGGCACCGAAGGCCCGGGCATGATCGAAGGCCGTGTCTCGGCGGGCGTGTTCGTCGGCAAGGGCTCGGACCTGGGCGGCGGCTGCTCGACCATGGGCACCCTGTCGGGCGGTGGCAACATCGTGATCAAGGTCGGCGAAGGCTGCCTGATCGGCGCGAACGCCGGCATCGGTATCCCGCTGGGCGACCGCAACACCGTGGAGTCGGGCCTGTACGTGACCGCTGGTACCAAGGTGAAACTGCTGGACGAAAACAACCAACTGGTCAAAGTGGTCAAGGCCCGCGACCTGGCCGGCCAGCCTGACCTGTTGTTCCGCCGCAATTCCGAAACCGGCGCGGTGGAATGCAAGACCCACAAGTCGGCCATCGAGCTGAACGAAGCACTGCACGCGCATAACTAAGCGGCTTCACACAGTCACCTGTGGGAGCGGGCTTCTGTGGGAGCCGAGCTTGCTCGCGATGGCAGCGACACGGTTTCATTGCAAGACCGTGTCATCGTTCATCGCGAGCAAGCTCGGCTCCCACAAAAAAGCCCGCTCCCACAGGGTCCGGCGTAACTCCAGCAGGGCCCGAAAGCATGTTGATTCAATCCCCCTGGCGCGCCGATTTCCCGGCCATCGCCGCCCTGCAACGGCAAGGCCAGACCTACCTGGACAGCGCCGCCACCACGCAAAAACCCCAAGCTTTGCTCGACGCGCTGGCGCATTACTACGCCAACGGTGCGGCCAACGTACACCGGGCGCAACATTTGCCCGGGGCGCTGGCTACCCAGGCATTCGAAGACAGTCGCCTCAAGGTCTCACAATGGCTCAATGCCGGAAACTGCGGGCAAGTGGTCTTCACCCATGGCGCCACGTCGGCGCTGAACCTGCTGGCCTATGGGCTGGAACATCTGTTCAACCCGGGCGATGAAATTGTCGTCAGCGCCTTGGAACACCACGCCAACCTGTTGCCCTGGCAGCAACTGGCGGAGCGTCGCGCGTTGACCCTGGTGGTGCTGCCGCTGGATGCCGATGGGGTGATCGATACGAGTGCCGCCGCCGAGCTGATCGGACCGCGCACGCGCCTGTTGGCGGTGAGCCAGTTGTCCAACGTCCTCGGCACCTGGCAGCCGTTGCCGGCGCTGTTGGCGATGGCCAAGGCGCAGGGCGCGCTGACGGTCATCGATGGCGCCCAGGGCGTGGTCCACGGCCGCCATGATGTGGAGGCACTGGGCTGCGATTTCTACGTGTTTTCCAGCCACAAGCTCTACGGCCCCGAAGGCCTGGGGGCGCTGTTCGGTCGCAGCGAAGCGCTTGGTCTACTGCGTCATTGGCAGTTTGGCGGTGAAATGGTCCAGCAGGCCGATTACCACAGCGCCACCTTCCGCCCGGCGCCACTGGGTTTCGAGGCTGGCACACCGCCTATCGCCAGCGTGATCGGCCTGGGGGCGACGCTGGATTACCTGTCCGGGCTCGACGGGCAGGCGGTCATCGATCATGAAACCGCCCTGCATGATTATTTGCTCCACGGTCTGCAGGCGCGCAACGGCGTGCGCCTGGTGGGCAGCCCCCAACTCGCACTGTCCAGCTTCGTGGTCGATGGCATCCACAACGCCGACCTTGCGCACCTGCTGACCGAGCAAGGCATCGCCGTGCGTGCCGGGCATCATTGCGCGATGCCGTTGTTCAAGCATCTGAAGCTGTCCGGGGCAATCCGGGTGTCGCTGGCGCTGTACAACGATTCCGCCGACATCGAGCGTTTCTTCGAGGCGCTGGACCAGGCCCTGGAGATGCTGCGATGAACTTGCCTGACGATGCTGTCGCCGCACTGCAGATTTTCCAGGACGCCTCCGGGTGGGAACAACGCGCCCGGCTGTTGATGCAATGGGGCGAGCGCCTGGCGCCATTGAGCGATGCAGACAAGTGCGACGCCAACCTTGTCGGCGGCTGTGAAAGCCAAGTCTGGCTGGTGGGTCAGTTGCGAGACGGCCACTGGCAGTTTTCAGCCAGCAGCGATGCGCGGTTGATCCGTGGTCTGGTGGCGTTGTTGCTGGCGCGGGTCAATGGTTTGTCCGCTGAAGAATTGCAGCAGGTGGATTTGCCGAGTTGGTTCAATCAGTTGGGATTGTCGCGGCAGTTGTCGCCGTCGCGTAGCAATGGCTTGAACGCAGTGCTACAGCGGATGCGCGAGTTGGCGCAATAATTGTGGCGAGGGGATTTATCCCCGCTGGGCTGCGAAGCGGCCCCAAACCAGGCAACTCGGTGTGCCGAGAGGATTGAGTTCACAGTTTTAGGGGGCTGCTTCGCAGCCCAACGGGGATAAATCCCCTCGCCACAATTACTGTCCGGGCTTGGTCCTGTCCGCCGGCCGCCGCATGCCCGCGACGATCTTATCCACAGCCTTGGTCGCCGCGACCATGCCGAACGTCGCCGTGACCATCATCACCGCGCCAAACCCGCCGGCGCAGTCGAGCTTGACGCCGTCGCCGACGAAACTCTTCTGCAAGCAAATGCTGCCGTCCGGTTTCGGGTAGCGCAGTTGTTCGGTGGAGAACACGCAAGGCACGCTGTAGTGGCGGGTCACGGTGCGGGAGAAGCCGTAGTCGCGGCGCAAGGTGGAGCGCACCTTGGAGGCCAGCGGATCGTTGAACGTACGGTTCAAGTCGCAGACCTGGATCAGCGTCGGGTCGATCTGCCCGCCCGCGCCGCCGGTGGTGATGATCTGGATCTTGCGGCGCTTGCACCAGGCGATCAGCGCAGCCTTGGCGTTGACGCTGTCGATGCAGTCGATCACGCAGTCGATGTTCGGCGTGATGTATTCGGCCATGGTATCGCGGGTGACAAAGTCGGCCACCGCGTGCACGGTGCAGTCGGGGTTGATCCCGCGCAGCCGCTCGGCCATCACTTCGACCTTGGGTTTGCCGACGGTGCTGTCCAGGGCGTGCAACTGACGGTTGGCGTTACTGACGCAGACATCGTCCAGGTCGAACAGCGAAATCTCGCCCACGCCGCAACGGGCGATGGCCTCCGCCGCCCAGGAGCCGACACCGCCAACGCCGACAATCGCCACATGGGCCGCCCGCAGGCGCTCCAGGCCTTCGATGCCATACAAACGGGCGATGCCGGCAAACCGTGGATCTTCTGTACTCATGACCATTACCCCAAAAACCGGCGCGCATTATAGGGCTTTGCCACGGCAATTCGAGCCGTTCGCGAATTGAATCCCTCCAATTTTCCCTTGTGGGAGCGAGCTTGCTCGCGATGGCGTCAGTCCAGTCAATAGAGTATCGACTGATCCACCGCCATCGCGAGCAAGCTCGCTCCCACAGGTTTTGTGTTCCACCTGTCCCGCACCAGGGGGCCATGGTGGTCGTTTTGCTATAAGATAACCGCCATTTTGCGCGAGCCAGCCCGCGCCTGCACAAGCCTTGCGTTCACACTATATTCCCGGAGTTTTCCATGACGGCCCACGCCGACCTCTCGCCGACCCTGCAACTCGCCTGCGACCTGATCCGCCGCCCGTCCGTGACGCCGGCCGACGCCGATTGCCAGAAACTGATGATGCAGCGCCTGGGCGACGCCGGTTTCAAACTGGAGCCGATGCGCATCGAGGATGTGGATAACTTCTGGGCCAGCCATGGCAAGCAGGACGGCCCGGTGTTGTGCTTCGCCGGTCACACTGACGTGGTGCCGACCGGCCCGGTGCAGGCTTGGCAACTCGACCCGTTCGATGCGGTCATCGACGAACAGGGCATGCTCTGCGGCCGTGGCGCGGCGGACATGAAAGGCAGCCTGGCGGCGATGGTGGTGGCGGCCGAACGGTTCGTCGCCGACTACCCGGACCACAAGGGCTCGCTGACCTTCCTGATCACCAGCGATGAAGAAGGCCCGGCCCACCACGGCACCAAAGCCGTGGTCGAACGCCTCAAGGCCCGCCAGGAGCGACTGGACTGGTGCATCGTCGGCGAGCCGTCGAGCACCACGCTGGTGGGCGATGTGGTCAAGAATGGCCGGCGCGGTTCCCTCGGCGCGAAGTTGACCGTGCGCGGCAAGCAAGGCCACGTGGCTTATCCACACCTGGCGAAGAACCCGATCCATCTGGCCGCGCCGGCCCTGGCCGAACTGGCCGCCGAGCACTGGGACCACGGCAACGATTTCTTCCCGCCGACCAGCTTCCAGATCTCCAACCTCAATTCCGGCACCGGCGCGACCAACGTGATCCCCGGTGACCTGGTGGCGGTGTTCAACTTCCGCTTCTCCACCGAATCCACCGTCGAAGGCCTGCAACAGCGCGTCGCCGCCATCCTCGACAAGCATCAACTGGACTGGCACATCGACTGGGCCTTGTCCGGCCTGCCGTTCCTCACTGAGCCGGGTGCCTTGCTGGACGCCGTGTCATCGAGCATCAAGGACGTGACGGGCCGCGAGACCAAAGCCTCCACCAGCGGCGGCACTTCAGATGGTCGTTTCATCGCCACCATGGGCACGCAGGTCGTGGAGCTGGGGCCGGTCAACGCGACCATCCACCAGGTCAACGAACGCGTGCTGGCGGCCGATCTCGAAGTGCTGACCGAGATCTACTACAAGACGCTGATCAAGTTGCTCGCCTGATGCTCGCTTGCCCGATCTGCAGTGAGCCGCTGAACGCGGTGGACAACGGCGTGGTGTGCCCCGCCGGACATCGCTTCGACCGTGCGCGGCAGGGTTACCTGAACCTGCTGCCGGTGCAGCACAAGAACAGCCGCGACCCCGGCGACAACCAGGCAATGGTCGAAGCTCGCCGCGACTTTCTCAATGCCGGCCACTACGCCCCGGTCGCCCGGCGCCTGGCCGAACTGGCCGCCGAACGCGCGCCTGGGCGCTGGCTGGACATCGGTTGTGGCGAGGGTTATTACACCGCGCAAATCGCCGAAGCGTTGCCCAATGCCGATGGCTACGCCCTCGACATTTCCCGTGAAGCTATCAAACGGGCCTGCAAGCGCAACCCGCAGCTGACCTGGTTGATCGCCAGCATGGCCCGGGTGCCGTTGGCGGACGGCTGCTGCCAGTTCCTCGCCAGCGTGTTCAGCCCATTGGATTGGCAGGAGGCCAAGCGCCTGCTCAGCCCCGGCGGCGGCCTGATGAAAGTCGGCCCTACCGCCGGCCACCTGATGGAGTTGCGCGAGCGCCTGTACGACGAAGTCCGCGAATACACCGACGACAAGCACCTGGCCCTGGTACCGCCGGGCATGGTGCTGGATCACAGCGAAACCCTCGAATTCAGACTGACGCTCGATAATGGGCAGGACCGTGCCAACCTGCTGGCGATGACGCCGCACGGCTGGCGCGCCAGTGCCGAACGCCGCGCCGGCGTGATCGAGCAGGCCGAGCCGTTCGAAGTCACGGTGTCGATGCGCTACGATTATTTCATTCTTCAATAGTTACCTTGGGCCCCGGGCAACTGTCTGGGGCCAGTTAAATCCGCGAATGGATTTTTCAAGACCGCAGCGAGGACATCCATGCGCCAACCCGATATCGAGATTTACCTGAAGGACGCCGACGTCGACCACAAAGCCATCGCCCACTGGCTCGGCGAAGCCCTGGGGCCGTGCAGCGACTGGGTGCAGAAAGGCCAGACTTACAAGTGCAAGGCTGGCGACATCCCAGTGACCTGGTTGCCCAAGGCCGTAGGCAAATGGAACAGCCTGTATCTGGAAAGTGATCAGACGCCGTGGGAAGACGACATCGCCTGCGCCCGCGCCGCTTTCGCCGCACTGAACGTCGAAGTGCGCTGCGCACCCGGCTCGTGGGTGGAGGAAGAAGGTGAAGAGTCGGCGGATCGCTGGATTCGCATCAGCGCCGATGGGGAAGAAGAGATTACCTGGAAGACGGCGTGACGCTGACCTCCAGTCCACCGAAGAGCCAATGTGGGAGCGAGCTTGCTCGCGATAGCGGTCTGCCTGAGACGGTGATGTTGAATGTAACGCCGTCTTCGCGAGCAAGCTCGCTCCCACAGGGGATATGGGGTGGGCACGAACCAGGTGGCACCCCATCCAAAACTGTGGGAGCAGGCTCTCCCACACTGGTTTTTTGTGTTGCCAGTGAATGCGGGTTACAACCCCACCACATCCTCAGCCTGCAAGCCCTTCTGCCCTTCCACGACCGCGTACTCGACCTGCTGGCCTTCGGTCAGTGAACGGTGGCCTTCGCCACGGATCGCGCGGTAATGCACGAACACATCCGCGCCGCCTTCACGCTGGATGAAGCCGTAGCCCTTGGCGTCGTTGAACCACTTCACATTGCCGGTTTCGCGTGCTGCCATGATGCTCACTCCCATTTTTATTTTGAGTCGGCTTTTCGCAGGAAAGCCGTACGAACTTAGCCACCGTCCGGTCGTCGATGTGGAAGGCCGGGGCAGTAACTGGCCGAGTATATGACACCCGAGAAAACTCTCAACTGACTTTACTTCGGCGCTTTTTTGCCGATTTTCGACGAATCCGGCACACTGACGGCCGCTCCATCCCATTCACTCATGCAGAAGCCGTATGACCCGCTCCCCGTTCCGCCGTCTTGTGTTTGGCACCTTGCGCCGACTGCTGTATCTCTGGGTTCGCTCCGAGACGATCAACCAGTCGTCCTTTACCCTCAACCTCGACCGCAGTCGTCCCGTGTTCTACGTCCTGCAAGATCCTTCGCTCACCGATCTCGCGGTGCTCGACACCGAGTGCACCAAGGCCGGCCTGCCGCGCCCGGTGCTGCCGGTCTCGGTGGGCAACCTGCTGGAGCCGGCGGCATTCTTCTACCTGACGCCGGCACCGGACTGGCTCGGGCGCCAGGACAAGCGAGGAGCGCCGCCCACCCTGACGCGGCTGGTCGACGTGCTGACCCACAATGTCGCCGAAGATGCGCAGATCATTCCGGTCAGTGTGTTCTGGGGCCAGTCGCCCGACAGCGAATCCAGCCCCTGGAAGCTGTTGTTCGCCGACAGTTGGGCGGTCACCGGGCGCTTGCGTCGATTGCTGAGCATCATGATTCTCGGGCGCAAGACCCGCGTGCAGTTTTCCGCGCCGATCCACCTGCGCGAGCTGATCGAGCACGACAAGGGCCACGAACGCACCGTGCGCATGGCCCAGCGGATCCTGCGGGTGCACTTCCGCAACCTTAAAGCGGCGGTCATCGGCCCTGACATTTCCCACCGACGCAACCTGGTCAAGGGGCTGTTGAACCAGCCGCTGGTCAAGCAGGCCATTGCCGAAGAAGCCGAGCGGGAGAAAATTTCCCCGGAAAAAGCCAAGGCCCAGGCCCTGCGCTACGGCAACGAGATCGCCTCGGACTACACCTACACGGCCATCCGCTTCCTGGAAGTGGTGCTGAGCTGGTTCTGGAACAAGATCTACGACGGCATCAAGGTCAACCACATCGAAGGCGTGCAGAACGTCGCCCAGGGCCACGAAGTCATCTACGTGCCGTGCCACCGCAGTCACATCGACTACTTGCTGTTGTCGTACCTGCTGTTTCGCAACGGCCTGACGCCACCGCACATCGCCGCGGGCATCAACCTGAACATGCCGGTGATCGGCAGCCTGCTGCGCCGTGGCGGGGCGTTCTTCATGCGCCGTACGTTCAAGGGCAACCCGCTCTACACCGCCGTGTTCAACGAATACCTGCACACGCTGTTCACCAAGGGCTTCCCGGTGGAGTATTTCGTCGAAGGCGGCCGTTCGCGCACCGGGCGCATGCTGCAACCCAAGACTGGCATGCTCGCCATCACCCTGCGCAGCTTCCTGCGCTCGTCGCGCATGCCCATCGTGTTCGTGCCGGTGTACATCGGTTATGAGCGCGTGCTGGAAGGCCGCACCTACCTGGGCGAACTGCGCGGCGCGAGCAAGAAGAAAGAGTCGATCTTCGATATCTTCAAGGTCATCGGCGCCCTCAAGCAGCGCTTCGGCCAAGTGGCGGTGAACTTCGGCGAACCGATCAAGCTGGCGGAATTCCTCGACGGCGAACAGCCCGATTGGCGCCAGCAGGAACTGGGTCCGCAATTCAAACCAGCCTGGCTCAACGCAACCACCAACCGCCTCGGCGAACGCGTGGCGCGGCACTTGAACGAAGCCGCGGCCATCAACCCGGTCAACCTTGTCGCCCTGGCATTGCTGTCCACCAGCCGCCTGGCCCTGGACGACCAGGCCATGGCCCGAGTGCTGGACTTGTACCTCGCGTTGCTGCGCAAAGTGCCGTATTCACCGCATACCACGCTGCCTGAGGGCGACGGCCAGGCGTTGATCGAGCATGTCAAAGGCATGGACCTGCTGTCGGAACAGAGCGATGCCTTGGGCAAGATCCTGTACCTGGACGAGCAGAATGCGGTGCTGATGACCTACTACCGCAACAACGTGCTCCATATCTTCGCCCTGCCGGCGCTGCTGGCGAGCTTCTTCCAGAGCAGCTCGCGCATGAGCCGCGAGCAGATCCTGCGCTACACCCGGGCCTTGTACCCGTATCTGCAATCGGAATTGTTCATTCGCTGGTCGCTGGAAGAGTTGGACGGCGTGGTCGACCAATGGCTCGAAGCGTTCGTCGAGCAGGGCCTGCTGCGTTTCGAGAAAGACCTGTACCTGCGTCCTGCGCCAAGTTCACGGCATTTCGTGCTGCTGACGCTGCTATCGAAGAGCATCGCCCAGACCTTGCAACGCTTCTACATGACCGTTTCGCTGCTGCTCAACAGCGGCCAGAACAGCATCAGCGCCGAAGAGCTGGAAGACCTCTGCACCGTCATGGCCCAGCGCCTGTCGATCCTGCACGGGCTGAACGCGCCGGAATTCTTCGACAAGAGCCTGTTCCGCCACTTCATCCAGACGATGCTCGACCTCGACGTACTGCGCCGCGATGAAGCGGGCAAGCTAAGCTATCACGAGCTGCTCGGTGAACTGGCCGAAGGTGCGGCCAAGCGCGTGCTGCCGGCGGAGATTCGTTTGTCGATCCGCCAGGTGGCGTTGCATCGCGACGAAGAGGTGACTGAGACTCACAACCAGCCCTGAAACCTGATCTGGGGCAGCGTGGGGTTGCCCCGATCAGCCAGTCGATATATGCGATCCCACATCTTCAAGCGGCACAGGCGACGTCAAACGAAGAAAAGCCCTACAGATATCGTTAGACCAAGACTCTAGGATGGGCTCACGTCAATATCGACGGATTGAAAAGGAATTCAACATGAGCCTGCACACCATCCAAGCGTCCATTCATTTGCCTGAAGATGTTCAACTCCCTGAAAGCGGAGGCACTCACATCACTTTCGCAACGCCGCACACCTCCGGCGGCCATGGCGGCAACCAGATACCCAAAATGCCATGGATCGTCAGCTTCACCATCAACAGCGACGTCGCGACCGAAGGCGAAGAGTTTTCGGTGACCGCGCAAATCAACGCCCCTCGTCCTCTTTTCCTGAACACCCCGCATACGTTCATCTGGAACGGCGGTGATCAGAACGTTGATATCAACCTGACCCTCGCGCCACCGGAAACCGAAGAGACTCTGCCATTCACGTTCGGCTCCTGAGTCGCAACGTTCAGGTGGATTTATAAACCAGAATCCTCCAGATTCTCTTTGACGCTGGCGTGTTGTTGGCGTCAAAGGGAAAGGTAATGACCCATGAAAAGATTTGCTCTGCTTGCCTCCATGGCCGTACTGGCCGCTTGCCAATCGGCAACGCCACCCTCCGCAACCGTCCAAACCCTTGACGGTGAAGTATTCTATTTGCAGCGCATCGCCTTGCCGCCCACTGCAACCTTGACCGTGAGCCTGCAAGACGTTTCCCTGGCCGACGCTGCGGCGGTAGTGATCGACGAGCAACGTGGCCCGGTCGAAGGGCAGGTCCCATTACCGTTCAAGCTCAGTTATGATCCGGCACAGGTCAAGCCCGGTCATCGTTATGCCGTGAGCGCCCGCATCGAAGTGGACGGCCAGCTGATGTTCATCACCACAGAACAACATGCCGTGCAGCTCGATGGCAAAGATCCGCAGCCGTTGAAGATTCGCGTCAACGCCGCACGCTGATTCCTGTTCCACTCCTCAAGGAAGCTGCCATGCTCCGCTCTACCCTTCGCTTCACCGGCCTGTGTGCCGGCCTGTTGATCTGCGCCAACGCCATGGCCTTGTCCCTGGGCGATCTGTCCCAGAAAGACGCCACGGGTGGCCTCAAGGATGCACTGACCCAAGGCGCCCAGATTGCCGTCAAGCAACTGGGCAAGCCGGGCGGTTTCAGCAACAACCCGGACGTGAAGATCGAGTTGCCAGGCAAGCTCGGCAAAGTCGCCGGCAAGATGAAAGCCTTCGGCATGGGTGACCAGGTGGATCAATTGGAAACCAGCATGAACCAGGCGGCCGAAGCCGCCGTAGTGCAGGCCCAGCCGATCCTGGTCGATGCCGTGAAGAACATGAGCGTGAGCGATGCCAAGGGCATCTTGAGCGGTGGCAACGATTCGGCCACGCAATACCTGAACAAGAGCAGCCGCGAGCAGATTCGCGCCAAGTTCCTGCCTATCGTCAAGCAAGCCACCGACAAGGTCGGCCTGGCCCAGAAGTACAACGCCTTTGCCGGCCAGGCTGCGACGCTAGGTGTAGTGGACGCCAAGAGCGCCAACGTGGAGAACTACGTGACCGAGCAGGCGCTGGACGGCTTGTTCAAGATGATCGGCGAGCAGGAAGCCACCATTCGCAAGAACCCGGCGGCTGCGGCGACCAGTTTGGCGAAGAAAGTGTTCGGTACGCTCTAAACCCCAACCCAAAACAACTGTGGGAGCGAGCTTGCTCGCGATAGCGGTGTAACAGCCAACGAAGATGTTGAGGCTGATATTGCTATCGCGAGCAAGCTCGCTCCCACATTGGGTTCATGGAGGCCACAGGCCGAGGTCAGGTCTTCTTGACCCTGAACCACGCCGCATACAGCGCCGGCAGGAACAGCAGCGTCAACGCTGTCGCCACAATCAGCCCCCCCATGATCGCCACCGCCATCGGGCCGAAGAACAGGCTGCGCGACAGCGGAATCATCGCCAGCACCGCCGCCAGCGCGGTGAGCACGATCGGGCGGAATCGTCGCACCGTCGCTTCGATGATCGCCTGCCATGGCGCAAGCCCGGCCTTGATGTCCTGTTCGATCTGGTCCACCAGGATCACCGAGTTGCGCATGATCATGCCAGACAGCGCGATGGTGCCGAGCATGGCGACGAAACCGAACGGCTGGCGGAACACCAACAGAAACAGCGTGACACCAATCAACCCCAGCGGCGCGGTGAGGAACACCATGGCCGTGCGGGAAAAGCTGCGCAGTTGCAGCATCAACAACGTCAGCACCACCACGATGAACAGCGGCACACCGGCGTTCACTGATTTCTGGCCACGGGCCGAGTCCTCCACGGTGCCACCCACTTCCAGCAAATAGCCGTCCGGCAGTTCCGCTTGAATCGCGTCCAGGGTCGGGAAGATCTGCTGCACCAGGGTCGCCGGCTGTTCCTTGCCGTAGATATCGGCCCGAACGGTCACGCTCGGCAGACGGTTGCGATGCCAGATCACGCCCTCTTCGAAGCCATACTCCAGTGTCGCGATCTGCGACAGCGCAACGCTCGCGCCGTTGTCGGTGGGCACCGCCAGGCTTGGCAGCCGCGAAAGCTCGGTGCGCTCATGCACGGTGCCGCGCAGCAGGATCTCGATCAGCTCGTTGTCTTCCCGGTATTGGCTGACACTGGATCCGGTCAGAGAACTTTGCAGGAAGCTCGACAGATTGGCGGTGGTCACCCCCAAGGCCCGGGCGCGGTCCTGGTCGATATTCAGATACACCACCTTGCTCGGCTCTTCCCAGTCCAGATGCACATTGGCAACGTAGGGGTTTTCCCGGACCTTCGTCGCCACTTTCCGCGCCAGGGCCCGGACTACCTCGATGTGCTCGCCCGTCACGCGGAACTGCACCGGGTAGCCCACCGGCGGACCGTTTTCCAAGCGTGTCACCCGCGAGCGCAACGTCGGGAACTGCTCGTTCAGGGTGGTGATCAGCCAACTGCGCAACGGCTCGCGGTCTTCGATGGTCTTGGCCAGCACCACGAATTGGGCGAAGCTTGGCGCCGGCAGTTGCTGGTCCAGCGGCAGATAGAAACGCGGTGATCCGGTGCCGACGTAGGCAACATAATTGTCGATGCCGGCGTGATCCTTGAGCAGCGCTTCCAGGCGCTTGACCTGTTCTGCGGTATTGACCAAGGAAGCGCCTTCGGCGAGTTTCAGGTCGACCATCAGTTCCAGTCGCCCCGACGCCGGGAAAAACTGCTGCGGGACAAAACGGAACAGCACCACCGAGCCCAGGAACAACAGCACAGTCAATGCGATGACCGTCTTGCGCCGGCGCACGCACCACTCCACCAGGCGCCGCACACGTTGGTAGAACGGCGTGCCGTAGGGATCTGGCTGGCCGTCGACCGTGCCATGCTTGGCCGCATGAATCTTCGCCAGGTCCGGGAGGAATTTTTCCCCCAGGTACGGCACGAACACCACCGCGGCGACCCAGGACGCCAGCAACGCAAGGGTGACCACCTGGAAAATCGAACGGGTGTATTCGCCGGTGCCCGATTGCGCGGTGGCGATCGGCAGGAAGCCCGCCGCCGTGATCAAGGTACCGGTGAGCATCGGGAATGCGGTGCTGGTCCAGGCGAAGCTGGCCGCCTTGATCCGGTCGAAGCCCTGCTCCATCTTGATCGCCATCATCTCCACCGCAATGATCGCGTCGTCCACCAGCAGCCCCAGGGCCAATACCAGCGCACCGAGGGAAATCTTGTGCAGGCCGATCCCCAGGTAATACATGGCGGCGAAGGTCATCGCCAACACCAGAGGAATCGCCAGCGCCACCACCATCCCGGTGCGCAGCCCCAGGGAGAAGAAGCTCACCAGCAACACGATGGTCAGCGCTTCCACCAGCACCTGGACAAACTCACCGACGCCGGTCTTCACCGCCGCCGGTTGGTCCGAGACCTTGCGCAACTGCATGCCGGCCGGCAGGGTGTTCTGGATCCGCGCAAAGTCCACCTCGAGGGCCTTGCCCAGCACGAGGATGTCACCGCCCTCCTTCATCGCCACGGCGAGGCCGATGGCATCTTCCCCCATGAAGCGCATGCGCGGCGCGGGTGGGTCATTGAAGCCGCGACGAACCTCCGCCACGTCGCCGATCCGGAAGGTGCGATCAGCCACGCGGATCGGAAAGTTACGGATCTCTTCCACGGTCTGGAAATTCCCGGAAACCCGCAGCTGCAATCGCTCGCTACCGGTCTCGAAGAATCCGGCGGTGGACACCGCGTTCTGCGCTTCCAAGGCTTGCTGAACCGCCGCCAACGGCAGGCCGAGGGTCGCCAGTTTCACGTTGGACAGTTCGACCCAGATTTTCTCGTCCTGCAGGCCGACCAGCTCGACCTTGCCCACGTCCTTGACCCGCTGGAGCTGGATCTGGATTCGGTCGGCGTAATCCTTGAGCACGGCGTAGTCGAAGCCTTCGCCAGTGAGTGCATAGATATTGCCAAACGTGGTGCCGAACTCATCGTTGAAGAACGGCCCCTGGATACCCGGCGGCAAGGTATGCCGGATGTCGCCGATCTTCTTGCGGATCTGGTACCACAGCTCGGGAATCTGCTTGGAGTGCAGGGAGTCGCGCGCCATGAACGTCACTTGGGATTCCCCCGGGCGGGAGAACGAGACGATCTTTTCGTAATCGCCGGTCTCCATCAGCTTCTTTTCGATACGCTCGGTGACCTGGCGCGACACTTCCTCAGCCGTGGCGCCGGGCCAGATCGTGCGGATGACCATGGCCTTGAAGGTGAACGGCGGGTCTTCGCTCTGGCCGAGCTTGGTGTAGGAAAGTGCTCCGACGATTGCCAGCAACAACATCAGGAACAGTACGATCTGGCGGTTGCGCAACGCCCATTCGGAAAGATTGAAACCCATCGGGGATTACTCCTTGGCCGCCAGGTTGACCACGCGGTTGGAGCGATCCACCGGCCGCACCTGCTGGCCATCGAGGAGCACATGCACGCCTGCGGCCACCACCCAGTCATTCGCACCCAGGCCTTCAAGTACCGGCACGGTTTTTTCGCCAAAGGCACCGACACGGACCGGGACTTTCTTGAGGGTGTTGTTGGCGTTGACCACCCAGACGTAGGTCGCACCGTTTTCGGCGGTGAGGGCCGACAGCGGCACTGACAGCGGGACCTTTTCGGCATTCTGGATAAACACCCGGGCGCTCTGGCCCAGTTCCGCCGGGACGCTGCCGGCGGTGAACGCGACGCGAGCGGCGAAGGTGCGGGATTTCGGGTCGGCGGCGGGCGAGAGTTCGCGGATGTGTCCACTGAAGCGCTGGTCGGGTTGGCTCCACAGCTCCACCGAAACCGGCTGGCCGATCTTGAAGCGGCCGAAGCTCTGCTCAGGCAAGCTGATCAGCACCTCACGCTCACCGTCGGTGGCCAGCGTGAAGACCGTCTGCCCGGCCGACACCACCTGACCGACCTCCACCGAACGCCGGGCCACGACGCCATCCTGGGGCGCGCGCAATACGGAATAGCTCGCCTGGTTGCTGGCGACATCGAACTCAGCCTTGATCTGCTTGAGCCGCGCGGCCCCGGAACGATAGAGATTCTCGGCGTTGTCGTATTGGGAGCGGCTGACCATCTGCCGTTCCATCAAGGTCTTGTAGCGGTCGCGCTCGGCGCGCACCAGGCTCAAGTTGGCCTCGGCGGCGGCGACCTGGGCCCGGCTCGCTTCCAGTTGCAGGCGTACATCTTCAGGATCGAGTTCAGCCAAGGGTTGATTGGCCTTGACCCGCTGCCCCTCTTCGACCAACCGTCGGCTCACTTTGCCGCCAATGCGAAACGCCAGGTCCGGTTCGAACCGCGCCCGCACTTCGCCAGGATAACTGTCCATCGCCAAGGCCGAAGGCTCTGGCTTGACCACCATGGCGGGGCGGACGACAGCGGCGACCGGCTCATCGTGGCCACACGCAGACAATAAAAAAGCCAGGCTGACTGGCAGGGCGAGGGGCAGGACATAGCGGAACATGGTGGATGACCTTTCGCTAATGGTGCTTGGAATAATTATACTGGCGAGTATGTTATTAATAGCAAACTCACCAGTCCAGTATTAAAAGCGAATAATGTCGAACAATCCTCTCCCTCCCAGCGGCCCCGGTCGCCCAAAGGATCTGGCCAAGCGCCAAGCCATTCTCGACGCCGCGAAACGTCTGTTCCTGAGCCTGGGTTACGCCAGTACCAGCATGGATGCCGTGGCGACCGAGGCCGGCGTGTCGAAGCTGACGGTCTACAGTCACTTCAACGACAAGGAAACCCTGTTTGCCGCCGCGGTGATTGCCAAATGCGAGGAGCAAGTTCCGACGCTTTTTTTCGAATGGCCTGATGGCGTTCCCATTGAGCACGTGTTGCTGAACATCGCCCGTGGTTTCAATCAACTGATCAACAGCGACGAATCGGTCAACCTGCATCGGTTGATGATTGCCTTGGGCAGCCAGGATCCGAAACTTTCGACGATTTTCTACGAGGCCGGCCCGCAACGCATGCTTTCAGGCATGGAGCGGTTACTGAGCAAGGTCAACCAGAGCGGCGCCTTGAGCATCGACAAACCGAGAAATGCCGCCGAACATTTCTTCTGCCTGATCAAGGGCGCGGCGAATTTCCGGTTGCTGTACGGCTGCGATGGGCCGCAGGACGCCGAGGCGGCCGAGGCTCATGTGCAGGAAGTGGTGGGGTTGTTTGTGCGCGCTTATCGGCCCTAGCTCGACCGGCAGCCTTGCGCTGGCCGTCAGGGCCTCATCGTCGGAACGCCGCCCGGAACAAGCTCGCTCCCACATTGGATCTGTGGTGCTCATCAAACCCTGTGGGAGCGAGCTCGCTCGCGATGCAGGCGCCTCGGTCTCAAGGCTTGAGCGCTTTCTTCGGGTAGATGTCGTACCGACTGGACTTGCCCTCAAGCCCATGGCTCGGCTTCGGCCCTTCGATGCAAGGCGCCTTGCGCGGGCGCTTGACCACCACTCGGTGGGTCGCCAGCGCCAGTGCCGCGGCCAACAGCGCCGGGGCGTCATTGTCATCACCCACCAATGGCCGGAACAGGCGCATCTCTTTCTTCACCAGGGCGGTTTTCTCCCGATGAGGGAACATCGGGTCCAGGTAGATTACCTGGGGCGGCTCGCCTTCCCAGGTGCGCATCACCTCGATGGAATTGCCCTTGAGCAAACGCATGCGCGCCACGATCGGCGCCACGTCGAAATCCTCCGCGCCCCGGGCCAGGCCATCTTCCAGCAAGGCGCCGATCAGCGGCTGGCGCTCGATCAGGCTCATTTCGCAGCCCAGGCTCGCCAGCACGAACGCGTCCTTGCCCAGCCCAGCCGTGGCGTCGAGTACCCGAGGACGCACACCTTGGGCGACACCGACGGCCTTGGCGATCATCTGGCCGCTGCCGCCGCCGTACAACCGACGATGGGCCGCGCCACCCTCGACGAAGTCCACCCGCACCGGTCCCGGCGCGTCCGGACCCAGTTGCTGCAATTGCAAACCCTGCTCGCCAACCTGCAAGGCAAACTCGCCATCGTCCACTTGCAACGGCAGGCCAAGCCGCTCGGCCCATTGCTCGGCTTGCGCCTGGAAGGCCGGGGCCAGGGCCTCGATGCGGATGCGGCAGGCCGCGGGTTGCTCAATCATGAAAACACGCTCAAAAAATTAAGGATCGGCAAAAACGGCCGATAACAACGGTGAACGGCATTTTGCCAGAGCTGAGCGTCGACCGAGAAAAATGTCAGACATTCAATCCACATCGATAGGCGTTATCTCCCCTTACGGCGATTACAGCCTGCGTAACACCCAAGCGCTGAGCGGCGTCAGTCACCTGTGGCAGGATTTTTTCGCCCGGGCCCTGGCCGATCAGTTGGGTGAAAACGCACCGGCGCCAGGCAGCTACCAGCCCGTCGCCCTCGATGAAGCGGTTGAACCGACCCTCGGCGCCGAACTGCTGGAACACATCGTCAGCCAACGCACCTGCGACGTGACTGAGACCCAGGTCAAGCCACCCGAGCCGCTGTTCCTGCCGATCGCCGAGTTCGAACTTGACTTGCTGGACAAGCCGTTCCCACCCTTCCCGCCGGAAGAAATCGTCGCCCAGCAAAAGCAGCAGACCTTCGAAAGCAATTGGGTCCGCCCGATCGTTCTCACCGCCGGCCAACCCCTGCCAGAACCGGGCCCGGCACCACAACCGCGTCCGTTGCACCTGCCGATTGCCGAGTTCGAACTCGAGCTGCTGGACAAACCCTTCCCGCCGTTCCCGGAAGAGGAATTGGTGGCACAACAGAAACAACTCGATTTCGACACTCGCTGGGCACGGCCGATCGTGCTGCAGAACCTGCGCATCGCCGCCTGATTCTTACCGACAGATCCACCACGGCCCGACATCCAGATGAAAATGGTTGCGGTGCGCCGCGTTGTAGTCTGGACTCAACACCACACTGAACATGTCGCACGCGCCGTCGCGCACCTGCCGCAGGAACTGCGCATCGGTGTTGTCCTTCGGCCAGTCCTTGAGCACGCTGACCGCGCGCCCATCGGCCAGGCGAAACCCGGCGATGTCGAGCGCGCTGGCGGTGGCATGCTGGCTGCGCGCGCCGCTTTCACGACCGTACATATTGCGACAGGCAAAGCTGCCCAAGTGATCGACCCGCGTGACCTTCTGCCCATAGACCGCCGTTGCCGCCGGCTGCAGCGCATGGCGCTCGAACAACGCGAAGGCCACGGCCAGCGGGCAGCTGGCCAGGAAGCTGCTGCTCAATGCCACCTCGCCGCCCTGCACCCGCAACACATTGGTCAACGGACACGTCGTGTTGGCGCCGCTGTCCGCCTGGCGAGCGGTGCGAAGCCCTGATGTCGCAAGCGCCTGGTCGCACAGTTGCGGGTCGTTGCGCAGGGCCATCAGCTTGTAGCGGGTCAGCAGGTTCGGCGGGACGTTGACGTCCAACGGCGCCCAGGGATTCCATTGCGGCGGCACCGACAGCCAGCCGCGCCAAACCCCAAATACCGCAGCGCCAGCAACCAGCGCCAATACCATCAACACTTTGAAAAACCGCACGACAACGCCTCGGGCATCAACCCTTGAATAATTGATTGGCCTGACTGTACGGCATCGAGCGACGGGTGAAGGTGAACGTCCCCTGCTGCTGGATCTCCTCGGCAGCGCGGAAGAACTCGCCGTAGGCCGCCAGTGCCAGGGCCGATCCGACGCTGATGCGCTTGACGCCCAGTTCGCTCAACTGTGCCACGGTGAGGTCCAGCGCGCCGGACATCAGCACATTCACCGGCTTGGGCGCCACGGCCCGGACCACCGCGAGGACTTGTTCGGCGCTGCTCAACCCCGGCGCGTAGAGCACGTCGGCACCTGCGTCGGCGAACGCCTTCAAGCGTCGAATGGTGTCGTCCAGGTCGGGTTTGCCGTGCAGGAAATTCTCCGCCCGGGCGGTCAGCAGAAAAGGAAAAGGCAGGCTCCGCACAGCCTCGGCGGCGGCTTTGACTCGCGCCACGGCATGATCGAAACAATAAATAGGACTGTCGACGCGCCCGGTGGCATCTTCGATCGAGCCGCCTACCGCGCCGGCTTCTGCCGCACGCAGCAGGCTCTGGGCACAGGCTTCGGGCGCATCGGCGAAACCGTTCTCCAGGTCGACGGCCACTGGCAAATCCGTGGCCGCCACGATCGCTCGCACGTTGGCCAGTGTGTCATCCAAGGCCAGCCCACCATCGGGTCTCGCCAGGGAAAAAGCGTAGCCGGCACTGGTGGTGGCCAAGGCTTCGAAGCCAAGGGTGGCGAGCATCTTGGCCGAACCGGCATCCCACGGATTGGGAATGACAAACGCCCCTTCACGCTCGTGCAAGGCCTTGAACGCCTGGGCTCGCCGGGTTTGTGCATCCATGAAAGTCGCTCCTGAACTAGGGAAGAGATCGCCTCAGAGCAAACCCAGTTGCTCGGCGGCGGGTTCTCTATATAGCTCAGGCAGGGCCGGCAAGCCAGGCAAACGGCTCATCAAGCGGCTGTGAAAATGCATCGCGAGTTTTGCCGCCAGGAGGTTGTCGGCGGTGTGCAGGAACATGTACGGCGTGCGCCCTTCTTCGATCCACTCAGCGATTTTCTCCACCCAAGGCGTCAGGAACGGCTCGTTGGCCTCCACCACGGGATGGCCGACGAAGCGCACCTGTGGGCATTGGGTGAACGCTGCTGGCCGCGTAGGCACCCGTGGCTTTTTATATTGGGCATGGATCACTGAGGGATCGGTCGAGGCACAGCTGAACAAACCCCGTGGATCGAGGCAGATACGTTCCACGCCGCGATCGAGCAACAGGCGATTGAGCTGGCGCTCGGCATCGCCCTTGGCGAAGAACTCATCATGACGGACCTCGACGGCCAATGGTCGTGGAAACGCGTCGATGAAGGCAGCCAACTCCTGCAACCGATTGGGCGTGAACGCCTTGGACAGTTGCAGCCAGAACGGCGAAACCCGATCGCCCAACGGGCTGAGCAATTGAACGAAGGTTTCGGTGGCTGTCAGATGTTCGCGCAAGTCACCGCCGTGACTGATGTCGCCCGGAATCTTGGCCGTGAAACGAAAATGTTCGGGCATGATTTCCGCCCAGCGCTGGACGGTGGCCGCAGACGGGCTCGCATAGAAGGTCGTGTTGCCTTCCACGGCGTTGAAAACCTGGCTATAGAGATTCAGGAACTCGGAGCTCTTGGCGTTCTGGGGATAAAGATAATCGCGCCAGGCGTTTTCACTCCAGGACGGGCAGCCGAGGTAATAAGGCAACCGCATCAGATGTAGAGGTCGAGCCCCAGCACTTCCATATCCCAGTCGACAAAACCGGCAGTGCTCAAATAACTGGCAAGGGCCGTGGCGACACTGCGGCTCATGGCGCGGTGGTACAGCATGTCTTGCTGGCGGGCGGGGAGATTGCTCAGGCGTTGCGCGGAGGCTTTGGCGGCACGGGCGGCCAGTTGCTCTTCGGACGGAAGTTCCAGGTCGCCATCGATGTCATCGAAGGTTTCGGGCTCAGCGGTTTTACCCGCACGAGGCCGACGCTTGATGGGATAGGACTGTGATGAAACGCCGTCTATACGCATGACAAAATGCTCGGTATCAATGATGGCAATTTAGCGGCACATTCGCAGCCGCGCAAATGCGCAAGTGATAACTAGAACACATAAAGTCAAAAAGGTTTAAAAACGGGGTGAAAAAGTGACGACTGGCAAGGTTGGGTGTGACTTTTGGATCGGGCAATGACTTTTTGGCTGGAAGTCCAGGGGCTGAAGAATGCCTCGTGGCGAGGGGATTTATCCCCGCTGGGCGCGCAGCGCCCCCGACATTGTTTTGTCAGCCACACACTTGACGAGTGCTGCGCACTCGGGCGGGGATAAATCCCCTCGCCACAACTGCGCTCGCCTTTGGATGGGGTAATGCTTGTTTAGCGCTCGGACTTGGGCGTGGCGACCCTGTCCCGCAGGTAAACCGGCTGCGCCTCATCGGCCGCAATGGCCTCGCCGCGCTCCCAAGCGAAGCGTGCCAGCGCCAGCAGGTCTTCGGCATGGGGCAGCATCGACGCGTCCTGGCCGCCAACGCTGGCGCCGATCCGCTCGCCATAGCCCCACCCGGTACCGGCGCCGAACCAATCGCCACTCGCCTCTTCCGGCAATGCCGCCGACTCGGGTGGCAATACTGCTTCACGGCCCACCAGGCGCATCTCGCCATCGGTTTCGCGATAACAGCCCCAGTACACCTCGTCCATGCGTGCATCAATGGCAGCCGCCACCTGGCGCGCGCCGTGTTCGCGCAAGGCACGCTGGGCCAGCACCGCCAGGTTCGACACCGGCAATACCGGACGTTCCAGGGCAAAGGCCAGGCCCTGCACGACGCCAATGGCGATCCGCACGCCGGTGAACGCCCCGGGCCCACGGCCAAAGGCAATTGCGTCAACCGCTTGCAAGGTCGTCCCGGCGTCGCTCAACAACTGCTGGATCATTGGCAACAACTTCTGCGCGTGCAGGCGCGGGATCACCTCGTAATGGCTCGTGACCTTGCCGTCGTGCAGCAAGGCAACGGAGCAAGCTTCGGTCGCGGTGTCCAGGGCCAGCAAGGTGCTCATCGATGTGTCCGTAAATCAGGTGGGGAAAAAGTGCGCCAGTATAAACAACTACGGCCCGCAAGCGGGCCGTCGTCGATGCAACTGATCAGACTTTTCAGCTCAGCGCTTCAAGCACCTTGCCGGTGATCGCATCGACCGAGCCAACGCCCGGGATGTGGCTGTACTTCGGCTTGCCCTGGGCAGCGGACAGCTTCTGGTAGAAGTCCACCAGCGGCTTGGTCTGGGAATGGTAGACCGACAGGCGATGACGCACGGTTTCTTCAGTGTCGTCCTTGCGTTGCACCAGCTCGTCGCCAGTCACGTCGTCCTTGCCGGCGACCTTTGGCGGGTTGTAGACGGTGTGATAGACACGACCGGACGCTTCGTGAACGCGACGGCCGGCAATGCGCTGGACGATTTCTTCGTCATCTACCGCGATTTCGACCACGTGATCGAGCTCCACTCCGGCAGTCACCAGGGCTTCAGCCTGGGGAATGGTGCGCGGGAAACCGTCGAACAGGAAGCCATTGGCGCAGTCCGGTTGAGCGATGCGATCCTTGACCAGGGCGATGATCAGGTCATCCGACACCAGGCCGCCGGCATCCATGATGCTCTTGGCTTGAACACCCAATGGGGTGCCAGCCTTGACCGCGGCACGCAGCATGTCGCCGGTGGAGATTTGCGGGATACCGAATTTCTCGGTGATGAACTTTGCCTGAGTACCTTTACCGGCCCCGGGAGCTCCCAGCAGAATGACGCGCATCGATGTGCTCCTCAATTTTTTTATGTAAAACGCTCGGATTCGCCTCGTGGGGCCAATCTTCGAAAAACAGGATCGTGACCGCCCAAACGGTCAAAGGCTGCTCAAGATACACAGCAGGCCCGAGCCACACAAGCCGCCGAAAGTCGGAGGAACCCGCGCCCGACGCGACCTTTGTATGAGGTGGCGAGAGTCGCAACCGGGCAACAAACTGTCGCCTGGTCGACCTGCCCTTCCCCGCAAACGGCTACGCCCGGACGAACCGGGCGAGCTGTTTCACGCAACGCCCCGACGTCAACCGGTGTTGCGCAAACCGGCGGCGATCCCTGCCACAGACACCAGCAACGCCTGTTCCACGGGGCTGCCCTGGGCAACGTCCTGCTGCCGCGAACGCGCCAACAGTTCGGCCTGCAACAGGTGGAGCGGGTCGAGGTAGGTGTTGCGCAGGCGAATGAATTCCAGCGTGTCTGGGCTATGTGCCAGTAGCTGCGACTGGCCGGTCAACCCCAGGACCACCGCGCAGGCCTGCGACAATAGGTCGCGTAAATGCACGCCCAACGGCAGCAGTGCCGGCTCCACCAGACGCTCATCGTAGGACTGGGCAATGTCGGCGTCGGCCTTGGCCAGCACCATCTCCAGCATGTCGATGCGGGTACGGAAGAACGGCCACTGCACGCGCATCTGCCCGAGCAACTCACCCTCACCCCGCTCCAACGCCTTGCCCAGGGCGGTTTCCCAACCGAGCCAGGCGGGCAGCATCAGGCGCGTCTGGGTCCAGCCGAAGATCCACGGAATCGCCCGCAGGCTTTCGATACCTCCGGCGCGGCGCTTGGCCGGGCGACTGCCCAGGGGCAGCCGGCCCAACTCCTGTTCCGGCGTGGACTGGCGGAAGTACTCGACGAATTGCGGATTTTCCCGCACCACGGCGCGGTAGGCACGGACGCCGTCGGCGGCCAGTTCGTCCATCAAATGACGCCACTCTGGCGTGGGCGGCGGCGGTGGCAACAAGGTCGCTTCCAGCACCGCAGCGAGATAAAGGTTGAGGTTCTGTTCGGCGATGTCCGGCAGGCCAAATTTGAAACGAATCATTTCGCCCTGTTCAGTGGTACGGAACCGACCGGCCACCGAACCCGGCGGCTGCGACAGGATCGCCGCGTGCGCCGGGCCACCGCCACGGCCCACCGTGCCCCCGCGACCATGGAACAGCAGCAGTTCGACTTGCTGCTCGCGACAGATATCCACCAAGCGCTCCTGCGCCCGATATTGTGCCCAGGCCGCCGCCGTGGTCCCGGCGTCCTTGGCCGAATCGGAATAGCCGATCATCACTTCCTGAGGCCCTTGCAGGCGTGCACGGTAGCCGGGCAGCGACAAAAGACGCTCCATCACCGGACCGGCGTTATCCAGGTCGGCAAGGGTTTCGAACAGCGGCACTACCCGCATCGGCCGCAGCACGCCGGCTTCCTTGAGCAGCAGCTGCACCGCCAGCACGTCGGAAGCCGCGCCGGCCATGGAGATCACGTAGGAGCCCAAGGACGCCGCCGGTGCCGCCGCGACTTCCCGGCAGGTCGCCAGGACTTCTGCGGTATCGGCCGACGGCTTGAAATGTGGCGGCAACAACGGGCGACGGTTATTCAGCTCCTCCAGCAGGAAACCGATGCGCTGCTCTTCATTCCAGTCTTCATAACGCCCAAGCCCGAGGTAATCGGTGATCTCGGTCATGGCCGTCGTATGGCGAGTCGAATCCTGGCGCACATCGAGGCGCACCAGGAACAGCCCGAACGTCACTGCGCGGCGCAGGCAATCAAGCAGCGGCCCATCGGCGATCACGCCCATGCCGCATTCGTGCAGGGACTGGTAGCACAGCTCCAACGGATCGAGCAGCTCGCGGTTGTTCTGCAACACCTCGGCGCTGGCGGGCGTCGAGGCCTTCAACGAGGCCTGGGCCCAGTTGCGCGTGGCCCGCAGGCGCTCACGCAATTGCTTGAGCACCGCACGATAGGGTTCGGCGCTGTCGCCGGCCTGGGCGCGCAAAGCCGCGCTGGCGTTCTGCATGGACAGGTCGGCCGCCAGGTGATCGACATCGCGCAGATAAAGGTCCGCCGCCATCCAACGCGCCAGCAACAGCACTTCACGGGTGACCGCGGCGGTGACGTTCGGGTTGCCGTCGCGGTCGCCGCCCATCCACGAGGCAAAGCGGATCGGCGCGGCTTCCAGGGGCAAGCGCAGCCCGGTGGCGGCGTGAAGGGCCTGGTCGGCCTTGCGCAGGTAATTGGGGATGGCGTGCCACAGCGAATGCTCGATCACCGCGAAACCCCACTTGGCCTCGTCCACGGGCGTGGGCCGGGTCCGGCGAATTTCTTCGGTGTGCCAGGCTTCGGCGATCAACCGTTGCAAGCGCTGGTGGATTTGCGCGCGCTCGGCGCTGGTGAGGTCGCGGTGATCCTGGGCGGCCAATTGCGCAGCAATGGCGTCGTATTTCTGGATCAGCGTACGCCGGGCGACTTCGGTGGGGTGGGCGGTGAGAACCAGTTCGATGTCCAGCCGGCCCAATTGCCTGGCCAGCGATTCAGCGCTGTGGCCTTCGGCACGCAGGCGCGCCAGCAGTTCGGGCAGCACTCGCGCTTCGAACGGTGCAGGCTTGGATTCTTCGCGCCGATGAATCAATTGGTATTGCTCGGCGATGTTGGCCAAGTTGAGGAACTGGTTGAACGCCCGCGCCACCGGCAGCAGTTCATCCTCGCTCAACTGGTTGAGGCTGGCGCTCAACTCGGCGTCCATGGAACCACGGCGATCAGCCTTGGCGCCCTTGCGGATCTGCTCGATCTTGTCGAGAAAGGTGTCCCCGTACTGGTCGCGAATGGTGTTGCCCAGCAGCTCGCCGAGCAGGTGGACGTCCTCGCGCAAGCGGGCATCGATATCGGTCATCAGCAGTTCTCCAGCAAAAAGGTCCGGACAGCTTTGTAGGAGAGAGTGCCGATGCCAGTCGTTAATGACAAGCGACGAAGGGACTTTAAACCTTGTCAGGCAAAGCTAGTCTCATGGATAAGCCACACGACGGCTTGTCACTATCGCGCCCGCCAAAAGCAGGGCTATTGAGGTCATCATGAAAATCCGTGAGCTTGCCCAGCATTGGGAAGAAAACGCCAAGGGTCGCCTGACCCAGACCGGCTACACGATTCATCTCGACGTCGAGGCCGCGGCACGCCTGGCGGCCATCTGCGACATGTACCCCAAGCGCCACCCTGAAGAATTGCTCGGCGAGCTCATCGGCGCGGCACTGGAAGAGCTGGAAGCCAGCTTTCCCTACGTCAGGGGATCGCAGGTAGTGGCCACCGATGAAGAAGGCGATCCGCTGTACGAAGACGTCGGGCCGACCCCGCGGTTCCTCGCATTGTCCCGCCGCCATCTGCATGAACTTTCCTCGCAGAACGACAAATCCAAACACTGACTCCTGCCCCCTGTGGAGCTGCCGAGCGAAGCGAGGCTGCGATCGTTCTTCTGATACTCGAGTTCCGAGTGAAAGATCAAAAGATCGCAGCCCCGCTTCGCTCGGCAGTTCCTACACGCGCCTCGCCCAAAAAAATGCACGCCTCACGGCGCCCGTAATACCGCTGCACGCCTTGAAAGTTCAGCTTTTTTGCCCCTGACCGATCAGTCAGCAATTCTTTTGGCGAATGGCCATCCTTGCCTGAACTTTTGAAAAACGCCTCGGGTCACACCGAGTAACCATACTGGAACGGCCGTTTAAATAAACGCGCCCTGGCGCCCGCGCCAAAACAGACGTCACGGCTTCGGTCCCAGCATGGATTCGTGTTTTTTCAGGAGTTTTCCAATGGAGTTGAAGCCTATGAATACCTGCACTGCCAAACCCTCATCCACTGGCCTGCGCGGCCTGAAGTTGGCTGCCCTGGCTATCGGTAGCAGCTTCATCCTGGCCGGTTGTGCCGGCAATCCACCGTCGGAGCAATATGCGGTCACGCAATCGGCGGTCAACAGCGCCGTCAGCGCCGGTGGCACCGAGTTCGCCGCGGTGGAAATGAAATCGGCCCAGGACAAACTCAAGCAAGCCGAAATCGCCATGCACGACGAGAACTACGAAGAGGCCAAGCGTCTGGCCGAACAGGCCGAATGGGATGCCCGCGTCGCTGAGCGCAAGGCCCAGGCCGCCAAGGCCGA
This sequence comes from Pseudomonas sp. BP11-1-1, assembly GCF_052112105.1. Taxonomy (NCBI): domain Bacteria; kingdom Pseudomonadati; phylum Pseudomonadota; class Gammaproteobacteria; order Pseudomonadales; family Pseudomonadaceae; genus Pseudomonas; species Pseudomonas sp. BP11-1-1. The sequence goes on from NZ_JAUTYU010000007.1 coordinate 118,470, forward strand.
ACAGGCTCTCAAGGACTCTCAGAAAGGGGTTCAGGAACTGCGTCAGGAAGGCATGAACAAGGTTCAGTAAACCGCTCACGCCACGACGTATTTCTCATTGATAAAAGGACGACAGACTATGACGCACAAACATTTCATGATGCCCGCCCTGCTTGCCGCCTGCGTATCCCTGGCCGCTTGCTCCCACGATCCGAACGCGAACCTGGAACAGGCCCGCACCAACTACAACGGGCTGCAGGCCGATCCGGCGGCGACCAAAGTGGCTGCGCTGGAAACCAAGGATGCCGCCGATTTCCTGGCCAAGGCCGACAAGGCCTACCTGGATAACGAAGACGAAGCCAAGGTCGACCAGTTGGCCTACCTGACCAACCAGCGTGTCGAAGTGGCCAAGCAGACCATCGCCCTGCGCAACGCCGAAGCCGAACTGAAAAACGCCGGTGACGAACGCGCCCGTGCATTGCTGGAAGCCCGTAACGCGCAGATCAAGCAGTTGCAGGACAGCCTCAACGCCAAGCAGACCGAGCGCGGTACCCTGGTGACCTTCGGCGACGTGCTGTTTGCCACCAACAAATCCGACCTGCGCACCAGCGGCATGACCAACGTGAGCAAGCTTGCGCAATTCCTCCAGGAAAATCCGGATCGCAAGGTGATCATCGAAGGCTACACCGACAGCACCGGCTCGGACTCCTACAACCAGTCGCTGTCCGAGCGCCGTGCCAGCTCAGTGCGCGCGGCCCTGGTGAAAATGGGCGTCGATCCAGCCCGCATCGTGACCCAGGGTTATGGCAAGGAATTCCCGGTCGCCGACAACACCAGCGTCTCGGGCCGCGCCATGAACCGTCGCGTGGAAGTGACCATCTCCAACGACAACCAGCCCGTCGCCCCGCGTTCGACCATGAGCGCCAACTGATCGGTTGAGTGAAACTGAAAAGCCCCGCCTGATTGAAGTCAGGCGGGGCTTTTTATCGGCCAACACAAATCCCCTTGTGGGAGCGGGCTTGCTCGCGAAAGCGTCCGGCCAGCTACATATGCAGTGACTGACGCACCGTTTTCGCGAGCAAGCCCGCTCCCACAGGGATTTGTGGTGTCGTTGGGATTGGATTACGGCTGCAGTTTCTGCGGGGTTTCCTGCCCCATGCACCGCACTGCACGCTTCTTCTCGTTGATCAACACACCGGTCAAGCCTTTCTGTTCGGTGTCGAACAACACCAGCACGCCGTCGATGCACTGGGCGACCTGCGGCGCCGGCTCCAGGGAGACCTTGTAGTCCTCGCCCGGCACGGTCTTGAGCATGGTGAACTGGTTGAGCAGCAACGCATCCTCGGGCTTGGCGAAATGCAGGTAGCCGTAGTACCACAGCACCGCGACAGTGCCGAGGATGCTGCAGATACCGGTGATGATCAGGGGAATGGCGTTACGTTCTTCGCTCATTGCGGGTTCTCGGATGATTCAACAGGGGATTTCGGATAATTAGGGACTTCACCCAGGCGGCGCAGGCCATCGAAATGCTGGGGGTCGTCAAGGTAGCGCAGCATCACCGTTCGCCAGGTCGGGTCGGCGAAGGTCTGCACATGCCCGCCGCGGGTCAGTTGCAACACCCTGGGCGGCGGCGCAGCTTGATACAAGCGGATGCCGTTGGAAAGAGGCACGATCGGGTCGTCGAGGCTGTGGTAGATCAGTTTTGGCACGCCGTTCAATTGCGCGATCGAGCCGATGGCGCTGTCACCGTCCGGCACCAGCCACGACAACGGCACTTGGAACGCCCAGGTCAGCCACGACGTGCCGAGGGCGAAACGCCCTACATCGCGGTAGCTGGCGGGCACCCCGTCCAGTACCAAAGCCTTGAGCTGCTGCTGGCGCTGGGGATGCTCGACCAGGTAATGCACCGCCAATGCGCCCCCCAGGCTCTGGCCGAGCAGCACCAACGGCTTGCCCCTGACCTCGGGCGCATCGTCGAGCCATTTGAATGCCGCATCGATGTCCTGGTAAATCGCCGGCAGGCTCGGCTCGCCTTCGGAAACGCCATAGCCACGGTAATCGACCATCAACACCTGATAACCCTGCTCCGGCAACCACCAGCTCCCACCGAGGTGCCAGGCCAGGTTGCCGCCATTGCCGTGCAGGTGCAGCACCGTGCCCTTGACCTCGACACCCGGCTTCACCGGCAGCCACCAGCCACGCAGCTTCAGCCCATCAGCAGTGGTCAGGGTGACGTCGCGGTATTCGAGCTTGGCCCGCTCCGGCGTGAACGGCAGGCCGCGTTCCGGGTAGAACAGCAAGGAGCTGCAACCGCCCAGGGCCAGCAGCAGGCAAATGATGCCGAGGTTTCGCATCCGGTGAAGCCTCGCAAGTTAGGACTAAACGCCGTCTTGTGGGAGCGAGCAGGCTCGCTCCCACAAGGAATGAGGTGTGGTTAAAGGATGTTCGAATAATCCGCTTCGATCCGATCCAGGCTCAGGTGGTTCAAGAAGTTGGAGAAGCACATCCAGGCCGACAGCGCATTCATGTCACGGAACTGCTCGGGCAGGTATTTCGGCGGTACGACCAGGCCTTCATCCACCAACTGGCGCAACGTACGCATGTCCTCCAGGGTGGTCTTGCCGCAGAACAGCAGCGGCACCTGCTCCAGCTTGCCTTTGCGCACGGCGAGCTGAATGTAGTTGTAAACCATGATGAAGCCCTTGAGGTAGGACAAGTCTTTGGTGAATGGCAGACCGGTCGGCACCGAGCCACGGAACACCCGGCTGGCGTTGCCGTAGCTTTCGGCCATTTCAAAACCCTGTTCGCGGAAGAACTCGAACACCTGCAGGAAATCGGCCCCCTCCTCCACCATATGAATGGCCCGGGTGCGGTTGGTGAGCTTGCGCAGGCGACTCGGGTAGGAGGCGAAGGTGATGATTTCCATGAGGATCGCCAGGCCTTCCTGGGTCACCGTCGACGAGGGCGGCCCTTTGGACAGGAAGGTGCAGATCGGCTGGTTCAAGCCATTGAGGGTGGTGCCGACGTGGACCAGCCCTTCGTGAACCTCAAGTGCACGCACGTCGCGCTCGTTGAACATCGCGTCGGTGCGGATCTTGATGTAGTCGGCGCCCGCCGCCGCGTCAGCAACGATGCCGTCGGACTCGAACACGCGGATGGTTTCCTCGGCTTCGCCGAACACCCGGTTGAGACGATGTTGCAACAGACCGACGGCTTCCTTGGCGCTGAGCACCTTGGGTTCGTCCTTGAGGTCGCCACGGCCGTCGATGTTATTCAGGTAATCGGAGAGCATCAGGCCCAGGTCGGCCAGGGTCGGGTCGCCAGCGTGGAAGGCGTCGGAGGCGGCGCCGTACAGTTCCTGGGAGATCAGCCCGAAATCCTCGGTACCGCGCGCTTCGAGCATGCGCACCACCATGCGGTATTCCTTGCACATGCGGCGCATGATCTGGCCAACCGGGTTGAACTGCCCGAGCTGGCGGGTGATGTCGCGCTCGATGTTCTGGAACTCCAGCTTCACTTTGCTGGAGTCGAACGACAGGGGGCGGTTGAGGTAATAATCGCGGTCCACCGCCGGCAGTTCCTTGCCCTTGGCCTTGAGAAACCCCTTGCGGACGTTCTCGTCCCACTTCACCGCGTCGAGAATGCGAATCGGCGTCTGCGCCAGCACAATGCGATCGGACAAGGTGCGTATCGTCTGCTGGTAATCGTCCACCCGGAACTCCTGTGAAAAAACGTCCGCTTATAACCGTTATTGGGATTTGACCAGTCGCTGGTAGCGCACGGCTTCCGAGAACACGTCGGAATTGGCCGGGTCATCGAGGTAGCTGAAAACCTTGCTCATGTCGCTGTCCACCAGCACGCCATCACCCTCTTCGCTCGGGTTCGGCTGGCCGCTGAGGAGCTTCTGGCCGATGGCCTGGTTGATCTGTTCCATGTCCAGGTTGTAGACCACCAGTTCCTGCTTGTCGGTCAGTTCGAAACCGGCGATGACGAAATGTCCGCCAAACCGGGCCGGCACTTTTGCCGACAGGTACCAGCGGCTGCCGTGGCGAGAGACCGTCAGGGGAATGGCTTCGCGCTCCTGGGGCCTGGCCCTGAAATAACTGATGGCCTGGTAGCGGTGCTTGCCCACCTTCGTCAGCTCCAGGTTCAACGGTTCGCCCCAGGCGTTGGTGCTGGTCCAGTGGCCGAGCAGGCCCTTGGGCGCGGCTTCGCTGTCGGGCAATGGCGCCTTGAACGACACCAGGCAACCACTGAGCAACAGCAACGACACGGCCAGTACAACGGCACGCCAGGCTTTCATTGAAACTCCCTATGGTCTGTGGCGAGGGGATTTATCCCCGCTGGGCTGCGAAGCAGCCCCCTTTGCAGTCAGCTCCGTTAGCCAGATGTACCGAGTTGGCTGGTTTTGGGGCCGCTTCGCAGCCCAACGGGGATAAATCCCCTCGCCACAGGGGACTGTGGTAACCCTAAAAGGGCTACACCGACGCCAGTACCAAGTGCATGTAGCGGGTCAGGATGCCGAGCATGTCTTCTTCGGCTACCGGCTCGGCGCCATTGAGCAAGCCCTGATATTCCATCCGTCCGATAATCGCCGTCAACACTTTGGCATCCTGTTGCGGCTCGCGCGAGCCCAGAACCTGGAAAAACTGACACGTGCCGTGCAACAGGATTTGCTGATGAGAGCGTACCAGCACCGCCAGTCGCGGGTTGAGCAACGCTTCCTGGCGGAACGCTTGTTCGGCCATCAGGTAGTCGCGACGGCTCTGCAGTTGATGCTGCACGTAATCAGCGGTCATCCGCGCGATGTCGTCGGCCAATTGCGAGCGCGACTCGGCGCTGCCGTCCCCATAGGCGACCATCTCGCGCAGCAAGCCCTCGTTATTGGCCCACAACTTGGCCATGAAGGCCGCGCTGCGCTCCACGTATTGGGCGAAGGTATCGGTGAGCAGGTCATCGATGTCCTTGAAGTAATACGTGGTGGCCGACAGCGGCACGCCCGCTTCGGCGGCCACCGCACGGTGTCGCACCGCCCGCACGCCATCGCGCACGACAATGCGCATGGCCGCGTCGAGAATCTTCTGTCGGCGCTGTTCACTGCCCTGTCGGCTGGCCTTGCGACCTTGGTACTGAACACTTTCAGCCACAGCAGTGGCGACGCCCGCTGCACCTTCTTGAGCCATTGCACGATTCACGACAGGTCTTTCCTCGCTGTTTCAGAAGTAACCAATTGATACGTTTGTACCAGACAGGCAATAAAAAGCCGCCCATCGAGGCGGCTTTTTATTTGAAGCATTTACGCTTGGGGCCGCATGTGCGGGAAGAGGATGACATCGCGGATCGACGGTGAGTTGGTCAGCAACATCACCAGGCGATCGATGCCAATGCCCTCGCCGGCTGTTGGCGGCATGCCGTATTCCAAGGCACGGACGAAGTCGGCGTCGTAGTGCATGGCTTCGTCGTCGCCGGCGTCCTTGTCGGCCACCTGGGCCATGAAGCGCTCGGCCTGGTCTTCCGCGTCATTGAGCTCGGAGTAGGCGTTGGCGATTTCACGACCACCGATGAACAGCTCGAAGCGGTCGGTCACGCTTGGGTTCTCGTCGTTGCGACGGGCCAGAGGCGACACTTCGAACGGGTACTGGGTGATGAAGTGCGGCTGCTCCAGCTTGTGCTCGACCAGCTCTTCGAAAATCATCACTTGCAGCTTGCCCAGGCCTTCGAAGCCGAGCACCTTGGCGCCGGCCTTCTTGGCGATGGCGCGGGCCTTGTCGATGTCCTGCAGGTCGGCGGCGGTGATTTCCGGGTTGTACTTGAGGATCGAGTCGAACACCGACAAACGCACGAACGGCTCGCCGAAGTGGAACACCTTGTCGCCGTACGGCACGTCGGTGCTGCCCAGGACCAACTGCGCCAGCTCGCGGAACAGTTCCTCGGTCAGGTCCATGTTGTCTTCGTAGTCGGCGTAGGCCTGGTAGAACTCGAGCATGGTGAACTCTGGGTTGTGCCGGGTCGAAACGCCTTCGTTACGGAAGTTGCGGTTGATCTCGAAGACTTTTTCGAACCCGCCGACCACCAGGCGCTTGAGGTACAGCTCCGGCGCGATACGCAGGAACATTTCCATGTCCAGGGCGTTGTGGTGGGTTTCGAACGGCTTGGCCGCCGCGCCGCCAGGGATGGTCTGCAACATCGGCGTCTCGACTTCGAGGAAGTCACGCTTCATAAGGAAGCTGCGGATGTGGGCGATGACTTGCGAACGCACGCGGAAGGTCTGGCGCACCTCTTCGTTGACGATCAGGTCGACGTAGCGCTGGCGGTAGCGCTGCTCGGTGTCGGTCAGGCCGTGGTGCTTGTCCGGCAATGGGCGCAGGGACTTGGTCAGCAGGCGCACGTTGGTCATTTCGACGTACAGGTCGCCCTTGCCGGAGCGGGCCAGGGTGCCTTCGGCAGCGATGATGTCGCCCAGGTCCCAGGTCTTGACGGCGGCCAGGGTTTCTTCCGGCAGGGTCTTGCGATTGACGTAGACCTGGATGCGCCCGGTCATGTCCTGAATCACCATGAACGAACCACGGTTGAGCATGATGCGACCGGCAACCTTGACCGGAATCGCCGCCTCGGCCAGCTCTTCCTTGGTCTTGTCCGCGTACTTCTTCTGCAGGACGTCGCAATACGCGTCGCGGCGGAAGTCGTTGGGGAAGGCCTGGCCCTTGGCGCGCTCGGCAGCAAGCTTTTCCTTGCGCAGGGCGATCAGGGAGTTTTCTTCCTGTTGCAGGGCTTGCGGGTCGAGTTCTAGGTCGCTCATGTCTTTAAGGTTTCCATCACAGGTTCGTTGCCCCCGGCCCCGGGGCCGGAGTTTGCGGGCAGGCCTCGCTCCCATGGAAGCGTGCCTGCCCACCGCGTGGGTGTCGCGTTACAGCCCTTGCTTGAGGCTGGCGATCAGGTATTCATCGATGTCGCCGTCGAGCACTTTGTCGCAGTCGCTGCGTTCGATGCTGGTGCGCAGGTCCTTGATCCGCGAGGCGTCGAGCACGTACGAGCGGATCTGGTGACCCCAGCCGATGTCGGACTTGGTGTCTTCCAGGGCCTGGGACGCGGCGTTGCGCTTCTGCACTTCCTGCTCGTACAAGCGGGCCCGCAGCATCTTCATCGCAGTGTCTTTGTTCGCGTGCTGGGAACGCTCGTTCTGGCAACTGACCACGGTGTTGGTCGGTACGTGGGTGATCCGCACGGCCGAGTCGGTGGTGTTGACGTGCTGGCCACCGGCCCCGGAGGAACGGTAGGTGTCGATGCGCAGGTCGGCCGGGTTGATCTCGATTTCGATGTTGTCATCGATTTCCGGCGAGACGAATACCGCCGAGAACGAGGTATGGCGACGGTTGCCGGAGTCGAACGGGCTCTTGCGCACCAGGCGGTGCACGCCGATCTCGGTCCGCAGCCAGCCGAAGGCGTATTCGCCCTTGATGTGCACGGTGGCGCCCTTGATCCCGGCGACTTCACCGGCCGACAGTTCCATGATGGTCGCGTCGAAACCGCGTTTGTCGGCCCAGCGCAGGTACATGCGCAGCAGGATGTTGGCCCAGTCCTGGGCTTCGGTGCCGCCGGAACCGGCCTGGATGTCCAGGTAGGCGTTGTTCATGTCCATCTCGCCGCTGAACATGCGACGGAATTCCAGCTTGGCGAGGTTCTCGTCCAGGCGCGTCAGCTCGGCGACGACATCACCGACCGCGCCTTCGTCGTTCTCTTCGACAGCCATGTCCAGCAGGTCGCGGCAATCGGCCAGGCCACTGGACAATTCGTCCAGGGTCTCGACGATCTGCGCCAGCGCAGAACGCTCGCGGCCCAGCTCCTGGGCGTACGAAGGGTTGTTCCAGACATTCGGATCTTCAAGCTCGCGATTGACTTCGGTCAGGCGCTCATGCTTTTGATCGTAGTCAAAGATACCCCCGAATAGTTTCGGAGCGCTCGGACAGGTCCTTGATGGTGTTCAGGATCGGGTTGATTTCCATGGCGGGCAGCACTCGTTGGCGAACTTTTGAAAGCCGGCGAGTATAACGTAATCAGGCGCCAGCGGCAGCCCGCCTGGCGGCTTTAGGGGGAATGAGATTCAGCGCACTGTGGCGAGGGGATTTATCCCCGTTGGGCTGCGAAGCAGCCCCAAATGCAGTCAACTCAGTTTTCCTGGCACACCGAGTTGCCGGGTTTTAGGGCTGCTTCGCAGCCCAGCGGGGATAAATCCCCTCGCCACAATAAACCGCTCCGCCACAAAGGGAACCCTGCCAAGCCGGAGTTTATTCGACTCCAACCCGATTGCGCCCATTGTGCTTGGCCATGTACAGCCCCTTGTCCGCCGCGGAAATCAACTCCCGGCAATCGCTGCCCTGCTGCGGAGTGAAGGTCGAGACGCCGATGCTGATGGTCAGGTTCTCGCCTCCGTCAGGCGTGGTGTGGGGGATTTTCAGGGCGACGACGCTCTGGCGCAGTTTTTCGGCCATCAGCCGCGCACCGCCAGGGGACGTGCCAGGCAAGACCAGCGCGAACTCCTCGCCGCCATAGCGGGCCGGCAGGTCGGAAGGCCGACTGCATGACTCGCGGATCGCCGTGGCGACCTTGCGCAGGGCTTCATCACCCTCGAGGTGGCCGAAGTTGTCGTTGTAGGACTTGAAGTAATCCACGTCGATCATCAACAACGACAGCTGAGATTGGTCCCGCAGCGCCCTTCTCCACTCCAGTTCCAGGTATTCATCGAAGTGCCGGCGGTTCGACAGGCCGGTCAGGCCATCGGAGTTCATCAGCCGTTGCAACACCAGGTTGGTGTCCAACAACTGCTGCTGGCTGACCCGCAACGCGCGAAAGGCCGCGTCGCGCTGCAAGAGCATTTTGTAGGAGCGGGAGTGATAGCGGATGCGCGCCACCAGTTCGATGTTGTCCGGCAATTTGACCAGATAGTCGTTGGCCCCGGCGGCGAACGCCGCGCTCTTGATCAACGGGTCCTCCTTGGTCGACAGGACGATGATCGGAATGTCACGGGTCGCCGGATGACTGCGGTACTCGCGCACCAGGCTCAGGCCGTCGAGGCCTGGCATCACCAGGTCCTGGAGGATCACCGTCGGCTTGATGCGCACGGCGTGGGCGATGGCCTGGTGCGGATCGGAGCAGAAATGGAAATCGATGTTCTGTTCGTTCGACAGCCCGCGTCGCACCGCCTCGCCGATCATCGCCTGGTCGTCGACGAGCAGCACCATGGCGGCATTCTCATCGCGCTTGAAATCGTCGAGCTGTAGATCATTCATGGGGGCTCACCTGAATACTGCCTAGGGTGCGGGGGTTGGTCATTGGGTGAAAATCTCCACCAAGCGTGGCGCTATTTTATCCAGCGCCAGGATCTGCGCAGCCGCGTCGATGGCCACCGCCGCCTTGGGCATGCCGTATACCGCGCTGCTCTGCTGGTCCTGGGCGATGGTCACGCAGCCCTGCTGACGCATGAGTTTAAGCCCTTGCGCACCGTCGCGGCCCATGCCGGTGAGCAAGACGCCCACCGCATCACCGCTCCAGAAGTTGGCGACACTCTCGAAAAACACATCGATGGAAGGCCGATAGATCTCATTGACCGGCTCGGCGGTGTAGGCCAGCGTGCCATTTTTCAACAGGCGCAAATGATGATTGGTCCCGGCCAACAGCACCGTGCCGCTTTGCGGCGTCTCGCCCTGGCGAGCCAGGCGGACGTTGAATCCCGACACGCCGCTGAGCCACTCGGCCATGCCAGCGGCGAACACCTCGTCCACATGCTGGACCAGCACGATCGCCGGGGCGAAGTCGCGCGGCAGCCCCTTGAGCAGCACTTCCAACGCCGCCGGGCCGCCAGCCGACGATCCGATCGCCACCAGGCTGTTGCGTGACACCGACGCCCGCTGGGCAGCCGGCGTGACGCGCTCGCGGTTGCCACGCTCGCCGATCAGCCAGCCGATGTTGGCGATCTTGCGCAACAGCGGTGCCGCGGCGTCCTCGGGCCTGCCGACGCCCAGGGCCGGGGTATCGACCACATCGAGGGCACCGTGGCCCATGGCCTCGAACACGCGATGGACGTTCTGCTGGCTGTCGCCGGTGACGATCACGATGGCGCATGGCGTGTCGGCCATGATCCGCCGGGTCGCCTCCACGCCATCCATGATCGGCATGAACAGGTCCATCAGGATCAGGTCCGGCGTGTATTCATGACAACGCTGCACGGCCTCGGCGCCGTTGGCGGCCACCCAGACCAGCTGATGCGCGGGCTCGAACGCCAGCGCACGGCGCAGGGCCTCGACCGCCAGGGGCATGTCATTGACGATGGCGATCTTCAAGCGCGTGCTCCTCCGATCAATTCGACCACGGCGTCGAGCAAGGCGTCGTCATGGAAGCTCGCCTTGGCTAGATAATAGTCGGCCCCGGCGTCCAGGCCACGGCGACGATCTTCCTCGCGATCCTTGTAGGAAACCACCATCACCGGCAGCGATTGCAAGCGGTTGTCGCGCCGCAGCAGCGACACCAGTTCGATACCGTCCATGCGCGGCATGTCGATGTCGGTGATGAGCAAATCGAAATCCTCCGAGCGCAACGCGTTCCAGCCGTCCATGCCGTCCACCGCCACCGCCACGTCATAGCCGCGATTGAGCAGCAGCTTGCGCTCCAGTTCTCGTACCGTCAGGGAATCATCGACCACCAGGATCCGCTTGCGCGGGGCCTGGGCTTCGTTTTGCCGGGCGATGCGTTCCAATCGTCCGGTATCGAGCAGCTTGTCCACCGAGCGCAGCAGGTCTTCCACATCGACAATCAGCACCACCGAGCCGTCGTCGAGCAACGCCCCGGCGGAAATGTCCTGGACCTTGCCCAGGCGCTCGTCCAACGGCAACACCACCAGCGTCCGCTCACCGATGAACCGTTCCACCGCGACGCCATAGATGACCTCTCGTTCGCGGATCACCACGACCTTGAGGACCTGGCCGTTGTTGGGCGTCACCGGACGATTGAGCAATTGCGTGGCGGCCACCAGGCCAACATGGCGCCCCTCATGCCAGAAGTGCTGGCGGCCTTCGACCTGGACGATGTCTTGCGGCGCGAGGTCGCACATGCGCTCGATATGGGCCAAGGGGAACGCGTAGGCTTCGCCGCCGACTTCCACCACCAGGCTGCGCACCACCGACAACGTCAGCGGCACTTCCAGGTGGAAACGACTGCCGGCGCCCGCCGTCTGCTCCAACACCACCGCGCCGCGCAACTGCCGGACCATATGCTGGACCGCATCCAGGCCGACTCCGCGCCCGGACACTTCAGTGACCTTGTCCCGCAGGCTGAAGCCCGGCAGGAACAGGAAGGTCAGCAGTTCCTCTTCGCTCAGGCTGGCGGCGGTCTGCTCGGGAGAAAGCCCGCGCTCGACAATCGTCCGCCGCACCCGCTCCAGGTCCACGCCCGCGCCATCATCCGCCAGTTCCAGTACCAACAGGCCGGCCTGATGGGAGGCGCGCAGGCGAATCAAGCCTTCGGCGGGCTTGCCTGCCAGCACCCGTTGCTCGGGCATCTCGATGCCGTGGTCGACGGCGTTACGCAGCAGATGCGTCAGCGGCGCCTCGAGTTTTTCCAGTACGTCGCGATCGACCTGGGTTTTCTCGCCTTCGATTTCCAGGCGCACCTGTTTGCCCAGGCTGCGCCCCAAGTCCCGCACCATCCGCGCCTGCCCCGCAAGCACATCGGCAAACGGTCGCATGCGACAGGCCAGTGCCGTGTCGTACAACACTTGTGCCCGCTGGCTGGCCTGCCAGGCGAACTCATCCAGCTCAGCGGTTTTCTGCGCGAGCATCTGTTGGGTTTCGGCCAGCAGCCGCCGCGCATCGTTGAGGGCTTCCTGGGCTTGCAGGCTCAGCGCGTGATCCTTGAGATGCACGTTCAGGTCTTCGAGGGCGCGCAGGCCATTGCTTTGCTGGCGCCTGATCCGTTGCATCGTCGCCAGCCAGGGCTTGAGGCGCTGGGTTTCGACGAGGGATTTGCTCGACAGGTCCAACAGGCTGTTAAGGCGTCCGGCCGTGACCCGCAAGACGCGCTCGCCGCCCTCGGTGGTGCGTTTTTTCTTGGCGGTCGGTTCCAGCGGTTCCATGGACATCGGCTCGGGCGCTTCGCTACGCACGGGTTCGGCGGGTATCTCGATGGTCGGCGCCATGACGGTGGGAGTCGGAGCTGGCGTTGCGGACGGATCCAGCAGGTGCCCCAACAACCCGACATAGGCCTCGATGTCCTCGGCAGAAACGCTGTTGCCGGGGGTCGCGATACGCGTCAGCAAGTCCGTGCCCTGCAGCAGCGCGTCGATATGCTCGGCGCGCAAGACCAGCCGCCGCTCCTGGGCGCTGACCAGGCAATCTTCCATCACATGGGCCACGCTGACGCCGGCATCGACCCCGACGATTCGCGCCGCGCCCTTGAGCGAATGGGCCGCACGCATGCACGACTCCAGGTGATCGGCCTGGGTCGGATCGCGCTCCAAGGCCAGCAAACCGGCACTCAATACCTGGGTCTGGGCTTCGGCTTCCAGGCTGAACAGCTCCAGCAACGAGGCATCGCGCATCTGGTCGGGGGTCATGACAGGCTCCGGGACACCGCGGACAGCAATTGCTCTTCGTCCAGCCAACGCAGGCTGCGTCCTTTGTACTGCAACACGCCACGGGTGTACTTGCCCGCCGATGGCGAAGCGTTCGCCAGGATGCGCTCGTCGATGGCATGGATGCCGTCCACTTCATCGACTGGCATCAGCACCGGCCCACCTTGGGCGGCGACGATCAGCATGCGTGGCATGATCCGCCCACCGGAGGGCGCCGGCGAACCCGGCTCCAACCCCAGCAGTTCTACCAACGACAGGCAGGCCACCAGGGCGCCGCGTACATTCGCCACCCCCAGCAGGGCTCGCGAACGCTGGTGGGGCAACGAATGGATCGCCTGCAAGGGCGCCACTTCCACCAGGCTGCGGGTGCTCAGGCCGAGCCACTCTTCACCCAGGCGGAACATCAGCAGCGAGCGCGTGACAATATCGCTGTCGACCGGGGCATAAACCAGCTCCCGCTCATCCTGGCGCAGCGCATAACGGTCGAGCAAACGGGTGGCGGCCGCCGAGTACACCGAGCAATTGCGGCAATGGATGTGCTCGGCCAGCAAGGGACAGGATTTGTCGCCATGCACGCCGATGCGGTTCCAGCAGTCGTCGATGGCCTGGGCGTCGTCATGGGTCACGTTATAGGAAGCCGAACCGCTCATCGTTTGTGCTCACTGTCTGCCGCGCGACCACTGCGGGCCGCACGTTCCTGCAATCGACGGGCGCCGACCGCGTCTCCCTGGGAAGCCAGCAGCGCCGCCAGATGCACCAGGGCCTCGGCGTGTTGCGGCTCAAGATAGAGCGTCTTGCGATAAAACCCCTGGGCCTCCAGCGCATTGCCGGCCATATCGCTGAGCAGGCCCAGCCAATAGAAAACCTGGGCGTTTGGCGCGTGGCTGCGCAGATATTCTTCGCACACCGCACGCGCCTCGGCGCTCTTGCCACCGTTGGCCAGGGCGGCGATGTTGGCCAGCAACGTCGCGGCGTCGCTGCTTTTCGGTTCGGTAATCGGCGTCACACTCGCGGCGAACGGGCGCGGCCGACTCACGGGCGCAGCGACGCGCGATGGCGGCTGGCGGATCGGCAGCGGCGTCGGCATCAACGTGGGCAACGGCTGCGGCTCCGGTGCGCCCTGGCGGCTGAAGGCGAACGACTGGGCAACGCCGATCGAACGCATGCCCAGCCGTCCGAGCAAACTGCCCTCGGCGGGACCGATGAACAGCACGCCGTCCTGATGGGTCAGGCGCTTGAGCACCTCGAACACCTGCTGCTGGGTCGGCTGGTCGAAATAAATCAGCAGATTGCGGCAGAACACGAAGTCGTAGGGGGCCTCGTTTACCAGCAACGCCGGATCCAGCACGTTCCCCGTTTGCAGGCGCACCTGTTCGCGTACCCGCTCGTCGAGGCGATAGCCTTCGTCTTCGGCATTGAAATATCGCTCCCGAAAGCCAATGTCCGCGCCACGGAAAGAGTTGCGGCCGTAACGCGCTTGCCTGGCCTTGTCCACGGACAAGGGACTGACGTCCATGCCATCGACCTTGAACTGATGCGGCCCCAGGCCTGCATCGAACAAAGCCATGGCGATCGAGTACGGTTCCTCGCCAGTGGAACACGGCAGGCTGAGGATACGCAGGGCACGCAGGTGCTTGATGTCGGCCAGGCGCTGGGTTGCCAGCCGAGCCAACGTCGCGAAGGACTCGGGGTAGCGGAAGAACCACGTCTCCGGAACGATCACCGCTTCAATCAGCGCCTGTTGCTCCTGGGCGGAGTGCTGCAAGCTTTGCCAGTAGTCATCGGTGGTTCGACCGGGCACGGCAAGGACCCGCTGGCGCACAGCCCGTTCGATAATGGCGGGGCCGACGGAGGTCACGTCCAGGCCGATGCGTTCCTTGAGGAAGTCGAAGAATCGCTGGTCGCTGTTCATGCCCGTTCCTCGAAGTCATCGGGACTTAGCGGCGGCGAGGGAAACAGCAGCGCGCGAACGGATTCGTCGAGCAAGTCGTTGACCCGCACCCATTGCATCATTCCTTGTGCATCTTCGCGTACCGGACCGAGGTAAGGCGCCTGGCGATTGTCCAGGCCATAGGGTTTGAAATCCGCCGGATCACAGCGCAAGGTGTCGGTGGCCTGCTCCAATATCAAGCCCAGCACCTGTCCGGTTTGCTGCGCCCCCGGCCGATACTGCACCAGTACCAGCCGGGTGCTGGTGCGCGCCTCGGCGCTCTGGCCGAAGGTCAACGCGCACAGATCGATCACCGGCACCACCACGCCGCGCCAGGCAAATACCCCCGCGACCCAGGACGGCGTCCGGGCGATCGGCTTGAGTGGCAGGCGCGGCAATACTTCCACCACATCGGTGGCTTGCAGGGCGTAGCGCTCGTTACCGATGCAAAACATCAGGAACAACGTCTGCCGGGCCGCCGAAACGGCGCCACGGCGGGCTTCTGGCTCGCTCATCAGACTTTGAAACGCGAAACGCCGCTGCGCAGTCCCACGGCCACCTGACTGAGTTCGTCGATGGCGGAACTGGCCTGGCGCAGGGACTCCACGGTCTGGCTACTGGCATCGCCCAATTGCACCAGCGCGTGGTTGATCTGCTCGGCACCGGTGGCCTGGGCCTGCATGCCCTCGTTGACCATCAGCACCCGCGGCGCCAGGGCCTGGACTTGATGGATGATCTGCGACAGCTGTTCGCCCACCTGCTGCACTTCGGCCATGCCTCGGCGCACTTCCTCGGAGAATTTGTCCATGCCCATCACGCCAGCCGAAACAGCGGACTGGATTTCACGGACCATCTGCTCGATGTCGTAGGTGGCAACAGCGGTCTGGTCGGCCAGGCGGCGCACTTCGGTGGCAACGACGGCAAACCCGCGACCGTACTCGCCCGCCTTCTCGGCCTCGATGGCGGCGTTGAGGGACAACAGGTTGGTCTGGTCGGCCACCTTGACGATAGTGACGACCACCTGGTTGATGTTGCCGGCCTTCTCGTTGAGGATCGCCAGTTTCGCGTTGACCAGGTCGGCGGCGCCCATCACCGAATGCATGGTGTCTTCCATGCGCGCCAGGCCTTGCTGTCCGGAGCCGGCGGCGACCGAGGCCTGGTCGGCGGCGGTGGACACTTCAGTCATGGTGCGCACCAGGTCGCGGGACGTGGCGGCGATTTCTCGGGAGGTCGCACCGATCTCGGTGGTGGTCGCTGCGGTTTCAGTGGCCGTGGCCTGTTGCTGCCGGGACGTCGCGGCGATCTCGGTCACCGACGTGGTGACCTGGACGGATGAGCGCTGGGCCTGGGACACCAGGGCAGTCAGCTCGGCCATCATGTCGTTGAAACCGGTCTCCACCGCGCCGAATTCGTCTTTGCGCGCCAGGTTCAGGCGTCCGCTCAGGTCACCGCTGCGCATCACTTCGAGGATCTCGACGATGCGGCTCATCGGCGCCATGATCGCGCGCATCAGCAACAGGCCACACAACAAGGCGATGACCAGCGCAACCAGGAATGACAGGCCCATGGCGACCTTGGCGGCCGTCACCGCATCATCAATGGTTTGCATGGCCGTTTCAGCCAGGTCACGGTTGCGGTCGATAATCTGATTCAAATGTCCGCGGCCACCCAACCATGCAGGCGTCAGCTCTTTATCCAGCGCCAGCCGCGCCCCTTCGTAATCCTTGCGCTGGTAAAGATCCAGGACCTTGGCCACGGCCTGGTTGAAGGCTTGGTGATAGCCCTCGAACTCATCGAACGACGCCTGGTCGGCAGGGTTCTGTATCAGTTTTTGATAGTTCTGGATTTCTTCGCGCAGATGCTGCTCGAAGCCTTGATAGCGGACCTTGTCCTCCGCGGTGATTTCCCGGTTCCCGGAGAGGCCGACGATCTGCTGGGTCAAGACATAGCTGTCTACCCAGCCGCCACGGATCATGGAGCTGTAGTAAACCCCGGGCACCGCATCGACCCGTACCTTTTCTTCACTTTCCTGGATCTTCCACAACCGTGAAAACGAGACAATCACCATCAGCAGCATGATGGCGATGATCACCGCAAAACTCGCCAGGATGCGTTGGCGCAATGTCCAATTCTTCACAGTAAAACCTCGGGACGCTTTGAATTGCCGGGAGTATAGCCGAGGGAGGCGGTGCGTCTGCATGGCGGTTGAGGGAGATTTTTGAAACCGTTTGCTCAAGCGTGAAACACGCACCGTGGCGAGGGAGCTTGCTCCCGCTCGGCGGCGCAGCCGCCGTCAACCGACCGAAAGGGTCCATTGGGAAACGCTGTTGGGGCGGCTTCGCCACCCAGCGGGAGCAAGCTCCCTCGCCACGGTGCGGTGAACTCAATAACATTGGACAACACAACACCATTGAGGGAGGTTAGGCAGCAGCCTGGCGCACCTGCTTCTCCAGTTCTGCCTTCAGCCCCGGCTCCAGCTTGAGTTGGCGCGCCAGTTCGTCGAGGTAGGATTTCTCCATGAAGTTTTCCTCGTCCACCAGCATCACGCTGGCGATGTACATTTCCGCGGCAATTTCCGGCGTGCTGGCCGCTCGGGCCACATCGGCAGGGTCCAGGGGTTTGTTGAGTTCGGCGTGCAACCAGTGCTGCAGTTCCTGGTCGTTGTCGAGCTTGGTGAATTCACCTTCGATCAATTGCCGCTCCCGCTCGTCCACATGGCCGTCAGCCTTGGCCGCCGCGACCAGGGCCTTGAGGATCGCCTGGCTGTGTTGCTCGACTTGCCCCGCCGGGACGCGGTCCAGGGTCTGCGGCTCGGTCTTCGGCGCGTTGCCCTGCTGGGCCTGCCAGTTGCCATAAGCCTTGTAGGCAATCACCCCCAACGCAGCCAAGCCGCCATAAGCCAAGGCCTTGCCACCGAAGTTGCGGGCCTTCTTGTTACCCAGCAGCAACCCCATGGCCCCGGCGGCCAACGCTCCGCCGCCCGCGCCGGAAAGCATTCCGCCCAGGTTGCCGGAGCCGCCGAGCAACCCGCCCAGGCCGGAAGACGGCTTGCCCTGCGAACCGCCCGCCTTGTTCTGCAGCAGTTCCTGGCCGGACTTGAGAAGCTGATCGAGCAATCCACGGGTGTTCATTTGTTGCCTCCACGTTTTCAGGTCAACTTGAGGCCACCAGCCTAGATCGAAAGTGCCCTGTCGCCCTTGCCGAGATTGCTTCCAGATGTTGCCTGGCACGTCCAGCGTCAGCGCCGGCTCCCATTCTAAAAAAACGATATACACTCGGGGACATCGATAAATTCGCCCCCGGGTATCCCGCCATGATGACGCTGCGCCAGATCCGCCATTTCATAGCCGTGGCCGAAACCGGCTCGATCTCCGCCGCTGCGCAGACTGCATTCATCTCCCAATCCACCCTGACCCTGGCCATCCAGCAATTGGAGGAAGAGATCGGCGTCAGCCTGTTCAGTCGGCACGCCAAGGGCATGACATTGACGCACCAGGGGCACCAATTCCTGCGCCAGGCCCACCTGATCCTGGCCACCGTCGACAATGCCAAGCGCAGCCTGCAACAAAGCACCGACCAAGTGGCTGGCCAAGTCACCGTCGGCGTGACCAGCCTTGTCGCCGGTTACTACCTGGCGGACCTCTTGACCCGTTTCCAGCGCGCCTATCCTAACGTGGCGATCCGCGTCATGGAGGACGAACGACCTTATATCGAGCATCTGCTGGTCAGCGGCGAAATCGATGTCGGCGTCCTGATCCTGTCCAACCTCGAAGACCGCCACGCCCTGCAGACCGAAGTGCTGACCCACTCACCGTATCGCTTGTGGCTGCCGGCCCAACACCCGCTGCTGGAACACGACAGCATCAACCTGGCGGAGGTGGCCCGGGAGCCACTGATCCAGCTGAACGTCGACGAGATGGATCGCAACGCGCAACGCCTCTGGCGCGGCGCCGGCCTGCAACCGCAGGTCACGCTGCGCACCGCCTCGACCGAAGCGGTGCGCAGTCTGGTGGCCGCCGGGCTGGGCGTGTCGATCCAGCCGGACATGACCTATCGTCCGTGGTCGCTGGAGGGCGACATCATCGAGGCACGCCCAATTGCCGACCTCAACCAGACGCTCGACGTCGGCCTGGCGTGGCGCCGGGGCACGGCGCGACCGGCGTCGGTCGATCCATTCCTGACCGTCGCTCGGGAGCAACGCCCAAGCGGGCGCAAGCCATCTATTTAATCGAACGCAGCCTTGAGTATTTCGAATTTGTCGGCCTTGCGGCTGAGCACTAGTCTTGCTGCATCGCCACAATCCCTTGTGTGAGAACAATCCATTGTGGGAGCGAGCTTGCTCGCGATGGCGGTGTGACAGGCGACATCGATTCGACTGATACACCGCCATCGCGAGCAAGCTCGCTCCCACAGGTTCTTTGTTTCAACTGAGACCTATAAAAAATGGCCGGCACGCAAAACCCGTTCTGTACCGCGTTGCTGATCGACGGAGCGTTGGTCCCCGGCGAAGGCGTTGTCGAGCCGATCCTCAACCCCGCCACCGGTGAAGTACTCGTCCACATCGCCGAGGCCAGCCTCGAACAGGTCGAGACCGCGATCCTCGCCGCCCACCACGCCTTCCCCGACTGGTCACGCACCACGCCGCAACACCGCTCGAACCTGCTGCTGGAAATCGCCAGCACCATCGAAAAAAACGCCGACGAACTGGCCCGCCTCGAATCACTGAACTGCGGCAAGCCGCTGCACCTGGCCCGCCAGGATGACTTGAGCGCCACGGTGGACGTGTTCCGTTTCTTTGCCGGCGCCGTGCGCTGCCAGACCGGCCAGCTCAGCGGTGAATACCTGCCCGGCTACACCAGCATGGTGCGCCGCGACCCGCTGGGCGTGGTGGCATCGATTGCGCCGTGGAACTACCCGATCATGATGGCAGCCTGGAAAATCGCCCCGGCCCTGGCCGCCGGCAACACCTTGGTGTTCAAGCCTTCGGAGCACACCCCGCTGTCGATCCTGGCCCTGGCGCCAACGTTGGCGGAGATCCTGCCGCGCGGCGTCATCAATATCATCTGCGGTGGCGGTGAAGGCGTCGGCAGCCACTTGGTCAGTCATCCGAAGGTGCGCATGGTCTCGTTGACGGGGGATATCGTCACCGGGCAGAAGATCCTCCAGGCCGCCGCGAAAACCCTCAAGCGCACGCATCTCGAACTGGGCGGCAAGGCCCCGGTGATTGTCTGTGACGACGCCGACCTGCGGGCGGTGGTCGAGGGTGTGCGCACCTATGGCTATTACAACGCCGGCCAGGATTGCACCGCGGCCTGCCGGATCTACGCCCAGGCCGGCATTCATGACCAACTCGTGGCCGAACTCGGTGCGGCGGTCGGCAGCCTGCGCTTTGCCGGCAAGCGCGACGCCGACAACGAAATCGGCCCGCTGATCAGCGTCCGCCAACGCGACCGGGTCGCCAGTTTTGTCGAGCGTGCCCTCGGCCAACCGCATATCGAACGCATCACAGGTGCGGCGGTGCATTCCGGCGCCGGTTTCTTTTACCAGCCGACACTGCTGGCCGGCTGCAAGCAAAGTGATGAGATCGTCCAGCGCGAGGTATTCGGACCGGTCGTCACCGTGACCCGCTTCGACGAACTCAGCCAGGCGGTGGATTGGGCCAATGATTCGGAATATGGCCTGGCGTCCTCGGTGTGGACCCAGAACCTCGACAAGGCGATGCAGGTGGCGGCGCGGCTGCAATACGGCTGCACCTGGATCAACAGCCATTTCATGCTGGTCAGCGAAATGCCCCACGGCGGACTGAAACGTTCGGGCTATGGGAAAGACCTGTCCAGCGACTCGCTGCAGGACTACAGCGTGGTGAGACACATCATGGCCAGGCATGGCCAGCATCTCTAGATAACAGCACTACTCTAATAACAAGCCATTCGTGGCGCTTCACCGGTTCAAAACTGCCCCGACCATAATTAAAGCAAGAGGGATTTCCATGTACGCGCACAAGACCGTATTGCTCAGTGCAATCACCACGGCGTTGCTGACCAGCGTCAGCCTGCAGGCCGCCGAACCGCTCAAGGCCGTTGGTGCTGGCGAAGGCCAACTGGATATCGTCGCCTGGCCGGGCTACATCGAACGCGGTGAAAGCGACAAGGCCTACGACTGGGTCACCGGCTTCGAGAAGGAAACCGGCTGCAAGGTCAATGTGAAAACCGCCGCGACGTCCGATGAAATGGTCAGCCTGATGACCAAGGGCGGCTACGACCTGGTGACCGCCTCGGGCGACGCGTCGTTGCGGCTGATTGCCGGCAAGCGGGTGCAACCGATCAACACCGCACTGATCGCCAACTGGAAAAACCTCGACCCGCGCCTCAAGGATGCGCCGTGGTACGTGGTCAACCAACAGACCTACGGCACCCCGTACCAATGGGGCCCGAATGTACTGATGTACAACACCAGCGTGTTCAAGCAGGCACCGACCAGTTGGAGCGTGCTGTTCAACGCCCAGGATTTGCCCGACGGCAAGCCGAACAAGGGCCGCGTGCAAGCCTACGATGGCCCGATCTACATCGCCGACGCGGCGCTGTACCTCAAGACCGCCAAGCCTGAGCTGGGTATCAAGGACCCGTACCAACTCGACGAGGCCCAATACAAGGCGGTGCTCGAATTGCTGCGGGGCCAACAGCCGTTGATCCATCGCTACTGGCATGACACCACCGTGCAGATGAGCGATTTCAAGAACGAAGGCGTGGTGGCGTCCGGCGCCTGGCCGTATCAGGTCAACGGCCTGATGAACGAGAAACAGCCGATCGCCTCGACCATTCCGAAAGAAGGTGCCACCGGCTGGGCCGACACGACGATGCTACATGCCGAGGCCAAGCACCCGAACTGCGCCTACAAATGGATGGATTGGTCGCTGCAACCGAAAGTCCAGGGCGACGTCGCCGCGTGGTTCGGCTCCTTGCCTGCGGTGCCGGCGGCGTGCAAGGGCAGCGAGCTGCTGGGCGCCGAAGGTTGCAAGACCAACGGCTTCGATCAGTTCGACAAGATCGCGTTCTGGAAAACCCCACAGGCCGAGGGCGGCAAGTTCGTGCCGTACAGCCGCTGGACCCAGGATTACATTGCGATCATGGGCGGACGTTAAGCGCAGCCGAACACTGTTTTTGTGGCGAGGGGATTTATCCCCGCTGGGCGGCGAAGCAGCCCCAAAGCAGGCGACTCAATCTGTCTGATACCCACAGGTGTCAGGTTTTGGGGGGCTTCGCCCCCAGCGGGGATAAATCCCCTCGCCACGAGTCCGTGCCTGTCCCCTGGTAATGATTTAACGAAAGCCCGCTTTTCCGGAGCCCGCACCATGACGCTTGCAGTCCAGTTCACCCACGTTTCCCGTCAGTTCGGCGAGGTGAAGGCCGTTGACCGGGTCTCCATCGATATCCAGGACGGCGAGTTCTTTTCCATGCTGGGCCCTTCCGGCTCGGGCAAGACCACGTGCCTGCGGCTGATCGCCGGGTTCGAGCAGCCCAGTGCCGGTTCGATCCGCATCCACGGTGAAGAAGCCACCGGGCTCGCGCCTTATCAGCGCGACGTCAACACGGTTTTCCAGGACTACGCCCTCTTTCCCCACATGAACGTGCGCGACAACGTGGCCTACGGTTTGAAAGTCAAAGGCGTGGCCAAGGCAGAACGAATCAAGCGCGCCGACGAAGCGCTGGAGATGGTTGCCCTGGGCGGCTATGGCGAGCGCAAGCCGGTGCAGCTTTCAGGCGGCCAGCGCCAACGCGTCGCCCTGGCCCGCGCGCTGGTCAATCGTCCTCGGGTGTTGCTGCTGGATGAACCGCTGGGCGCCCTCGACCTGAAGTTGCGCGAACAAATGCAGGGCGAGTTGAAGAAGCTGCAACGCCAGCTGGGCATCACCTTCATTTTCGTCACCCACGACCAGACCGAAGCGCTGTCGATGTCGGATCGCGTCGCGGTCTTCAACAAAGGTCGGATCGAACAAGTCGATACCCCACGCAACCTCTATATGAAACCGGCAACCACCTTCGTTGCCGAGTTCGTCGGCACCTCCAACGTGATCCGTGGCGAACTGGCCCGGCAATTGAGCGGTCATCCACAGCCGTTTTCGATTCGCCCGGAGCATGTGCGTTTCGCCGAAGGCCCGCTGGCCGGCCATGAAATCGAAATCCAGGGCCTGCTCCATGACATCCAGTACCAGGGCAGCGCCACGCGTTACGAGCTGAAACTCGACAACGGCCAGACGCTGAACCTCAGCCAGGCCAATACCCAATGGGTGGACAACGCGACCCAATACCAGACCGGCCAGCAGCTCACCGTGCGCTGGGCCCGCGAGGCAATGATCGCCCTGAATGACACCGGGGCCGAGGTCTGAAAATGAATACCTTGGCTCTCACGCGAACGCCCGCCCCCGGCTCACCGCTGCGGCGATTTTCCAACGTGCTGTACCGACGCCCCAACCTGTACCTGTCGATGTTGCTGGTGCCACCGCTGATCTGGTTCGGCGCAATCTACCTGGGTTCGCTGCTGACCTTGCTGTGGCAGGGTTTCTACACCTTCGACGACTTCACCATGGCGGTCACGCCGGACCTGACCCTGGCGAACTTCGCGGCGCTGTTCCAACCGTCGAATTTCGACATCATCGTGCGCACCCTGGCCATGGCAATCGTGGTGTCCATCGCCAGCGCCATCGTCGCCTTCCCGATTGCCTATTACATGGCGCGCTACACCAGCGGCAAGACCAAGGCGTTTTTCTACATCGCGGTGATGCTGCCGATGTGGGCCAGCTACATCGTCAAGGCTTACGCCTGGACGCTGCTGCTGGCCAAGGGCGGCGTGGCGCAGTGGTTCGTCCAGCACCTGGGCCTGGGCCCTGTGTTGCAGTTCGTGCTGGGGATTCCCGGCGTGGGCGGCAGCACCTTGTCCACCTCACACCTGGGGCGCTTCCTGGTGTTCGTCTACATCTGGCTGCCATTCATGATCCTGCCGATCCAGGCGTCCCTGGAGCGTCTGCCGCCGTCGCTGCTGCAAGCCTCGGCGGACCTTGGCGCCAAGCCCCGCCAGACGTTCATGCAAGTGATCCTGCCGTTGTCGATCCCGGGAATTGCCGCCGGCTCGATCTTCACGTTCTCGCTGACCCTGGGGGATTTCATCGTGCCGCAACTGGTGGGACCGCCAGGGTATTTCGTCGGCAGCATGGTCTACGCCCAGCAAGGCGCCATCGGCAACATGCCCATGGCCGCGGCGTTCACGCTGGTGCCCATCGTGCTGATCGCCATCTACCTTTCCATCGTCAAGCGACTGGGGGCTTTCGATGCACTCTGACTCTCAAGCGTCGTGGGGCTTGCGGATCGCGGCATGGGGCGGGCTGGTGTTCCTGCACTTTCCGATCCTGATCATCTTCCTGTATGCCTTCAATACCGAAGACGCTGCGTTCAGCTTTCCGCCCAAGGGGCTGACATTGAAGTGGTTCAGCGTGGCCTTCTCGCGCCCCGACGTGCTGGAGGCGATCAAGCTGTCCTTGCAGGTCGCCGCTGTCGCGACGCTGATTGCCATGGTGCTCGGCACATTGGCCTCGGCAGCGCTGTACCGCCGGGACTTCTTCGGCAAACAGGGCATTTCGCTGATGCTGATCCTGCCGATCGCCCTGCCGGGAATCATCACCGGCATCGCCCTGCTGGCAACGTTCAAGACCCTGGGCATAGAGCCCGGGATGTTCACCATCATTGTCGGGCACGCGACTTTTTGCGTGGTGATCGTCTACAACAACGTTATCGCCCGCCTGCGCCGCACGTCCCACAGCCTGATCGAGGCCTCGATGGACCTGGGCGCCGACGGCTGGCAGACCTTTCGCTACATCGTCCTGCCTAACCTGGGGTCGGCGCTGCTGGCCGGCGGAATGCTCGCGTTTGCCCTGTCGTTCGACGAAATCATCGTCACCACCTTCACCGCCGGCCACGAGCGCACTTTGCCGCTCTGGCTGCTCAACCAGCTCAGCCGCCCTCGCGACGTGCCGGTGACCAACGTGGTGGCGATGCTGGTGATGATGGTGACGATGTTGCCGATATTGGGCGCGTATTACCTGACGCGCGGGGGTGAAAGCGTGGCGGGGAGTGGCGGGAAATAATCAATGAAGATCGCTCATCGCAGGAACCGCAATCCTGTGGGAGCGAGCTTGCTCGCGAATGCGTCGTGTCAGTCGCTGCAAAGGTGAATGACCTACCACTATCGCGAGCAAGCTCGCTCCCACAGGGGACTTGGAAACCATTCAAGAGGACAAGGACATGCAAACTAAACTGCTGATCAACGGCCATCTGGTCAACGGCGAAGGCCCTGGCCAGGCGGTATTCAACCCGGCCCTGGGTCGGGTCCTGGTGGAAATCAATGAAGCCAGCGAGGCCCAGGTCGATGCCGCCGTGCGTGCCGCCGACAGCGCCTTCGAATCCTGGTCGCAAGTGTCACCCAAGGACCGCTCCGTGTTGCTGCTCAAGCTGGCCGACGCCATCGAAGCCAACGGTGAGGAACTGGCGAAGCTGGAATCGGACAACTGCGGCAAACCCTTCAGCGCCGCGTTGAACGACGAGATCCCGGCGATTGCCGACGTGTTCCGTTTCTTTGCCGGCGCCAGCCGCTGCATGAGCGGTTCGGCGGGCGGCGAATACCTGCCGGGCCACACGTCGATGATCCGTCGTGATCCTGTGGGGGTTATCGCTTCCATTGCACCGTGGAATTACCCGTTGATGATGGTCGCCTGGAAAATCGCTCCAGCCCTGGCCGCCGGCAACACCGTGGTGCTCAAGCCGTCGGAGCAGACCCCGCTGACCGCATTGCGCCTGGCGGAACTGGCCGCGCAGATTTTCCCCGCCGGCGTGCTCAACGTGGTCTTCGGCCGTGGGCAAACCGTCGGCAATCCGCTGGTCACCCACCCGAAAGTGCGGATGGTATCGCTGACCGGTTCCATCGCCACCGGTTCGAACATCATTTCCAGCACTGCCGACAGCGTCAAGCGCATGCACATGGAGCTGGGTGGGAAAGCCCCGGTGATCATTTTCGATGACGCCGACATCGACGCAGCCGTGGAAGGCATCCGCACCTTCGGCTTCTACAACGCCGGCCAGGATTGCACCGCCGCTTGTCGCATCTACGCCCAGCAAGGCATCTATGACCGGTTCGTCGAGAAACTCGGCGCTGCGGTCAGCAGCATCAAGTACGGTTTGCAGAACGAGCCCGACACCGAAATGGGCCCGCTGATCACCGCCCAGCATCGCGACCGCGTGGCCGCTTTCGTCGAGCGGGCCATCGCCCAGCCGCATATCCGCCTGATCACCGGTGGCAAGGCCGTGGACGGCAACGGTTTCTTCTTTGAACCCACGGTGCTGGCCGACGCCCAGCAGGACGACGAAATCGTCCGCCGCGAAGTCTTCGGCCCGGTGGTGTCCGTCACCCCGTTCCTCGATGAAGCGCAAGTATTGGCGTGGGCCAACGACTCGGACTATGGATTGGCCTCATCGGTATGGACCACCGACGTCGGCCGTGCCCATCGCCTGTCAGCGCGACTGCAATACGGCTGCACCTGGGTGAACACTCACTTCATGCTCGTCAGCGAAATGCCCCACGGCGGTCAGAAACGCTCCGGCTACGGCAAGGACATGTCCATGTATGGGCTGGAGGATTACACGGTGGTGCGGCATGTGATGTTCAAGCACTGAGCCGAAATACAATTGATTCACGACCGGACGACAGTGTCCGGTCGTGTTTTTTAACGGTCATGGCAACACACTCATTTCATTTGTATCTGGCAGGCAATCGCGCCATCAACTCGCCTGTACGCCGCTTCATCTTCGCCCTGCCATGGGTGACCTCGAAGCAATCCTGGGCCCAATCCCTTGCCACAGGGTGTCTCACGGCACGTAACACCACTTCGCCAAGCGCATTGATGCTGAATTCGACAGTACACCCCGGAACCAATTGCAGGGCCTCGCGAATAGCCTTGGGAATGGTCACCCGTCCGTTGCTTGCTACCGTTGACGACATAACGCTCTCCTTTGAAATAGCGTGTTCAAAACTGCGAGACACGCCGCATCGCGTCTACGAGGTAGCGCATGGCGATCCGGTCGTTTTCCGACAACTCTCGATAGCGCTCGACCAACCTCAATTCCTCCAGGCTAAGCCGGCGCGACCGACGCTTGATGCCCAGGCCGGGAAAAACGCCCAGCATTTCGGTGATGCCCTGTAATTTCGTCATGACTTGTCCTTCGTTGCGTCGTTGGCCTGATAGCGCCTGGTGAACGGTTATGCCGGCTATCTCGCTAAAGAATAAGGAGGATTCCAAGCGTGAAAAGCGTTTTTTAGAGTAATTAGTCAAAAAACGCCGAAACGCCGTAAAAAAAAGAAAACTCTGTAAGAAAGTTTGACCGAACCCCGCATTGCCATCTCTCGATCCCATCATTTGCCCTATGATTTTGCGCCTCGGTGAACCGATCCAGCTCTCAGGTATCTGTTCTAACGTCCGTCGCGTTTGGCCAAAGGCATGTCCGAACCCTAATACCAATCCCTGTTCCCAGGATCGGCGCGGGATTGTTTCGATAGAAGGTTGTATTTATGCACCGCAGGAACCTGCTCAAGGCCTCCATGGCCTTTGCCGCCTACACCGGGCTCTCAGCTTCCGGGCTCATGGCTGCACGCGCCTGGGCGGCCGATCAGGCAGCCGATGGCGAAGCCCGGCCGTTCGATTTCGATGCGCTGAAAGACCAGGCCCGGCAGTTGGCCAGGAGCCCCTACACCGACACCAAGCAAGTCCTGCCGCCCACCCTGGCGCAGATGTCGCCCCTGCAATTCAACGCCATCAAGTACGACGCCAACCATTCGCTGTGGAACGCGGTGGACGGCCAGCTGGATGTCCAGTTCTTCCACGTCGGCATGGGTTTCAAGCAGCCAGTGCGCATGTACAGCGTCGATGCGAAGACGCGCATGGCCCGGGAGGTGCATTTCCGTCCGGAGCTGTTCAATTATGAGAAGACCACGGTCAACACCTCGCAACTGACCGGTGACCTGGGTTTCGCCGGGTTCCGGGTGTTCAAGGCACCGGAGCTGGACCGCCACGATATCGTTTCCTTCCTCGGCGCAAGTTATTTCCGCGCCGTCGACGCCAGCGGCCAGTACGGCTTGTCAGCCCGTGGCCTGGCCATCGACACCTACGCCAAGAAGCGCGAGGAGTTTCCGGATTTCACCAAGTTCTGGTTCGAAACCCCGGAAAAGAACAGCACCCGTTTCGTGGTCTACGCGTTGCTCGACTCGCCTAGTGCCACCGGTGCCTATCGTTTTGACATCGACTGCCAACCGACGCGGGTCGTCATGGAAATCGACGCGCATATCAACGCCCGTACCGCCATCGAGCAACTGGGTATTGCGCCAATGACCAGCATGTTCAGTTGCGGCACCGTCGAACGACGCATGTGCGACACCATTCACCCGCAAATCCATGATTCCGACCGGCTGGCCATGTGGCGCGGCAATGGTGAGTGGGTCTGCCGCCCGCTGAACAATCCCGCGACCCTGCAGTTCAACGCCTTCGCCGACAAGAACCCGAAAGGCTTCGGCCTGGTGCAGACCGACCATGACTTCGACAGTTACCAGGACACCGTCGACTGGTACAGCAAACGTCCAAGCCTGTGGGTAGAACCTACGACCGCATGGGGCGAGGGCTCCGTCGATCTGCTGGAGATTCCCACCACTGGCGAAACCCTCGATAACATCGTCGCGTTCTGGACACCGAAAAAACCCGTCGCCGCCGGTGATTCGCTGAACTACGGCTACAAGCTCTACTGGAGCGCCTTGCCTCCGGTCAGCACGGACCTGGCGCACGTCGATGCGACCCGTTCCGGCATGGGCGGCTTCATCGAAGGCTGGGCACCCGGCGAGCACTACCCGACCGTCTGGGCGCGGCGTTTTGCCGTGGACTTCAGCGGCGGCGGCCTCGACCAGTTGCCACCGGGCACCGGCATCGAACCGGTGGTGACCTGCTCCCACGGCGAAGTGAAGGATTTCAATGTGCTGGTGCTGGATTCGATCAAGGGCTACCGCATCACCTTTGACTGGTACCCGACCGACGATCGCGTGGACCCGGTGGAGATGCGGCTGTTCATTCGCTCCAAGGACCGGACCTTGAGCGAAACCTGGTTGTACCAGTACTTTCCGCCGGCGCCGGATAAGCGTAAGTATCCCTGACAGTAATCGAGTGTCTGGACTGGCCCAATCGTCGGATCGCCGCCCGGAGCAAGCTCGCTCCCACAGGGGGATATGTGAACAACACAACTCCACTGTGGGAGCGAGCTTGCTTGCGATGAGGCCGGTCCAACCACCGAATAATCCAGCCCGATAAACAAAAGCCCCGGCCAATGCTGATCGGGGCTTTTTGTTTTATCAGGCCCTCAATCCCGCAAATCCGACTCATGGATCGGCTGGTCCCGATGCGTCGCCCGCTGGTACTGCGCCGGCCAGGTGGCCTTGCGTCCGCCCAGGTCATCATCGGCATGCAGCGCCCAATATGGATCACGCAACAGTTCGCGGGCGAGGAAGATGATGTCGGCCTGGCAGGTGCGCAGGATGTGCTCGGCCTGGGCCGGTTCGGTGATCATGCCCACGGTGCCGGTGGCGATTTCCGACTCCTTGCGTACCCGCTCGGCGAAGCGCGTCTGATAGCCCGGGCCGGTGGGAATTTCCGCATTCGCGGCGGTGCCGCCCGACGACACGTCAATCAAGTCCACCCCCAGCATCCTGAAGCGTCGCGCCAACTCCACGGTTTCATCCGGGTTCCAGCCGTCTTCGACCCAGTCGGTGGCGGAGACACGCACGAATACCGGGAGCTCTTCAGGCCAGGCAGCCCTGACCGCTTCGGTCACTTGCAACACCAGCCGGATGCGATTTTCGAACGACCCGCCATATTGATCGCGGCGCTGATTGCTCAACGGCGAAAGGAATTGATGCAGCAGATAGCCATGGGCCGCATGGACCTCGACGACCTTGAAGCCGGCGGTCAAGGCGCGCTTGGCCGCGTCCACGAATGCCTGGATGACGTCGGCGATCTGCCCCTCGTCCAGCTGGACCGGTTGGGTGTGCTGCGGATCGAAGGCGATAGGCGATGGGCCGACCGGCACCCAGCCACCGTCCTCCGGCTTGACGCTGCCATGCTTGCCCAGCCACGGCCGCCAGGTGCTGGCCTTGCGACCGGCGTGGGCGAGTTGAATGCCGGGCACGGCCCCTTGTGCGGTGATAAACCGTGTGATGCGCTGTAGGGGCTCGATCTGTTCGTCGTTCCACAAGCCCAGGTCCTGGGCGGTAATGCGACCATCGGCGGTGACGGCGGTGGCTTCAGTGAAGACTAGCCCGGCGCCCCCCACGGCGCGGCTGCCGAGGTGCACCAGATGCCAATCGTTGGCCAGGCCATCGGCGCTCGAATACTGGCACATCGGCGACACCGCGATGCGATTGGGCAGGGTCAGTTGACGAAGGGTATAGGGTTCCAGCAGCAGACTCATGGGGCACCTCTCGAATCAGTGGGCAGGCTCCAGGGTTCTGTTTGAAAAGTCGACGAGTGACAAAAGGCGCAACACCCGCCCCCGCGGGCAAAGAAACAGACAAGACGTCACAAGGGCTATCAAGCAGTGCTTAGAGACTAGTCGACAACCTGGGAGGAAGCAGGGTTCAGACCTGAAAAACTGACGGTGTGACGAGGGTGCTTGCTCTCGCTTGGGTTGGTCACTGTGTGGCGAGGGGATTTATCCCCGCTGGGGGCGAAGCCCCCCAAAACCTGACACCTGTGGGTATCAGGCAGATTGAGTCGCCTGCTTTGGGGCTGCTTCGCAGCCCAGCGGGGATAAATCCCCTCGCCACAAAAGCCGAGTGTCTATCGCGGTTCGATATGGGCAATCATCAACTGCACCGTTTCCTGGCCGCGGAACTCGTTGAGGTCGAGCTTGTAGGCGAGTTCGACCCAGCGCACCGTAGGATTTGGCCAGATCTCGCGGTCGATACCAAAGGCGATGCCATCGAGCTTCACCGAGCCGCACTCGCTCTTGAGGACGACCTTCAGGTGCCGCTCGCCCACCACGCGCTGCTCGACCAACTGGAACACGCCATGGAACATCGGCTCGGGGAAGTGCTGGCCCCAAGGGCCGGCGTGACGCAGCGCCCGGGCCAGTTCCAGGTGGAACTCCTCCACCGCCAGGGTGCCGTCGGACAACAGCCGGCCGGTCAGGTCTTCTTCACGCAATTGCCTGCGCACTTCCGCGTCAAATGCCTCGGCGAACATCGGAAAGTTTGCCTCGGGCAACGTCAGCCCCGCCGCCATGGCATGACCGCCGTATTTGCTGATCAGCGTTGGATGCTGCGCGGCAACGACGCTCAGCGCATCGCGAATATGAAAACCCGGTACCGAGCGGCCGGAGCCTTTGAGCAAACCGTCCCCGGCATCGGCAAAGGCAATGGTCGGACGGAAATACCGCTCTTTCATCCGCGACGCGAGGATGCCGATAACCCCTTGGTGCCACTGCGGATCGAACAGGCATAAACCGAACGGCATCGACTCCACCGGCAAATCCTTGAGCTGGGCCAGCGCTTCGCGCTGCATGCCCTGTTCGATGGACTTGCGGTCCTGGTTCATGCCATCCAGTTGCGCCGCCATTTCCCGCGCCAGCGCCGGGTCATCGGTGAGCAGGCATTCGATGCCCAGGCTCATGTCATCCAGGCGCCCCGCCGCATTCAGTCGCGGGCCGAGAATGAAACCGAGATCGGTGGACGTGATACGCGACGGGTCGCGCTTGGCCACTTCGAGGATCGCCTTGATCCCGGGACGGGCGCGGCCGGCGCGAATACGCTCCAGGCCCTGGTGCACCAGGATCCGGTTATTGGCGTCCAAAGGAACCACGTCGGCGACGCTGCCCAGCGCCACCAGGTCCAGCAGCTCGCCGATGTTCGGTTGGGGCTTGGTGGCATACCAGCCCAGGCTGCGCAAGCGTGCCCGCAGGGCCATCAGCACGTAAAAAATCACGCCGACGCCCGCCAGTGCCTTGCTGGGAAAATCACAACCCGGTTGGTTCGGGTTGACGATGGCATCAGCCGCCGGCAATTCGAGGCCGGGCAGGTGGTGGTCGGTGACCAGCACTTTGAGACCCGCGGCTTTCGCCGCCGCCACGCCTTCGACGCTGGAAATGCCATTGTCCACGGTGATCAGCAATTGCGGCTCGCGCTCCAGGGCGACTTCAACGATTTCCGGAGTCAATCCGTAGCCATATTCGAAGCGGTTGGGCACCAGGTAATCGACATGGGCCGCACCGAGCAGGCGCAGGCCCAATACCCCTACCGTGCTGGCGGTCGCACCGTCCGCATCGAAATCGCCAACGATCAGGATGCGCTGCCGGTGTTCCAGCGCCGTCACCAGCAGGTCTACTGCGGCGTCGATTCCCTTGAGCTGCTGGTAAGGGATCAGGCGTGCCAGGCTTTTATCCAATTCAACCGCAGATTGCACGCCTCGGGCGGCGTACAGGCGGGTCAACAGCGGCGGCAGGTCACCGAGGAATGGCAGGGTGTCGGGTAACTGGCGGGGTTCTATGCGCATGGGGAAAGACGAAAACTTCTCTTAAAGTGGGAATTCTTGTGGCGAAGGAGCTTGCTCCCGCTGGGCCGGGTTGGCGCTCCAGCGCGCAGCGGCCCTCCTCTTGTGGGCGCTGCGCCCCCAAGCGGGAGCAAGCTCCCTCGCCACGGTGAATCTATGCAATATGGCCCATCATCCACGCTCGCCCAGTAACCACTGCAGCTGCACTTCGTGCTGGCCACGGTCGTCGGTCACGAAAATCGTCCCTTCGCTGATCATCACGTCCCACTTGATGACCCGGGGCATGTCCCGGGCCAGGGTTTCGAGGACTTCCTGGGGCACGGCGGCGATGTTCACGTTCTTCAGCGTCTTCACGGCGGGAATCACCTTGCCTTCCCAGACACGCAGGCTGCCATAGGCCAGCAGGCTGGTGCGCTCGGTGCGGCGCGAGCACCAGGTCAGGCGCTCGGCGTCCGGCTGGCCGACTTCGATCCAATGCAGCACTCGGTCGTCCAGGCTTTTTTCCCACAACGCGGGTTCATCGACGTCTGACAGACCACGACCGAACGACAGCAGCTCGTTGTACCAGAACGCGTAGGCCAGCAGGCGCACGGTCATGCGCTCCTCGGTTTCCGAAGGATGACGGGCGATGGTTTGCTTCACGCTCTCATACACACTGCGGTCGAGGTCGGTGAGGTTCAGTTCAAACTTGTAGGTCGTGGACGGCTGGGCCATGAACGGGCTTCTTGATACGAGGAAAGGCGGCAAGTCTAACCGATGACACGGACAATCCACGAATTGCCGACCATCAACCTGCGGCGACTGACCTTGGCCTATGATAAAACGCTGTTCTCGTTCCGCCTTTGTCCTACAAGGATTCGTTATGTCGCTTACTGCCAAACCCCTTGCCGGCGTCAAGGTCATCGAACTCGGCACCCTGATCGCCGGCCCTTTCGCCTCGCGCATCTGCGGTGAATTCGGCGCCGAGGTGATCAAGGTCGAGTCGCCCGACGGCGGCGATCCGCTGCGTAAATGGCGCAAGCTGTATGAAGGCACGTCCTTGTGGTGGTTTGTCCAGGCGCGCAACAAAAAGTCCCTGACACTGAACCTCAAGCATCCTGAAGGCTTGGCGATCCTGAAACAGTTGATCGGCGAAGCGGACATCCTGATCGAGAATTTTCGTCCCGGCGTGCTGGAAAAGCTCGGCCTGGGATGGGACGTGTTGCACGCACTGAACCCGAAACTGGTCATGGTGCGACTTTCCGGGTTCGGTCAGACCGGGCCGATGAAGGATCAGCCCGGATTTGGCGCCGTCGGAGAATCCATGGGCGGCCTGCGCTACATCACCGGTTTCGAGGACCGCCCGCCGGTGCGTACGGGAATTTCCATCGGCGACTCCATTGCCGCGCTCTGGGGCGTGATCGGCGCGCTGATGGCCTTGCGTCATCGCGAGGTGAACGGCGGCACCGGACAAGTAGTGGACGTGGCGCTGTATGAAGCGATATTCGCCATGATGGAAAGCATGGTGCCGGAATTCGATGTGTTCGGTTTCATTCGCGAACGCACCGGCAACATCATGCCCGGCATCACCCCATCGTCCATCCATACCAGCGCCGACGGCAAGCATGTACAGATCGGCGCCAACGGTGATGCGATCTTCAAGCGCTTCATGCAAATCATCGGCCGTGACGACCTGGCCAACGACCCGCAACTGGCCAGCAATGATGGACGCGACAGTCGCCGCGACGAGCTCTACGGCGTGATCGATCGTTGGGTCAACTCACTGCCGCTGGAGGCTGTCATCGAACAGCTGAACCAGGCCGGAGTGCCGGCCAGTCGGATTTTCAGTGCCGAAGACATGTTCAGCGACCCGCAATTTCTCGCCCGGGAAATGTTCCTGCAGGCCAAGCTGCCGGACGGCAAGGCGTTCAAGATGCCCGGGATCATCCCGAAGCTCTCGGAAACACCTGGCACGTCCGAATGGGTCGGACCGGCGTTGGGCGAGCACAACGCGCAGGTACTCGGTGAGCTTGGCTACGATGCGCAGCGGATCGCCAGACTGCGGTCCGATGGTGCTGTTTGATGCGACCGTGGATCTGCTGTGAACAAAAATCTCGAATTCGCCATAGATCCATTGTGGGAGCGAGCTTGCTCGCGATTGCGGTGTGTCCGTTGACGTCGGAATTGGCTGACGCGACGCCATCGCGAGCAAGCTCGCTCCCACCCAGATTCAGCGCGGTCGAGTGGCCGCGCCAAGGCCTGAACGCCAGGCAAAAAGAAACCCCGAGAAGTGGGGAGACAACTCGGGGTTAAACGTGACCATTCAGGTCAGTACAACAAGCGACAAGCACCGGAGCACAATGCTTGCTCTTGTTGGTAAAAGGTCTGACTCACCAGGGTGTAGGAAGGTTCCCTAGGAAATGTCGCTCAATTCGGGACGGTCATGACCTTGTCGCGCGCCAGATTGCGCAATGCCGCAATCACGCAAGGCTCCAAGCGGCCTTCGGCAATCATCACGTCACGATGCAGGCCATCGACCACGTCAGTCAGTTGGCGCTTGTCGGCCAATTGGGCCTGATTGAACGCTCGCTCGACCATGATGGCGCCCGAGCGGTTCTTCAGCGTCACCAGGCACTCGCCCTTTGTACCGGAGGGAGTGAGCGTGACCTGGCACGGGCTCAAGGCTTCATTCAGCAACAGGCTGATACTTTCCATTCGATCACCCTTCATTAGTCCGAAAAAACAACTGCACAGTAAGTGACCGTTGGGCCTGGCGGAAAGTTCGCCAGCGCAACGAAGCGCCACCTCCGAGACCTGTTCAAACGAGCATGCGCGTCCAATGTGACAGGCAGACAACAGCCATTGCCCGTCGCCGTGCTCACGCCAGGAACCGGTTCGAGCGCCGCCATCGCCGCCCGACATCGATCCACCCACCCAGGAGCCCTCGCAATTGCCCATCGGCACCATAAAATGGCACCGACCAGTGGTAGATGTCCCGTAATCCGCAGTTGAACATCAGTTGACGGTCAGCAAATCGCGGCTTGCGGCTTTGCAATTGCTCCATCAGTTCACCATGCAGCAGCTCGGCAGTCGCCAATGGAAAGGCCGAAGAGTCTGTCAAACGGGTCCCTCGCAGTTTTTCGAAGCGGGTCGAAAACTGTTCCTCGTAACTTCTGTTGCACATGACCAGCCGTCCCTCGAGGTCACGAATGAAGATCGGATCGGGAATGGCATCCATCAGGGCTCGCTGGAAGGTCAACTGGTCGTTGAGTACCGCCTCGGCCTTGAGACGCTGATTGATCTGCGCCTGCAGGCGACGGCTCCACAGCAGGGACAACAGGCCGAACACGCCCGCCCCGACCACACACCAATAGCCCCACTGGGAGACACGTGCCCAGAGCGACGGTGCCTGGCGCGGGGCAATACTTGCCAACCATTTTGAGCGCAGCGCACGCATTTCTTCGACCGGGAATGCTTCCAGCGCCTTGTTCAAAATGCCCAGCAAAGGTCGCAGGTCCTGGCGCACAGCCAGATAATCGGGCTCCCATCGACCTTCGAGGTTGCTGCCCACCTGTAGCTGACCTGCGGGATAAAGGTGCGCGCCGGTTTCATTCTCGATGGTGGCATGGGCTTCCCGGCTCTCCACCAGCGCCCTCGCCTCCCAATAGGTCTTGACCGTGCGCAGTTCGATGGCCGGATGGTCGCGCTTGATCTGCGCTTCCAACGCGTGGCGTGCAGGCAACGCCAGGACCTTGCCATTGAGCTGCTCCAGCGAACGCAGCAGTGGCGCTCCGTTGCGCCCGACGAAGACCCAGCCGGAGCCTCCGAACGCATGGCTGAAACTCAGGAACTCCCGGCGCTCGTCGTTCATCGCCAGGGTGGTGGTCATGTCGGCCTCGCCGTTTTGCAACATCACGATCAATTGATCGGGAGAGAACGACTCCCGGTGGACGAACTCAAGGCCGGTCATGTGCGCGATACGCCGCAGAATATCGTCGTTCAGCCCATTCCATCGCCCGCGTTCATCTTTGAACAGGTACAGCGGGAACTGCATCGAGGCAACGACGACACGCGGATTTTCCCTGATCCACCGCAACTCCTCGGCATCAAGCGCCAGCCGCCCGCCCGGCTCGAACGGTGGTTGGCCGGAGGCCGCCAGTTGGGCCGCCCCGCCCCACTGGGTCCAGTACATCAGGACCAGGCCCATCATCCAGCTCAACACTGGTTTGCATCGGATAAAGAACAACATCTGCACTTCCTTCGAAATTACCCGCCCATCCCTCCAAGGGCGAAAACCCGGCCAGTTTGGCATGCAGAAACAAGAAAGCCCGTCAGGAGACGGGCTTCAAAATGTGACAGGTTAGAGCCGTCAGAGAGGCTTGCCGCGATTGCCATGCTGACTGACAAAGGCCTGCACGGCTTTCAAGTCGTTCGGCAACACCGTGCAACGCTCGTTTCGCTCAAACAAATCAGAAAGATGTGCAGGCAGTTCGAGCGCTTTTCCTACGCCCGCCTTCTCCACGGCTTCCGGAAACTTGACCGGGTGAGCAGTGCCCAGGATGACCATCGGGATATCCAGGCTGCGACGGCACTCGCGCGCGGCCCTCACACCAATAGCGGTGTGTGGGTCGAGCAACTCACCGCTTTGCCCGAACACCTCGGCGATGGTCTCGCAGGTCTGGGCGTCATCCACGGCCAGGGAATCGAACAGCTTGCGGGCTTCGGTCCAACGCTCGGCCTCGACGCTGAAACCGCCGCCCTGGCGGAAGCTGTCCATCAGGCTGGCGATCGCCGCGCCGTTGCGACCATGCAGATCGAACAACAGGCGTTCGAAGTTCGACGACACCATGATGTCCATCGACGGCGACAGCGTGGCGTGCAGGGTTTCCTTCACGTACTGGTTGCCGCTCATGAAGCGGTGCAGGATGTCGTTGCGGTTGGTGGCGACGATCAGTTGATTGATCGGCAGGCCCATGTTGCGCGCCAGGTAGCCAGCGAAGATATCGCCGAAGTTACCGGTCGGCACCGAGAACGATACCGAACGGGCCGGGCCGCCCAATTGCAGGGCCGCGTGGAAGTAATAGACGATCTGGGCCATGATCCGCGCCCAGTTGATCGAGTTCACCGCCACCAGCCGCGTGCCCTTGAGGAAACTCTGGTCGGCGAAGCTCGCCTTGACCATTTCCTGGCAGTCATCGAAATTGCCTTCGATGGCGATGTTATGGATGTTTTCGCCGAAGATGGTCGTCATCTGCCGGCGCTGCACTTCCGAGACGCGGTTGTGCGGGTGCAGGATGAAGATGTCGACGTTCTCGCAATGCTTGCAGCCTTCGATGGCGGCCGAACCGGTGTCGCCGGAAGTTGCACCGACAATCACCACGCGCTCGCCACGTTTCTGCAGCACGTAGTCCAGCAGGCGACCGAGCAGTTGCAAGGCGAAATCCTTGAACGCGAGGGTCGGACCGTGGAACAACTCCAAGACCCATTCGTTACCGTTGAGCTGACGCAACGGGGCAATGGCATTGTGGGAAAAGACGCCATAGGTCTCTTCGAGGATCTTCTTGAAATCGGCGTCCGGAATGCTGCCGGCAACAAACGGGCGCATCACGCGGAAGGCCAGCTCGTGATACGGCAGGCCGGCCCAGGAGGCGATTTCTTCCTGGGTGAAACGCGGCAGGTTCTCCGGCACATAGAGACCGCCATCCGTGGCCAGGCCGGCCAGCAGGACATCTTCGAAATTCAGGGCCGGTGCCTGGCCGCGGGTGCTGATATAGCGCATAGGGGCAAACCTTCGGTTTGAGCTGCGAGCCTCAAGCTACAAGCTACAAGTGAAAAGCGGGTCGGCTTTTACTTGTAGCGTGCAGCTTAGAGCTTGCCGCTAAATTAGTTCAAATGTTCGACGCGGATACGGACCACTGGGCCAACGACGCCTTGCAGGGCCTCCAACGCGGCAATGGCGTCGTTGATGCGCTGCTCGACCACACGGTGGGTCAGCAGGATCATCGGCACCAGGCCGTCGTGCTCCTCGACTTCCTTCTGCATGATCGATTCGATGTTGATGCCACGCTCCGAAAGGATGCTCGCCACCTGGGCTAATACGCCCGGGTGATCCTTGGCCTGGATGCGCAAGTAGTAGGCGCTTTCGCAGGCGTCGATCGGAAGAATCGGATGGGCCGACAGCGAATCCGGCTGGAAGGCCAGGTGCGGCACGCGGTTTTCCGGGTCCGAGGTCATGGCGCGAACCACATCCACCAGGTCGGCGATCACCGAGGACGCTGTTGGCTCCATGCCGGCGCCGGCGCCATAGAACAGCGTCGAGCCGGAGGCATCGCCGTTGACCATCACCGCGTTCATCACGCCGTTGACGTTGGCGATCAGGCGATCCGCCGGGATCAGCGTCGGGTGCACCCGCAATTCGATGCCGCTGGCAGTGCTGCGCGCCACGCCCAGGTGCTTGATGCGGTAGCCGAGGGCTTCGGCATAGTTCACGTCGGCGGTGGTCAGCTTGGTGATGCCTTCGGTGTAGGCCTTGTCGAATTGCAGCGGGATGCCAAAGGCGATGGAAGCCAGGATCGTCAGCTTGTGCGCTGCGTCGATGCCTTCCACGTCGAAGGTCGGATCGGCCTCGGCGTAACCCAGGGCCTGGGCTTCGGTGAGTACATCCTCGAAGGTGCGGCCTTTTTCGCGCATCTCGGTGAGGATGAAGTTGCCGGTGCCGTTGATGATCCCCGCAACCCAGTTGATGCGGTTGGCCGAGAGGCCTTCGCGAATCGCCTTGATCACCGGGATACCCCCGGCCACGGCGGCTTCGAACGCCACGATCACGCCTTTCTCGCGTGCCTTGGCGAAAATCTCATTACCGTGAACGGCGATGAGCGCCTTGTTCGCGGTGACCACATGCTTGCCATTCTCGATGGCCTTGAGTACCAGCTCTCGGGCAACGGTATAGCCGCCCATCAGCTCTATCACGATGTCGATCTCAGGGTTCGTGGCCACTTCGAAGACATCGTTGGTAATCGCAATACCGGTCGTCTGGAACTGAGGCTTTGGCGTGCGCATGGCAATTTGTGCCACTTCGATTCCACGCCCGGCACGACGAGCAATTTCCTCGGCGTTGCGCTGAAGTACGTTGAAGGTGCCGCCACCGACGGTACCTAACCCACAGATGCCTACTTTGACCGGATTCACTCTTGACTCCCCATGAAACGGCCGACGCAAGGTCGGCCGTGAAATACAGCCGCGCAGCAACGCGACTTTGTGTTTAACGGCCCGACGAAGGTTTTCGCCGAGCCGTGATCTTCAAAAGCGGATCGACCCTGGTCATTTTGCGCTCAGGGCCAGTTTGGCGACTTGCGGCGCCGGCTGATAGCCCGGAATCACTTGGCCGTCCGCCAAAACGATAGCCGGCGTGCCGTTCACGCCGATGGACTGGCCGAGGGCGAACTGCTTGGAAACCGGGTTCTCGCACTTGGCGGCCTTGATTTCCTTGCCGTCGACCATCTTGTCCATGGCCGCCTTCTTGTCCTTGGAGCACCAGACCGCCTGCAGCTGCTCGTCACCCGGCGAACCCAGGCCCTGGCGCGGGAACGCCACGTAGCGCACTTCGATACCGCGCTTGTTCAGCTCCGGCACTTCAGCGTGCAGCTTGTGGCAATACGGGCAAGTGGTGTCGGTGAATACGGTGATGTGCGACTTGGTCTCGCCGATCGCCGGGTAGACCACGGTCTCGGCAACCGGGATGCCGTTGATCAGCTTGGAGATGCCCTGGCGCTCGGTGATCTCGGTGAGATTGACCGGCTTGCCGTCCTTGAGTGCGAACAAGTTGCCCTGGACGATGTACTGGCCGTCGGCACTGGCGTACAGCACACGGCTGCCCTTGAGCTTGACTTCATACAGGCCGGACATCGGGCTGGCGGTAATGGCTTCGATAGGCACTTCGAGCTCAAGGTTGGCCAGGCTCTTACGGATGGCCTGGTCGGCCGCGTCATCGGCGATGGCAAAGGTACTGGCCAGCGCAATGGCGGCGGCGGTGAACATCTGGATCAAACGCATGGGGACTCCTGAGGCGAACAAATGGGACGAGGAAACGCCGACCCGCAGATTCGGGTTCCAGCCGCCCACTGTGCAAACCGGGAAAGCCTACCACATAAGGGTGGCGTGGCCGAATGCCGCTGACACACGACGTTTTGTAGTCACATACAGAATTGATGGCGGCTGACACACAGCTATCGCGAGCAAGCTCGCTCCCACACTTTGATCGGTGCCAGGCCGGGATCGCGCGCCCAACACGGATCCCTGTGGGAGCGAGCTTGCTCGCGATGGCGTCAGCATTGACAACATCGCGGCAGGCTCAGCCCCGGGGATGGTGCTTGGCATGCAAGTCCTGCAACCGCGCCCGGGCCACATGGGTGTAGATCTGGGTTGTGGATAGATCGCTGTGCCCCAGCAGCATCTGCACCACTCGCAAGTCGGCGCCGTGATTGAGCAGGTGCGTGGCGAAGGCATGCCGCAAGGTGTGCGGGGAAAGCGATTTATTGATCCCGGCTACCTTGGCCTGGTGCTTGATGCGGTGCCAGAAGGTCTGGCGGGTCATCTGCTCGCCGCGCAAGCTGGGAAACAGCACGTCGCTGGGACGCCCGCCCAGCAGATCATGACGGGCATCGCGCATGTAACGCTCAACCCAGACGATCGCCTCCTCGCCCATCGGCACCAGGCGTTCCTTGCTGCCCTTGCCCATCACCCGCAGCACGCCCTGGCGCAGGTTCACCTGTTCGAGCGTCAGGCTGATCAACTCAGTGACGCGCAGGCCACAGGCATACAGGACTTCCAGCATGGCCCGATCACGCTGGCCGATGGGGTCGCTGAGGTCGGGGGCCGCCAGCAATGCTTCCACATCTGCCTCCGACAAGGATTTGGGCAGCGGACGCCCCAGCTGCGGCATTTCCACGCGCAAGGTCGGGTCCACCGCGATCAACTTTTCTCTCAGCAAATAGCGATAAAACCCACGCAAACCGGAAAGAAATCGGGCAGTGGAGCGCGGTTTGTAGTTCTGCTCCAAGCGCCACGCCAGATGATCGAGGATCAGTTCCCGCCCGGCGTTTACCAACTCCAGGTTCTTTTCCTGCAACCAGCCGTTGAACAGGGCCAGGTCGCTGCGATAGGCGCCGCGGGTGTTATCGGAAAGCCCTTTTTCCAGCCACAGGGCGTCGAGAAACTGGTCTATGAGCGGATGATCGATGGCGGGCATAAAAACTCTTGAAGGATACGGGCACACACGGTGTCGAAAGGGCCATAAAGCTATGCAGAGTGCTCAAAGCACAAATCGCAGGCAACAAAAAAGCAGCCCGCAGGCTGCTTTTTTTGCATCGGAAGCTGGACTTAAGCCAGTTTTTCCTTGATGCGAGCTGCTTTACCCGACAGGTCACGCAGGTAGTACAGCTTGGCTTTACGTACGTCACCGCGACGCTTGACAGCCATGCTGTCGATTTGCGGGCTGTAGGTCTGGAAAGTACGCTCTACGCCAACACCGTTGGAGATTTTACGAACGGTGAATGCACTGTTTACGCCGCGGTTACGCTTGGCGATAACAACACCTTCGAACGCTTGCAGACGCGCACGGTCGCCTTCCTTCACTTTCACCTGAACGACAATGGTGTCGCCCGGGGCAAAGGTAGGGATCTCTTTGGTCATCTGCTCTGCTTCGAGTGCAAGGATGATTTTGTTAGTCATGCTGTGCTCCTAAGGCAAGTCATCGGACTTACCATCGATACGTTGTTAACTATCGTCCCGCTCGCGGATGTATTCCTCGAGCAGCTTCTTCTCTTCTCCAGAAAGCGAGCGGCTTTCCAGAAGATCGGCGCGTCGTTCATAGGTCCGACCAAGGGACTGCTGTAAACGCCAACGCCGGATGTGCGCGTGGTTGCCACTCAGCAACACGTCGGGAACACGCTGATCCGCATACACCTCCGGTCGGGTGTAGTGCGGGCAATCCAGCAGACCATCCGTAAAGGAATCTTCCTCGGCGGAATCCGCATGCCCTAAAGCTCCAGGCAGCAGTCGTGTAACCGCATCGATCAGGACCATCGCCGGCAGCTCGCCGCCAGACAATACATAGTCGCCAATCGACCACTCTTCATCGACATGAGCTTCAATGAAACGCTCGTCAATGCCTTCATAACGGCCGGCAATCAGGATCAATGCATCCGAATTCGCCAGCTCGCGTACCGCCGACTGAGTCAGCTGACGGCCTTGGGGCGACAGGTAAATTACCTTCGCCGCCTCCCCGGCTGCTGCCTTGGCCTGAACCAGTGCATCTTCCAGGGGCTTGATCTTCATCACCATGCCCGGACCACCGCCAAACGGGCGATCGTCCACAGTGTGATGCCGATCCGTGGTGTAGTCTCGCGGATTCCAACAGGTGAGCTGCAACAGCTCCTGTTTCACCGCGCGGCTGGTTATGCCGTATTCGCTGATGGCGGAAAACATCTCGGGAAACAGCGTGATGACTTCAACGCGCAAATTAGCCACGTTTAGAAATCCGCATCCCATTCCACCTTCATCTCGCCTGCTTCAAGGTCGACTGCCAACACGCATTGCTCGGTATAGGGCAACAGGCGTTCGCGATCATCCATGCTGCCGACGCAAGGCTTGACCACCATGACATCGTTCGAACCGGTCTCGAGCAGGTGATCGATCTTCCCGAGCAATTGCCCGAGGTGGTCGATGACCTTCAGACCCACCAGCTGGTACCAGTAGTACTCGCCGTCGGTCAGTTCAGGGAACAGGTTGCGCGGCAC
Organism: Pseudomonas sp. BP11-1-1; assembly: GCF_052112105.1. Taxonomy (NCBI): domain Bacteria; kingdom Pseudomonadati; phylum Pseudomonadota; class Gammaproteobacteria; order Pseudomonadales; family Pseudomonadaceae; genus Pseudomonas; species Pseudomonas sp. BP11-1-1. Next base: position 161,399 of record NZ_JAUTYU010000007.1, read on the forward strand.
ACAGATCTCATAACCGGCCAGAAGACGTGCTTCTTCACGATCATCGAGATCCTTGAGCTTTGCGACCAGGAACTTGTCGTTCCCGCGTCCGCTGACCAGCTCCACCTGTTTCACGCTACCTTCGCGCTTGAGCGTCCAGGTTTTGTAGTCCAACAGGTTCTTGATCGGATCAGTAAAGGAATACACCTTCACTTCGCCGCGAACGCCATGTACAGAGTAGATCTTGCCGACAACGATCAAATCACCGGCATCTTTTGGCGTCGCGTTCATATTGCTCAGGCCGCGGCCTTAGCCGATTCCTTCAACAACTGAGCAACGCGCTCAGAAGGTTGTGCACCAACGCTCAGCCAGTAGGCTACGCGCTCTTGGTTCACGGACAAACGAACTTCCTGACCACGGGCAACAGGGTTGAAGAAACCAACCTGCTCCTTGTGGGAACCGTCACGCGGATTGCGGCTGTCGGTTACGGTCAGGTGGTAAAACGGGCGCTTTTTGGAGCCGCCAAGGGCAAGACGGATTGTTAGCATGTGAACATCGTTCCTGTAGTCGGTGCTGCAAATCTAAATGCACAGCGGGCATAGGTGCCCGAAAGGCCGCATATTCTAAGGAATATCCGGACTTTTGCAAATGACTTTTTCCGGCGCCTGGTGCCGCGCAATCAAGATCTGCCATGAAGCCGTCATTAAAAACGGCAGGTCAGCTCCCGCCTGGCGCGGGTTTGCTGGAGATCCCCGCATCCGTGCGGGGCAACGCCGACATGACAGCCGGCGCAGATTCTTTACATTTTCGGCATGCCGCCGCCGGGCAACATACCGCCCATGCCGCGCATCATCTTGGCCATCCCGCCCTTGGCGGAGAACTTCTTCATCATCTTCTGCATCTGCTTGTGCTGCTTGATCAAGCGACCGATGTCCTGCACCTGGGTGCCGGAACCCATGGCGATACGGCGCTTGCGCGAACCGCTGATCAGCTCAGGGTCGCGGCGCTCGGCCGGGGTCATGGAGTTGATGATGGCTTCCATCTGCTTGAATTGTTTTTCCGCCGCGCCCTGGGCATTGCCCATCTGCGCCAGGTTTACGCCACCGATGTTCGGCAGTTTGTCCATGAGGCCGCCGAGGCCGCCCATGTTCTTCATTTGCTGCAGCTGGTCGCGGAAGTCCTCGAGGTCGAAGCCCTTGCCCTTCTTCAGCTTCTTGGCCAGTTTGTCGGCCTTGTCCTTGTCGAGTGTCGCTTCCGCCTGTTCGATCAGGCTGAGCACGTCGCCCATGCCGAGGATGCGCGAAGCGATACGCTCGGGGTGGAACGGCTCGAGCGCTTCGCTCTTCTCGCCCATGCCGATGAACTTGATCGGCTTGCCGGTGATGGCGCGTACCGACAGCGCGGCACCGCCACGGGCGTCGCCGTCGACCTTGGTCAGGATCACGCCGGTCAGCGGCAGTGCATCACCGAAGGCCTTGGCGGTGTTGGCCGCGTCCTGGCCGGTCATGGCATCGACGACAAACAGGGTTTCTACCGGGTTGATCGCGGCATGCAGCGCCTTGATCTCGCCCATCATCTCTTCATCGATGTGCAGGCGACCGGCGGTATCGACGATGACCACGTCGATGAACTTGAGCTTCGCTTCCTTTATAGCCGCCTGGGCGATGTCCACCGGCTTCTGGCTCAGGTCGGACGGGAAGAACGTCACGCCGATATCGTTGGCCAGGGTTTCCAGCTGCTTGATTGCCGCCGGACGGTAGATGTCCGCGGACACCACCATTACCGATTTTTTCTTGCGCTCTTTAAGGAAGCGCGCCAGTTTGCCAGCCGTGGTGGTCTTGCCCGCGCCCTGGAGACCGGCCATCAGCACTACCGCTGGCGGTACGGCGCTCAGGTTCAGGTCTTCGTTGGCGGCGCCCATCAGGCTTTCGAGCTCGGCCTGGACGATCTTCACGAAGGCCTGGCCCGGCGTCAGGCTGCGCGACACTTCGGTGCCGACGGCGCGTTCCTTGACCGAATTGACGAAGTCCTTGACCACCGGCAGGGCGACGTCGGCTTCGAGCAACGCCATGCGCACTTCGCGCAGGGTGTCTTTGATGTTGTCCTCGGTCAGTTTCGCCTTGCCGGTGACATGGCGCAGCGTCTGTGAGAGACGGTCGGTTAGGTTTTCAAACATGCGCGATCCTTTCAGGCCCAGATATGACCGGGATAATGGCGGCCCAGACCGTGAAATATGTGCTCGGCGAGCCTGCGGCGTGGGCAGGTCGCGGATTATAGCGAAGAAGCGTGCCGCGTACACCTTGCAGTGGTCTTTCGTGCGGAGGGGGTTCTATGCCAAACTCAGCGCCTTTCGGGCTTGCCTAACAGGACTTATGCTCCCCTTGTCACCCAGTTTGCTTGCTTCCCTCGCCGCCGCCTGCCTGTACGCCGCTGCGACCCTCTATCAAGGCACCCGCCTGGCCTCCGGCGCCAAGGCGAACAAACGCCTGCTGGTCACGCTTGGCGTGCTGGCGGTGCTCGGCCATGCGGCCAGCCTTTTTACCCACTTGATGACGCCGATCGGCCTGGGCCTGGACTTCTTCAACGCCGCCAGCCTGATTGCCGTCGCGGTGATCGCCCTGACGCTGCTGGCCTGCTCGCGCATACCCGTGGAAAACCTGCTGGTGCTGTTGTTCCCGCTGGGGCTGGCCACAGTGCTGCTGGCGCAGTTCGCGCCATCGGGCACGGTACAGATCATCGATGAAGAGCCGGGCATCCTCGCCCATATCCTGCTGTCGATCCTCGCCTACGGCCTGTTTACCATCGCGGTATTCCAGGCGCTGCTCCTGCTGGTGCAGGACCATCAACTCAAGCACAAGCACCCGTCCGGGCTGATCCGCAATTTCCCTCCGCTGCAAACCATGGAAAGCCTGCTGTTCGGCTTCCTCTGGGCCGGCTGGACCCTGCTGTCGCTGTCGCTGATCTCCGGCTGGCTGTTCGTCGAGAACCTGTTCGCCCAACACCTTGTGCACAAGACCTTGCTGGCATGCCTGGCGTGGGTGGTGTTCAGCGTGCTGCTGTGGGGCCGCAACCGTCTCGGCTGGCGTGGCCACAAGGCGATTCGCTGGACACTGGCGGGGTTCTGCCTGCTGATGCTGGCGTACTTCGGCAGCAAGTTGGTCCGCGAATATATCCTGCATATCTGACGGACGAGCCTGATGGAGAGCCTGCCCGTAGGGCCCATGTTTGCGGTAATGGTCGTGCTGATCCTCTGGTCGGCCCTGTTCACGGCCATCGAAGCTGCCCAGCAACACTTGCTGGCGCAACGCCGCGCCTCGCGCGCCAGTGACAGACCGCTGGCGCGCCTGAGCTTCCCCTTGGCCAGCCTGATCCTGTGCAATACCTTCTGCCGTACCCTGGCCGTGGTCATCGCCACGTTGCTGGCACTCTTCACCTGGCTGGAAAACGGCCCCTGGCTGGCCTGGCTCGGCACCAGTGCGGCCCTGCTGGTGTTCGCCGATTACCTGCCTCGCACCTTGGCGAGCCGTTTTCCCGATGCCGTATTGGGCTTGGGCAACACGTTGCTCGGCGTACCACTGAAAATTCTCTACCCAGCCGCCTGGCTGCTCAATGGCCTCAGCCAATTGCTGCTACGCCCCTTTGCTCGCAAGGCCCGCGCAGTCCAGCAAAGCGACGATGAACCACCCGCAACGCCCCGCGCCGAACAGGAACAGGAGCAGGGCAACGGTCGGGTACACCCGATTTCCGGCATCCATGCGCTGGACAACATCACGGTCAACGACATCCTCGTGCCCCGCAGCGAGGTGGACGGGATCAACCTGGACGACCCCATCGGCGAGATCATCGAGCAGTTGCGCCTGAACCGGCGAACCCGGCTGCCGGTGTTCCACAGCGACATCAACCAGGTCGAAGCAGTGCTCAACACCCGGCAGATCCGTCATATGCTGGCGGATGCGAGCCTGACCCAGGAGGCGCTGCTCGCCGCCTGCCACGAGCCGTACTTCGTGCCTGAAAGCACACCGCTGCAATTGCAGTTGCTCAACTTCCACAAACAGCAGCGGCGCCTGGGCATGGTGGTGGACGAGTATGGCGAGGTGCTGGGCATCGTGACCCTGGAGGACATTCTCGAAGAAATCGTCGGCGAGTTCGAAAGCGAGCACAGCCTCGACAACCCGCATGTCCATCCTCAACCCGATGGGCGCTTGATGATCGATGGCGCGGCATCGATCCGCGAACTGAACAAGACCCTCGGCTGGCACCTGCCCTGCGACGGTCCCAAGACCCTCAACGGCTTGGTGACCGAAGCGTTGGAGACCATCCCGGAAAGCCCGGTGTGCCTGAAGATCGGCCGCTATCGACTTGAAATCATCGAAACCGTCGACAACCGCGTCAGCCAGGTGCTGGTGTGGCATAACAGTACGGTGCCGACTTTTTCCTGAATCCCAACAGTTCAAGGTAAAACACCGTCGTGGCGAGGGGATTTATCCCCGCTGGGCTGCACAGCAGCCCTAGAACCCAACAACTCGGTGTGCCAGGCAAATTGATTGAGTGCATTTGGGACTGCTTCGCAGTCCAGCGGGGATAAATCCCCTCGCCACAAAAAGCTCATCGTCGACACTGATATTGTGCGCGGGCTCACTTGTTGATTCGTTAGCCTCCTTCTTATACTCAATTCGCTTATCCAGCCCCGCCCAAGCCCCGAGCCTACCCTGCGCACGGAAGGTTCCGGGGCGTTCACCGCAATATCCGCTTCATCCCTGCGACTGTTCCTACCCGGAACAGCGACAGCGCCCACCCCACATCCCTGGGTATTCGACCATAATAATTCGCTCCAACGGAGCACATGACTGTCAGGGATAACCGCATGACAACCACCACCTGCAACGACGCCGTGCCTGTCCAGCCGACCAATTCGGCCAGCCGCGTGGCGACCGCGAGTTTCATCGGCACCGCCATCGAGTTCTACGATTTCTACGTCTATGCCACCGCCGCCGCCCTGGTGATCGGGCCGGTGTTCTTTCCGCAAACCTCAGGCACGGCACAGATGCTGTCGTCCTTCCTGACCTTCGGCATCGCCTTCCTTGCCCGTCCGCTGGGCTCGGCGCTGTTCGGCCACTTCGGCGACCGCATCGGACGCAAATCGACACTGGTGGCATCGCTGCTGCTGATGGGCGTCTGTACAACCCTCATCGGTGTGCTTCCCGGCTACGCCAGCATCGGCGCCTGGGCGCCCATCCTCCTGTGCCTGCTGCGTTTCGGCCAAGGGCTGGGGCTTGGCGGCGAATGGGGCGGCGCGGCCTTGCTGGCCACCGAGAACGCGCCCAAAGGCAAGCGTGCCTGGTTCGGCATGTTCCCCCAACTGGGCCCTTCTATCGGTTTCCTGGCGGCGAACGGGCTGTTCCTGACCCTGGCCATGACCCTGGATGACGAGCAGTTCCGGTCCTGGGGCTGGCGGATTCCGTTCCTGCTCAGCGCCGTACTGGTGATTGTCGGCCTCTACGTACGCCTCAAGCTCCATGAGACGCCGGTTTTCGCCAGTGCCATGGCCCGCCAGGAACGAGTGAAAATCCCGTTGGTCGAGTTGTTCAGCCAGTACTGGGCGCCCACATTGCTCGGCGCGGCGGCGATGGTGGTGTGTTACGCCCTGTTCTACATCTCCACGGTGTTTTCCCTGAGCTATGGCGTTGCGAGCCTGGGCTACAGTCGCGAGACGTTCCTTGGCCTGCTGTGCTTTGCGGTGTTGTTCATGGCCGCCGCGACACCGCTGTCGGCCTGGGCCAGCGACCGATTTGGCCGCAAGCCAGTATTGATCGGCGGCGGCCTGCTGGCGGTGGCCTCGGGCTTCCTCATGGAACCCTTGCTGACCCAAGGGTCCACTGGCGGCGTGGCGCTGTTCCTGTGCATCGAACTGTTCCTGATGGGCGTGACCTTCGCCCCGATGGGCGCGTTGCTGCCGGAGCTGTTTCCCACGCACGTGCGCTACACCGGTGCTTCGGCGGCCTACAACCTGGGCGGTATTGTCGGCGCCTCCGCCGCACCGTTCTTCGCCCAGAAGCTGGTGGCGATGGGTGGCCTGAGCTACGTCGGCGGGTACGTTTCCGGGGCCGCAGTGCTCAGCGTGATCGCGGTAATGTGCCTGAAGGAAACGCGTCATAACGACTTGAACCGGGTCGCCTGACGCGCCTCTGCAGGAACTGCCGCAGGCTGCGATCTTTTGATCTTTTGATCCTTTGATCTTTCGCTTGGAACTCAAGCATCAGGAGAAAGATCGCAGCCTCGCTTCGCTCGGCAGCTCCGGACCAACGCGCTCCAATGAAATAGCCGTTAACAATCCCCCCATTGAAACCACCCCTCACCTGCCCCATCTAAGATCCATACTCCATTGCGCAGGTGCCCCATGAGCGACCAGCACTCTACTGAAGCCACGAACGAATACGCTGAATCCGAGCACATCGAACACACTTCCTCCGGCACCGGCCTGGCCCTGCCTGGCCAGAGCCTGCCGGACAAGGTCTACATCATTCCGATCCACAACCGCCCGTTCTTCCCGGCCCAGGTGCTGCCGGTCATCGTCAATGAAGAGCCGTGGGCCGAAACCCTGGAATTGGTGGCCAAATCCGAACATCACTCCCTGGCGCTGTTTTTCATGGACAGTCCCCAGGAAGACCCGCGCCATTTCGACACCTCGAAGCTGCCGCTGTACGGCACGCTGGTGAAGGTTCACCACGCCAGCCGTGAAGCCGGAAAATTGCAGTTCGTCGCCCAGGGCCTGACCCGCGTGCGCATCCGCACCTGGCTCAAGCATCATCGCCCGCCGTACCTCGTGGAGGTCGAGTATCCGCACCAACCAAGCGAGCCGACCGATGAGGTCAAGGCCTATGGCATGGCGCTGATCAACGCGATCAAGGAGCTGCTGCCGCTCAACCCGCTGTACAGCGAAGAGCTGAAGAACTACCTCAACCGCTTCAGCCCCAACGATCCATCGCCACTGACAGACTTCGCCGCCGCGCTCACTTCCGCCACCGGCAGCGAGCTGCAGGAAGTGCTCGATTGCGTGCCGATGCTCAAGCGCATGGAAAAAGTGCTGCCGATGCTGCGCAAGGAAGTCGAGGTCGCGCGGCTGCAAAAAGAGATTTCCGCCGAGGTCAACAGCAAGATCGGCGAACATCAGCGCCAGTTCTTCCTCAAGGAACAGCTCAAGGTCATCCAGCAGGAGCTGGGGCTGACCAAGGATGATCGCAGCGCCGACCTGGAACAATTCGAGCAGCGCCTGGAAGGCAAGGTCCTGCCCGCCCAGGCCCAGAAGCGCATCGAAGAGGAAATGAACAAGCTCTCGATCCTGGAAACCGGCTCACCGGAATATGCCGTCACGCGCAATTACCTGGATTGGGCGACATCGGTGCCGTGGGGCGTGTATGGCCAGGACAAGCTCGACCTCAAGCACGCCCGCAAGGTACTCGACCAGCACCACGCCGGCCTGGACGACATCAAGGACCGCATCCTCGAATTCCTCGCCGTGGGCGCCTATAAAGGCGAAATCAGCGGCTCCATCGTCTTGCTGGTGGGCCCACCGGGCGTGGGCAAGACCAGCGTGGGCAAATCGATCGCCGAATCCCTCGGGCGGCCGTTCTACCGTTTCAGCGTCGGCGGCATGCGCGACGAAGCCGAGATCAAGGGCCACCGGCGCACCTACATCGGCGCCCAGCCGGGCAAGCTGGTGCAGGCGCTCAAGGACGTCGAAGTGATGAACCCGGTGATCATGCTCGACGAAATCGACAAGATGGGCCAGAGCTACCAAGGCGACCCGGCGTCAGCGCTGCTGGAAACCCTCGATCCCGAGCAGAATGTCGAATTCCTCGACCATTACCTGGACATGCGCCTGGACCTGTCGAAAGTGCTTTTCGTCTGCACCGCCAACACCCTGGACTCGATCCCCGGCCCGCTGCTGGACCGCATGGAAGTGATTCGCCTGTCGGGCTATATCACCGAAGAAAAGGTCGCCATTGCCAAGCGCCACCTTTGGCCCAAGCAACTGGCCAAGGCCGGCGTGTCCAAGGGCAGCCTGAGCATCAACGACAGCGCCCTGAAGGCCCTTATCGACGGCTACGCCCGTGAAGCCGGGGTGCGCCAGTTGGAGAAGCAACTGGGCAAACTGGTGCGCAAGGCCGTGATGAAACTGATCGACGATCCAAAAGCAGTGATCAAGCTCGGACCGAAGGACCTCGAGGCCTCCCTGGGCAAACCCGTGTTCCGCAACGAACAGGTGCTGTCCGGCGTCGGGGTGATCACCGGCCTGGCCTGGACCAGCATGGGTGGCGCCACGTTGCCGATCGAAGCAACGCGGATCCACACCCTCAATCGCGGCTTCAAGCTGACCGGGCAACTGGGCGAGGTGATGAAGGAATCGGCGGAAATTGCCCACAGCTATGTCAGCTCGCACCTGAAGCAGTTCGGCGGTGATCCGAAGTTCTTCGACGAGGCCTTTGTCCATCTGCACGTACCGGAAGGCGCCACGCCGAAGGACGGGCCGAGTGCCGGCGTGACCATGGCCAGCGCCCTGCTGTCCCTGGCGCGCAACCAGCCGCCGAAGAAAGGCGTGGCCATGACTGGCGAACTGACCTTGACCGGGCACGTGCTGCCGATTGGCGGCGTACGCGAGAAGGTCATCGCGGCGCGACGACAGAAGATCAACGAACTGATCCTGCCGGACGCCAACCGAGGTAACTTCGAGGAACTGCCGGATTATCTGAAGGAAGGCGTCACGGTGCATTTCGCCAAGCGGTTTGCGGATGTGGCGAAGGTGTTGTTCTGATCGTTCTCTAGTGCTTTGTACTGGCCTCATCGCGAGCAAGCTCGCTCCCACAGGGGATTTGTGGTTTTCACAATACTTGTGATCCATCCCAAATTGTGTGGGAGCGGGCTTGCTCGCGAAGGCGCCATCCGCACCCGCGCACTTCCACCTGACACACCCAGTAGCATCTTCGGTTATGCTCGCCGTTCGTCGTGAATGCCGGAGTCTTTATGTCCCTCACCCGCCTACTCGTCCCGGTCAGCCTCGCCCTGCTGACCGCTTGCGCCACGCAGCCGAAACAGAACGTGACGCTGGAGAAGCAGAGTCAGTGCCCTGTGCGACTCAACAGCGGGCAGAACCTGATCCTGAGCCTGCCGAGCAACCCCACCACCGGCTATCGCTGGAGTATCCAGGACTCGGCCGGCGGCGTTCTAAAAGGCCTTGGCCCGGAAGTCTATCGCAACCCCGAGGACGCTGGCGTGGTCGGCGCCGCCGGGGTATCGACCTGGCGTTTCCAGGCGTTTGCGGGTGGCACCGGGCGCTTGCGCCTGACTTATCAACAGCCGTGGGCACCGGAAGTGCCGCCCGTGGAAACCTTTGACTGCGCCATTTCGGTGAATTGAGCAGGGGTTGGCTGATAGGCAAACGCCCATTTGAAAGCCGCACAGAACCGATGATTTTCTGGTTAAAATGCCGGCCTTTTCGCCCCCCAGCCGCTGGAACCGCCGTGAGCAAAGAACCCGATCACCTATTCGCCCAACCCTTGGCCCAGGTGCCTGACTTCGCCTTCAATGAAGACGTGGTGCGGGTGTTCCCGGACATGATCAAGCGTTCGGTGCCTGGCTACCCGACCATCGTCGAGAACCTCGGTGTGCTCGCGGCGCAATTTGCCCAGCCCAACAGCGTGCTGTACGACCTGGGATCGTCCCTCGGCGCGGTGACCCAGGCCCTGCGCCGCCATGTGCGCACCGACGGTTGCCGGGTGATCGCGGTGGATAACTCGGCGGCCATGGTCGAGCGCTGCCGCGAATACCTCAACGGCCAGGACTCGATGTTCCAGGAGTTGCTGCCAGTGGAGGTGATCGAGGGCGACATCCTGGCCCTGGCGTTCCAGCCGGCCTCGGTGGTGGCGTTGAACTTCACCCTGCAATTCATCGCGCCGGACCAGCGCACCGCGCTGCTCGGCCGCATCCGCCAATCGTTGCTGCCCGGTGGCGCCCTGATCCTTTCAGAGAAGCTGCGCTTCAACGATGCCGAGGAACACGCGCTGCTCACCGACCTGCACGTGGCCTTCAAGCGCGCCAACGGCTACAGCGAACTGGAAATCGCCCAGAAACGCAGCGCCATCGAAAATGTCATGAAGCCCGACAGCCTCGAAGAACACCGCGAGCGCCTGCTGGCGGCCGGGTTCTCGAAAGTCGTGCCGTGGTTCCAGTGTCTTAACTTCGCCTCGTTGATTGCCTTGCCATGATTGATCTGTCTCCCCTTGCCCGCCACCTGGCCGGCACGCCCCTGGCCGATTGGGCCGCGACGCTGCAGGCGCAGCTGGACGCCAAGATGGAAAAGGGCCACGGCGACCTGGAGCGTTGGCAAAGCGCGCTCGATGCGCTGCCTGTCTTGCAGCCCACCACCGTGGATCTGCTGAATGGCCTGACCCTCGACACCGATTGTTCCGACGAGACCCGGGCGCAAATGCGTACCGCGTTGATGGGCCTGTCGCCATGGCGAAAAGGGCCTTTCGACCTGTTTGGCGTACACGTCGACACTGAATGGCGCTCGGACTGGAAATGGTCACGCGTCGCCCCGCATCTCGATCTCAAGGGCAAGCGCATCCTCGATGTGGGCTGCGGCAATGGTTACTACATGTGGCGCATGCTCGGTGCCGGGGCGGACACGGTGATCGGTGTCGACCCCAACTGGCTGTTCTTCTGCCAGTTCCAGGCGGTGCAGCGCTACCTGTCGCAGCCCAACGCCTGGCACCTGCCATTCCCGTTCGAGGCTCTTCCGCCGGAGCTGGAAGGCTTCGACACGGTGTTCTCCATGGGCGTGTTCTACCACCGCCGCTCGCCGATCGAGCATTTGCTCGCCTTGAAGGATTGCCTGGTCAAGGGCGGCGAACTGGTGCTGGAAACCCTAGTGATCGAAGGCGACGAACATCAGGTGTTGGTGCCAGAGGACCGCTACGCGCAGATGCGCAACGTGTGGTTCCTGCCGTCAGTGCCCGCACTGGAACGCTGGCTGCGCCGCGCCGGGTTCAGCGATGTGCGCTGCGTCGACGTGAGCCTGACCACCGTGGAAGAACAACGCAGCACCGAGTGGATGAAATATCAGTCGCTGAGCGATTTCCTCGACCCTGAAGACCACAGCAAGACCATCGAAGGCCTGCCGGCGCCGATGCGGGCGGTGATTGTGGCGCGCAAATAACCAGTCCAAGCACCACAAAACCCCTGTGGGAGCGAGCTTGCTCGCGATGGCGACCTGACATTCAACAGAGATGTCGCCTGACAGACCGCTATCGCGAGCAAGCTCCCACAGGGGGTCAGTGTTCAGTCTGAAGACTTGGCTCTTCGGGCCTTGAAGAATTCACTCAGCACCGTGCTGCACTCCTCAGCCAACACCCCACCCTCGAACATCACCCGATGGTTCAGGAAGCCCTGGCTGAAAAACTGTCCCTGGCTCTGCACAATCCCTGCCTTGGGCTCCAGCGCTCCATAGACGACCCGGGCGATACGTGAATGAACGATGAGGCCGGCGCACATGCTGCACGGCTCCAGGGTCACATAGAGGGTGCTGCCCGGCAGGCGATAGTTGCTCACCGCCTGGGCGGCGACGCGGATGGCGACCATTTCCGCGTGGGCGCTGGGGTCGTGGCCGCTGATCGGGCAGTTGAAGCCGCGCCCGATGATCTCGCCATCCTGCACCAGCACCGCGCCCACCGGCACTTCGCCCAGCGCCGCGCCTTGTGCCGCGAGAGCCAGGGCTTCGCGCATGAAATCCTGGTCACGGCTGCGGTCAATGATCCTGGCGGGGCGAATCTGGCGCATCACGCCACCTCGATGGCGGCCATCAGGCCGGTTTCCATGTGGTCGATCACATGGCAATGGAACATCCACACGCCCGGATTATCCGCCACCAATGCCACCTGCGCCCGCTCGTTCTTGCCCAGCAGGTAGGTGTCGGTGAAATACGGGATGACTTTGTGGCGGTTCGACGCAATCACCTTGAAGCTCATGCCGTGCAAATGGATCGGATGCTGATACTGGGTCATGTTTTTCAATTCAAAAATGTAGCTCTGGCCTTTCTTCAGCGTGGCGATCGGCCGGTCGGCGCAGGTTTTGTCGGTGATGTCCCAAGCCTTGCCGTTGATCTGCCACAGGCTCGGCGGCTTGCCGTTGTCAGTGTTGACCGACACCGAGCCGACCCATTCGAAATTGAAGTTGAGTTTCTCGGCATTGGCCAGGTCCGGCTCCGACACCGGGTTGGGCGGTAATGCAGGCGGCCATGGGCTCGGCGCGTCGTTATTGGGTACCGAACGCAATGTCCCCAGGCGTACCGGGCCATTGCGCAACGACAATTCTTCGCCGGCCGGCGGCGCCTTGATCGCCAGGCAGATGCGCATGCCCGGCCCCAGCCAGTATTCCTTGCCCAATGGGCGCGGCTCGATGGGGTTACCGTCCAGCGCATAGATCTGCGCTTCAACGCCAGGAATGTTGATGCGATAAGTGAGCGTGTTGTCGAGGTTGAGCAAGCGCACGCGAGTGATCTGCCCGGCCGGCAAATCGATGACCGCCTGCGGCACACCGTTGATGGTCGACAACCGCCCGGCCGTGCCACCACGCGCCGCCTCGCGGGGAATGCTGAACTCGACGAACTGGCCCTGCTCGTCCACGTGCCAGCTCTTGAGGCTCAAGGTCTGTTCGAACTTGAAACCGGTCGGCTCGCGCTCTTCGATGATCAGCGGCCCGACCAATCCTCGTCCAAGCTCTTCGCTGCTGTTGACGTGGGGGTGGTACCAATAGCTGCCGGCGTCCGGCACACGGAACTTGTAATCGAAATATTCACCCGGCAACACCGGTAGCTGCGAGACGTACGGCACGCCGTCCATTTCCAGCGGCAAGCGGATGCCGTGCCAATGAATCGTGGTCGCGACCGGCAGGTGATTGATGAAACGCACCCGCAGCCATTCGCCCTGGCGGACCCGCAGTTCGGTGCCCGGCGCTGACGGACCAAACGCCCAGGCCTGGGTCTTGTGCCCGGCCACCAGTTCCACGTCCAAAGGCGCGGCGATCAATTCATAGTCGTGACCGGCGTCAGCATCGGCCATCTTGCCCAGCCAATACCGCGACGCACCGCCTGCACCCACGCCAACGACAACAAGACCGGCCAGGCCACCGAGAATTTGGCGACGGGTAAAGGACATGAACGCGACTACCTCTGCATCTGCGACGGACCGGTGGGCCCGCAAAAGGCGAATACGATACACCCGCAGATGAGAAACGGTAAGGAAACGAAGATGAAAAAAACCTGTGGTGGTCACTTCCCGACAAAAGAATGAACCGAGCGGTCAGCGCGCGTTTACCCCCCGAGGCGTAAAAAAGGCCAGCGCCGCCGCGACGACGAACAAGGCAGGCACATCGCCGAGCAAGTGCCCGTAGTGCGACATCCCGTCCATCCCGACGCCAAACGACTGCACCGCCATGATCGCGCCATGCACGATGCTCGACCACACCGTGAACCCGATCAGGCTCAAGTGTTTCATCGGCTCGCGGGAGGCCCTCAGCAGGAACACGCCGAGCGTCGCGTAGATGCCGACAATCATCAGCGGATAGTCGGAATGGCCGCTGTGCCATGCCCAGCCGGACGGCCACAGGATCATCAGCGGCCAGATCGCGAAAACGGCAATCAGACCAACCAGGATCAAGACGATGCGCAGCGCGGCGAGTTTTTGAACGTCGTTCATGGCGGGCTCCTGGATTGCGACGCGTGTTTCACGGCAAAGGGAGCCCGGAGTATAGAACGCGCCTGAAACCCCACATCGACCTTCCATGTGGCGAGGGAGCTTACTCCCGCAGGGCTGCGCAGCAGCCCTCCAAGATTGTCACACAACCAAAGCGTCCAGCTCTTTAAAAGCCACGCCAGAAAATCGTCGACCTTCTTTCGCAACGTTGACCTGCAAGGCCACCTGCGCGACATCCAGCACGTTCCTGGCAAGCGAATAGCTGCCCTTGGCCTGAAGCCAGCTGAGAACGTCCGCCAAATGCCAAATGGATGTACTGCCCTCATGCACCGGCGTAGGGAAGCTGCCCGGATGAGCCAACATCAGCTTGCGCATGTTCTGCCGAGACACGCCTACGATCTCGGCGACGTCTGTCAGACCGACTAAATCAGGCGCAACCTCGATCAACTTGGCCAATGGCACCGCGCGCTGGACATCGGCCAGAGCGCTAAGCACGGCCTCGACCGCATCAGGCGCATCGCGAGTGAACTCAAGCGCCATCCGTCCGGGCTGCCCGATACCAACCAGGGCATCGTCGCAGCCCGCTTCACCCAGCCGCTCGACCAATTCATCCATGGCACAGCCGTCATCAACAAGCTGATATTTCAAGGTAAAGATATATTCCATCGTTCTATTCCTTAGCATCGTGATCCGCATCGCGCTGATTGCGATGCCTCGAGCAATTCTCCACGACGCGTCTCAACGCTCGCGCGTGGTTGCCTGGGTTCTTCGGCGTGCTCCATATCGAAGTGATGCAGAACTCACCGCAACGGCACTCCACGTCTTTGGACGGGCAGTAAAACCGCCCCCAAGCGTGGCTGCCGCCGACTTCTATGCGCCAGCCGTGCCCTTCGGCATGCCTTAACGCTTCCTCAATCTCTTTTTTCGGGTGCGTTGGACGAGTCATCCGTGATCTCCAGTATTCGCATGAAACGCAGGGTTGTCAAATGACAACCCTGCGCACTCTTTCAAACGCAGCATTCAGCCGCGCTCACGTTGGTCGATAGCAACTTGATGAACTGTGCGCGGACGTCGGTGAGCACGCGCCAGCGTTTGCGAGCACGCCGGCGAAACCAGCCGGGCATCGCCGCCGATGGTAAGCACTCTTCTGCGCCTATTGAGGCAAGAAATCGTAGCGAAAGGTGACGGTGGCGCTTGGCACTCCAGCGGGAGCCAGCTGTCTCGCCGCGGTTCCGGGTCGACGGAACGGTCCTGTGGGGGGAGCTTCCAAGTCCGGAAGCAATTAAAGGAAAATTGCCGGCTGAGAATCGAGTACGTTTCAAGCTATGTGTTTGCCTGACAAGCAGCCCCCACCTTCCGTACAATGCCGCCGTGGCTATGGAACACCTTCCTTCTATCCCTCATGACCTAGGGGTTCCGCTCTCCACACCGCGCCTGCTTCTTGCAGGCGTTTTCATATCGACTGCACACGCGACGCTGCTGCCCAATCACAACGGCGGCCAAAGGGAGAATCAAGCATGAATCAGGAGCTGTTCCTGCGTCGCCGCAGCAAGGTTCACGTCCCGACGGGCACCGGCGGTGCCACGCGCGCCCAGGTCGCGTCGGCTGTCCAGGAAATCGCCGCGTTCCGATGCGTGCTATCGGAACCATTGATTGAGCGCATCATCATGCTCT
This sequence comes from Pseudomonas sp. BP11-1-1, assembly GCF_052112105.1. Taxonomy (NCBI): domain Bacteria; kingdom Pseudomonadati; phylum Pseudomonadota; class Gammaproteobacteria; order Pseudomonadales; family Pseudomonadaceae; genus Pseudomonas; species Pseudomonas sp. BP11-1-1. Next base: position 176,800 of record NZ_JAUTYU010000007.1, read on the forward strand.
CGGCGGCAGAACTCACACACTGGCTGCGCGAAATTGTCGGGGTACTTCGGCGGCAGACCGGCGCCCATGTGCACCACAGGCCGCTTTACCCAGCCTTTCCAGAACAAGTACTGAAGGCTTCCGAAGCGGAGTTGTATCTTACCGCCGTCTTGCACTACCTCACGCTTTGGCGTTTGCCACCCGAAGAGCACCCTCGACCTGTGATGTTGGAAGGGAATTTCGTATCCCGGGTCATCGAACTGGGAAGCGTCTCTGAATTCGAGTCGATGCTCGAACCGCTGGTTTCCGCGCGTACCTCGCTCTCCGATGAGGAAACTACTGATGTCGTCTGGTTTATCCGAGCGTACAAAAGCGACGTGTTCCGTCTGCTGCCGGAAGCCGTACCGTTTCGGGAAACCCGTGCATTGGTTGGCGGCGCACTGCTCCTGCATGTAGCCAGCGATGCACGGCTGGACGCCTTCCTGGAACGAAACGTCGAAACGGCGACGGACGTGCTACGGCTGGCGGTCGCGTTGACTGGAGGAGACGTGTCGCTGACGACAGCTTCAACTCGTTTCACGGCGATGAAGCGCGCGACGCGCCGTCTGCTGTTGCGCCTACTCGATCGCGCCCCCAGCGCTACGCAAGATGTGATGCGCCATGCCGAACGCTGGAAGCGCCTGGCCGAAGTGCTGCATCCGGGGGAGTATGCCGATAAGTACCCACGCGCACTCGCCGCCATCACGGCAGCGCGCCGCAACGACGCGCCGGCCTCGTTTGGATCACGTGTCGAAACACTGCTTGCCCAGCGTCAGATCGCCGCGCTTACGCCCATACTGCAGGATCGTCCCGGTGAGTTCGCTCGACGGCTGGATGTGACCTTGCGCCGTGCGACCGATCCAGATGCCGTGCTCGATGCTTTCGAGGCTGTCGCGACGCAGGTCTCTTCACCCATCCTGCTGCAGGTGCTGGCCCAAGTAAGAGCCCCGCGTCCCCTGCCCTTGCGGGCCTTCACACCGAAAGGAGCCTTGGCCAAAGTCTATGGCATCAAGGATCGACGTGAACCTCTCACACCCGAGGTGTTGGCACGTGCGGCCCAAATTTGCGAGGACGCTCTGATCAAGCGTTTCGCGTCGCTGCCTCCGTTAGGCCGCTGCTTCATTGATCCCTCACTGCACGAATACAGAGTGCCACTTGCGCAGCGTGCCGCATCGAAGTCGCTGCGTACGCTGGTGCGAGGCAGCCGGTTGCCTATGCCTGACACGCGTTTCATTCGCCTGTTCCTCTGGTGGAAAAACGGCGGTCAACGCACAGACATCGACTTGTCCGCTGCTTTTTTCAACACCCGTTTCGTGTTCATGCAAACTGTCTCGTACTACAACCTGAAGGCGTTCGGTGGTTACCACAGCGGTGACATCGTCGACGCGCCCCACGGCGCTTCGGAATTCATCGACCTTGACGTTGATGCCCTCCTCGAGAAGGGTATTCGCTACGTCGTCACGTCCATCAACTCTTATACCGAGCAGCCGTACTGCGACCTTCCCGAATGCTTCGCTGGCTGGATGGCCCGTGCTGACGTGGCATCGGGTGAAGTATTCGAACCGCGATCCGTGATCGACCGTCTCGACATCGCGTCCGATACACAGATCTGTCTGCCGTTCGTGATCGACTTGCAGGAGCGGCGCGTGATTTGGGCCGATCTAGGGCTCACATCTTCACCACGATGGAACAACGTTCAGAACAACCTGAGTGGGATATCGTTGATGCTGCGGGCCTTGGTGCACACGCCACGTCCGGATCTGGAGACGCTGTTCGATCTACATGTGCGTGCGCGAGGAGAACGGGTGGCTTCGCCGGAACAGGCACAGGCGGTATTTTCGCCTCACCAAGGGGTTACGCCGTTCGATACGGATTTGATTCGAGCAGAGTTTCTCTGATGCCTGAACCAGCCTTCGACATGATCGCCGCGTGCCTGGCCCTGTCAGCCATCGATTAGAACGGGATAAAAATGATTAGATAACAAGCGCCGCGCACAAAAACGATTATTTCTAACAACCGGCTCGTCAGAGTGAAGGAAGAGGCTGAAGACGCCCCTTCCTCCCTCCGATGACAAAATCGACGTTGCATCGATTTCAGAACCGCAGGGGATAATTATCCCCTGGGATGTCCCATCACTCCCACTCAATCGTCGCCGGCGGCTTGCTCGACACGTCATACGTCACGCGAGAAATGCCTTCGATTTCATTGATGATCCGCCCGGAAACAGTCTCCAGCAGCTCGTACGGCAGGTGCGCCCAGCGAGCGGTCATGAAGTCGATGGTTTCCACGGCGCGCAGGGCCACGACCCAGGCGTAGCGGCGGCCGTCGCCGACCACGCCCACCGATTTCACCGGTTGGAACACCACGAACGCCTGGCTGACCTTGTGGTACCAGTCGGCCTTGCGCAGTTCTTCAATGAAGATGTGGTCGGCGCGACGCAGCAGGTCGGCGTATTCCTTCTTCACTTCACCGAGGATCCGCACGCCCAGGCCCGGGCCCGGGAATGGGTGGCGGTAGACCATGTCGTACGGCAGGCCCAGTTCCAGGCCGAGGCGACGCACTTCGTCCTTGAACAGTTCGCGCAGCGGCTCGACCAGCTTGAGGTTCATCTCTTCCGGCAGGCCACCGACGTTGTGGTGGGACTTGATCACGTGGGCCTTGCCGCTCTTGGCGCCGGCCGACTCGATCACGTCGGGGTAGATGGTGCCCTGGGCCAGGTACTTGATGTTGTCCAGCTTGCAGGATTCGGCATCGAACACGTCGATGAAGGTACGGCCGATGATCTTGCGCTTCTTCTCCGGGTCGGACTCACCGGCCAGGTTGTTCAGGAACTGCTCTTCGGCGTTGGCGCGGATCACCTTGACGCCCATGTTCTCGGCGAACATGGCCATCACTTGCTCGCCTTCGTGCAGGCGCAACAAGCCGTTGTCGACGAACACGCAGGTCAGCTGGTCGCCGATGGCCTTGTGCAGCAATGCGGCAACCACCGAGGAGTCGACGCCGCCGGACAGGCCCAGCAACACGTTGTCGGTACCGACCTGGGCGCGGACCTGGGCGATGGCGTCTTCAGCGATCTTCGACGGGGTCCACAGGGCTTCGCACCCGCAGATGTCGAGGATGAAGCGCGACAGGATGCGGCCGCCCTGCTTGGTGTGGGTCACTTCAGGGTGGAACTGCACGCCGTAGTAGCGACGATCATCGTTGAACATGCCGGCAATCGGGCAGCTCGGAGTGCTGGCGAGGACGTGGAAGTCTTCAGGCATCTTGGTGACTTTGTCACCGTGGCTCATCCACACGTCGAGGCCGAACAGGCCATCAGCGTCGACGTGATCTTCGATGCCGTCCAACAGGCGGCTCTTGCCGACCACGTCGACACGAGCATAACCGAACTCACGCAGGTCCGAACCTTCGACCTTGCCGCCCAGTTGTTCAGCCATGGTCTGCATGCCGTAGCAGATGCCGAAGACCGGCACGCCCAGGTCGAACACGGCTTGCGGGCAGCGCGGGCTGTCGGCTTCGTGCACGGACTCGGGGCCGCCAGCGAGGATGACGCCTTTAGGCGCGAATTCGCGAATCGCTTCGTCATCCATGTCGAACGGATGCAGTTCGCAGTACACGCCGATCTCACGCACGCGGCGGGCGATCAGCTGGGTGTACTGGGAACCGAAGTCGAGGATCAGGATGCGGTGAGCGTGAATGTCGAGGGCCATGACTCATTCTCATGTAGTGAATCAGAAACAACTCGGGGCTGAATGAACAGCCCCGGTGATTAACGTTTTGCTGAAGGCCTTAACCTACGCGGTAGTTTGGCGCTTCCTTGGTGATCTGCACGTCGTGGACATGGGACTCGGCCATGCCGGCGCCGGTGATGCGCACGAATTCAGGCTTCGTGCGCATCTCTTCGATGTCGGCGCTGCCGGTGTAGCCCATGGAAGAACGCAGGCCGCCCATCAGTTGATGGATGATAGCGCTCAGGGTGCCCTTGTACGGCACGCGACCTTCGATGCCTTCCGGCACCAGCTTCTCGGCCCCTGCGGAGGAGTCCTGGAAGTAACGGTCGGAAGAGCCCTGGGCCTGGGACATCGCGCCCAGCGAACCCATGCCGCGATAGGCCTTGTAGCTACGGCCCTGGAACAGTTCGATCTCGCCCGGCGCTTCTTCGGTACCGGCGAACATCGAACCCATCATCACGCAGTAGGCACCGGCGACGATGGCCTTGGACAGGTCACCGGAGAAACGGATACCGCCGTCGGCGATCAACGGCACGCCCGTGCCTTCAAGGGCAGCGGCGACGTTGGCGATGGCGCTGATCTGCGGCACGCCGACACCGGCGACGATGCGGGTGGTGCAGATCGAGCCAGGGCCGATACCGACCTTCACGGCGTCGGCGCCGGCGTCGGCCAGGGCCTTGGCGGCAGCGCCAGTGGCGATGTTGCCGCCGATCACCTGCACTTCAGGGAAGTTCTGCTTGACCCAGCGCACACGGTCGATCACGCCTTTGGAGTGACCGTGGGCGGTGTCGACCACCACCACGTCGACACCGGCGTTGACCAGGGCCGCGACACGGTCACCAGTGTCCTTGCCGGTGCCGACGGCGGCGCCGACGCGCAGACGACCTTGGTCGTCCTTGCTGGCCAGCGGGTAGGCCTTGGCTTTTTCGATGTCGTTGACGGTCATCATGCCCTTGAGGGCGAACTTGTCGTCGACGATCAGCACGCGTTCGATGCGGTGCTTGTGCAGCAACTCGCGGACTTCGTCCTTGCTGGTGCCTTCCTTGACCGTGACCAGGCGCTCTTTAGGCGTCATCACTTGGCGGACGGTGGCATCCAGGCGGTTCTCGAAACGCACGTCGCGGGACGTGACGATGCCGACCAGGTCGCCATCGTGCAGCACCGGAACGCCGGAGATATTGTGCATGCGGGTCAGTTCGAACAGATCCCGGACCGTGGCGTCAGCCTCGATGGTGATCGGATCCTTGACCACGCCAGCCTCGAACCGCTTGACCTTGCGCACTTCGGCGGCCTGCTGTTCGATGGTCATGTTCTTGTGGATGATCCCGATACCGCCTTCCTGGGCCATGGCAATGGCCAGACGGGCTTCGGTCACGGTGTCCATGGCGGCGGAAACCAGGGGGATATTCAGTTCGATGCCACGGGTGAGACGGGTTTTGAGACTGACTTCGTTAGGCAGTACCTCGGAATAACCGGGCACTAGGAGAATGTCGTCGAAGGTCAGAGCTTCTTGGCTGATACGCAGCATCGCGGGGGCTCCCGAGCGGGAAAATGGAAGCGCGCCATTATACTCATGCACCCCGTCTGGCTCAATGTAAAACTCTGTCTATTATTGGCGGGGTGATTGACGGGCTGAAACCACCGCACGCACATCCAGTTGTGTACCTATCTACAACTCCACCTTCACCCAACTCACCGGCTGATCCAGCCAATCGGCGAATTCATCGATGAAGTCCTGCTTGAACCCCGCCTCCAGCCAGTTGTTGAAGATGAAACCCAGGTTGGAGAAAGCGCAGGGTTGCAGGAACAGGAAGCCATTGATGTCGTCTTCGTGCCCGCATTCAGGGCAGGTGAAGTTATCGGTGCGCCCCGGCATCCAGTCTTCCAGGCTTTCGAACAGCGCTTCGCCAATCTCCTTGCGGCACTCGGCACAACCCGCCTCTTCGAGAAAGCCCTTGGCCGGCGTATAGATGCAGCGCTTGGTGATGATCTCCAGGCCGTTGACCGCTTCGCCGAACGGCAACGCGTCGGGATGCAGGACCACGTCGCGGGCACCCGGGGCGATGGCATGGGCCATGCGATTGCCGGTGCGTCCGCAGGTGGTCAGTTGTTCTTCGACAATGTTCTTGCGCACCAGCCAACGCACGATCGCCCGGGCCCGAGGCTCGTGGACCGGCAAGGTGGAAATTTTCGGGACGATGATGCTTTGCGAATTCATGGCGAGGCCTGGCGGTTTTCCTGGCGGATCTTATAAAAGGCCGGCAGCTTAATCCTTGGTGGGGTCAGGTCAAGCACTCAGGTAGCGCCCGATCAACGCGAGGCCACTGGCGAGCACCAACCACGTGACCAGGCGCACGAAGGCCTCTCGGGACATTTTCATGGTCAGGCGACGCCCCACCCACAACCCCAGCGCCATGGCCGGCATCAAACACAGCGCCAGTACCAATAAGGGTAGCTCGGCATACACGCCCGCGATGACGAACAGACTCAAGCGTACCACCGTGCTGCAGCTGATCAGCGCACTCTGGGTCGCCTGCGCCGCCTCCTTGGACAAACGGCTGTTCAGGTAGATCGCATACAAAAAGCCGCCACTGCCAAACAGCGCGCCAAACAATCCGCCCACCGTGCCCATGGGAATCGACCACAGCGCCGACAGCTGCGCCGGCCGGGCCTTAATCAACAAGCTGTAGATCGCATAAGCGCTGATGAACAGCCCCATCAACAGCAGTAACAGATCGGATTTGAGGTTGAGCAGGAAAATCACGCCCAAGGTGCAACCCACCGCCATGCACGGCAGCAACCGCAGCAGCTCCGGCCGGGACACCTCCCGGCGCGAGGGCAACAGGTTGCCGAAGGCCGCGACAAAATCCAGCAAGACCAGCAGCGGGACGATCTTCGACAGGGGCATGAACAACAGCAGGATCGGCGCCGCCACCAGCGCCGTGCCGAACCCGGCGATGCCGAATACGACGTAGGCCAGGACGATGGCCGAGCCGATCACCAGCCATTGCGTGGGGGCGAATGCCCATTCACCTAGCCACGGTAGAAAATTCATCCGGCACTTCCTTGATGAGGAGAGCGGGGACTTTAGCCAGATGCCGAGGGGGACATCCAGCATTTATATCAACCGATCCGACGCTATCGCGAGCAAGCTCGCTCCCACATAGGGAGTTCAGCGCGACATAAATCCAGTGTGGGAGCGAGCTTGCTCGCGATGCAGGCAACCCGGTCTAATTCTCTGCACACTGTCCGCGAATCCCCTTATCATGCCGCCCATGATTAAAGATCCCTTTGCCCGACTGGGCCTGGACCGCGAGGTCCTGACTGTCAGCCAGCTCAACGGCCGTGCACGGGTGTTGCTCGAAGACGTGTTCAGCAACATCTGGGTCGAGGGCGAAATCTCCAACCTCGCCCGCCCCGCCTCCGGCCACGTGTATTTCACCCTCAAGGACAGCGGCGCCCAGGTGCGTTGCGCGCTGTTCCGGCAGAACGCCGCGCGGGTGCGCCAGGCCTTGAAGGACGGGCTGGCGGTGAAGGTGCGCGGCAAGGTCTCGCTGTTCGAAGGCCGTGGCGACTATCAACTGATCCTCGACACCGTGGAGCCGGCCGGCGATGGCGCCCTGCGCCTGGCCTTCGATGCCCTGAAGGAAAAGCTCAGCGCCGAAGGCCTGTTCAGTGCCGAGCGCAAGGTACCGTTGCCGGCCCATCCGCAACGCATCGGCATCATCAGCTCACCGACGGGCGCGGTGATCCGCGACATCATCAGCGTATTCCGCCGCCGCGCTCCGCAGATTTCCCTGACCTTGATTCCCACCGCCGTACAGGGCCGCGAGGCCACCGCGCAAATCGTCCGCGCCCTGAAACTGGCCGATGCCCGTGGCTTCGACGCGCTGATCCTGGCCCGGGGCGGCGGTTCGCTGGAAGACTTGTGGTGTTTCAACGAAGAGGCCGTGGCCCGGGCGGTGGATGCTTGCGTCACGCCGATCGTCAGCGCCGTGGGCCATGAAACCGACGTGTCCATCAGCGATTTCGTCGCGGATGTGCGCGCGCCGACCCCGTCCGCCGCCGCCGAACTGCTGGCGCCGGACGCTGGCGACCTGGTGCGCCGGGTCGAAAGCCTGCATCGCCGACTGGTGATGCGCATGCGCGATCGGCTGATGCGCGATCAACTGCGCCTCGAAGGTCTTACCCGACGCCTGCGCCACCCCGGCGAACGCCTGCGCCAGCAAGCCCAGCGCCTCGATGATCTGGACATGCGCATGCGCCGGGCCTTCGAACGCAGCCTCAATACCCGCCGCGAACGGCTGATCCGCCTGGAAACCCGCCTGGCCGGGCAGCATCCGGGCCGCCAACTGGCGATGTTGCGCCAGCGCCTCGACAGCCTCGCCGAACGCCTGCCCCGGGCGATGCGCGAAGGTCTTAAAACGCGACGCGTCCAGCTACAGAACCAGATGCAGACGCTGCACATCGTCAGCCCGCTGGCGACTCTCGGTCGCGGCTACAGCATCCTGCTCGACGAACGCGGCCACGCGATCCGCAACGCCGGGCAAACCCAGACCGGCCAGCGGCTGACCGCCAAGCTCGGCGAAGGCGAACTGCTGGTGCGGGTCGAAGACAACCACCTGACGCCGGTCACCCTTTCTCTACTGGACTGATTCATGCCGCGATATCTCGCCTCATTGCTCTTGCTGTGCCTGACCTTCAACGCCTACGCCGACAGCTACATCAGCCGCCTGCTGAACAAACCGGTGCCCGGCGGCGTGGCCGTGGTGGACCTGGGCAGCGCGGCCCAGGCGCCCAAAGCCACCTACCAGGGCAAACCGGTGCTGGTGGTCAAGGAACAGCAGAATTGGCTGGCAATTGTCGGCATTCCGCTGACGGTCCAACCCGGCACGCAGCAGATCAGCAGCGGCGGCAGTACCCAGCCCTTCGTGGTCGGCTACAAGCAGTACCCCGAGCAGCACATCACGCTGAAAAACACGCGCCAGGTCAACCCGAACCCGGCGGACCTCAAGCGCATCAACGCCGAGCTCGCGGTGCAGCTGAAGGCCTACCGCAGCTTCAGCCCGAACATTCCCAGTAACCTGTTGCTGGACAAACCGGTCAACGGTCCGCTGTCGAGCAAGTTCGGCGTGCGTCGTTTCTTCAACGGTGAAGAACGCAACCCCCACGCCGGCCTGGACTTCGCCGTGCCCGCTGGCACGCCGATCAAGACCCCGGCCGCCGGCAAGGTGATCCTCACCGGCAATTACTTCTTCAATGGCAACACGGTGTTTGTCGACCATGGCCAAGGCTTCATCAGCATGTTCTGCCACATGTCGAAGATCGACGTGAAGGTCGGCCAGCAACTGGCCCGCGGCGCGGTGGTCGGCAAGGTCGGCGCCACCGGTCGCGCGACCGGGCCGCACATGCACTGGAACATCAGCCTGAATGATGCGCGGGTGGATCCGGCGATTTTTATCGGTGCGTTTCAACCCTGAGTGTTTGTGGTGAGGCTACTGGCCTCATCGCGAGCAAGCTCGCTCCCACATGGGGATCTCAGTGAACAACATTTGCAATCAGCACAGATCCCCTGTGGGAGCGAGCTTGCTCGCGATGACGGCTGTCGCATCACCGCCTCCTGCGGATTGCCAAGCTAAAAACATCGACGCAATTTCCAGGAACCCATTCCCGAACATGCGCGATTAAATCCCGCAAATCAGTTCAAAAACAGAACTTCTCCCAATTTTCCCCGACTGCTTGCAACCCCCCGCCCACGCGGTTAGGGTTGAAAGCATGAAAACCTCTCACACCCTCATTCAGCTTCGCCAGCACCGCAGCCTGTGCCTCGTCAGCGCACGACTGCCGGGCTGAATCGCGGCACCTCGTCCCGGCTGAAGAGCCACCCCATTCGAAACACCGGCAGGCCGCCTTTTTCCGGCCACGACAATAAGGATTCCGCCCATGAGCATGCTCAAAGACCCGTCTTCGAAATACCGCGCGTTCCCGACCATCAACCTGCCGGATCGCACCTGGCCGTCGAAGACCATCACCGCCGCGCCGATCTGGTGCAGTTCCGACCTGCGCGATGGCAACCAGTCGCTGATCGAGCCGATGGACGCAGTCAAGAAGCTGCGCTTCTGGAAGACCCTCGTTGCAGTAGGCGTGAAGGAAATCGAAGCATCGTTCCCAGCGGCGTCGCAGACCGACTTCGATTTCGTGCGCACCCTCATCGAAGAAGGCCACATCCCGGACGACACCACCATCCAGGTGCTGACCCAGGCCCGTGAAGACCTCATCGCCCGCACCTTCGAATCCTTGCGTGGCGCGAAGAAGGCCATCGTCCACCTGTACAACGCCACCTGCCCGTCGTTCCGCCGCATCGTGTTCAACCAGGACAAGGAAGGCGTGAAGGAAATTGCGGTGAACGCGGCCAAGCTGTTCGTCAAATACGCCGCGCAACAGCCGGAAACCCAGTGGCAGTTCGAATACTCGCCAGAAACCTTCAGCGCCACCGAGCTGGAGTTCGCCAAGGAAGTCTGCGACGCCGTGATCGAAGTGTGGAACCCGACGCCTGAGCGCAAGGTGATCCTCAACCTGCCAGCCACCGTGGAAGTCGCCACCCCGAACATCTACGCCGACCAGATCGAGTGGTTCCACCGCAACATCACTCGTCGTGACAGCGTGCTGATCAGCCTGCACACCCACAACGACCGTGGCACCGGCGTGGCCGCTACCGAGCTGGGCCTGATGGCCGGCGCCGACCGTGTCGAAGGCTGCCTGTTCGGCAACGGCGAACGCACCGGTAACGTCGACCTGGTGACCGTGGCGCTGAACCTCTACACCCAGGGCATCAACCCTGAACTGGATTTCTCCGACATTGACGGCGTGCGCAAAGTGGTCGAAGAGTGCAACCAGATTCCGGTGCACCCACGTCACCCGTACGTCGGCGACCTGGTTCACACCGCCTTCTCCGGTTCGCACCAGGACGCCATCCGCAAGGGCTTTGCCCAGCAGAAACCGGACACCCTGTGGGAAGTGCCGTACCTGCCGATCGACCCGGCCGACATTGGCCGCAGCTACGAGGCAGTGATTCGTGTGAACAGCCAGTCGGGCAAGGGCGGCATCGCCTACCTGCTGGAACAGGAATACGGCATCAGCCTGCCGCGTCGCATGCAGATCGAGTTCAGCCAGGTGGTGCAGCGCGAGACCGATCGCCTGGGCCTGGAGATGACCGCCCAGCAGATCCATGCCTTGCTGCAGCGTGAATACCTGCAAGCCAACACCCCGTACGCGCTGGTCAGCCATCGCCTGCAGGAAGAAAACGGCAACAGCGCCGTGGAAGTGGAAGTGGCAAGCAAGGGCCAGGGCGAAACCAACCTGCACTGGCGCGGCCGAGGCAACGGCGCCCTGGAAGCGCTGGTGGCCGGCCTGCCGATTCCGGTGGAAATCATGGACTACAACGAGCACGCCATCGGCGCCGGCACCAACGCAAAGGCCGCGGCGTACATCGAACTGCGGGTGAACGGCGAGCGTGCGGTGCACGGCGTGGGCATCGATGAAAACATCACCACGGCGAGCTTCAAGGCACTGTTCAGCGCACTGAACCGCTCGCTGAGCCAGCCGGAAGCCAAGGCGGCTTGATCCAAGGCTGAAATGCAAAAAGGCCCTGGGGTGTGAACCCTGGGGCCTTTTTGTTTGGCTGATGGTTTTGTGTGGCCTGTTCCGGCCCCTTCGCGAGCAAGCCCGCTCCCACAATGGATCTGCTGCGAGAACAAACTCTGTGCCTGGCAGAAATCTCCTGTGGGAGCGGGCTTGCTCGCGAAGGGGCCCTTTCAGACGACCAAAATGTCAGGCATGGGTATCGATCGAAACAGTCATCGCCTGCAACAGCGCAGCCTGCAGGGTCTGCAAGGTCGCCTGGGTTGCCATGATCTGGGTCTGGATCGCCATGGCTTCCTGGGATTTCTGCTCCTGATCGGCCTGGCTTTTCTGCACGCGGGCCAACTGGGCTTGCTGTTCGGCCAGCAGCTTCTCGGTCCGCTCGATCTGCTTCTTCAACTGCTCGATGACGTCGCTGGCGCCGCTGCTGCCGCCTGCACCGGCGATGTTCGCACCGCTGGTGTCGACTTTCAGTGCCTTGTCTTTGTCTTCGTTGCTGTCAGTCGGTGTCACCGGACTGACCGCCTTCTCTTCCTCAGCCCCGCGAATGGAGACTTTTGGAGCTGACAGCGGATAAGGGTTTACGGTCGTTGCGCTGATACTGGTCATAGAGACTCCTCCTTGGCTGACCGGTTATCGGCACGCAACAGCGCTTCTTGAGGCTGAATCGTTTCAATAAATAAACTCGAAACGGTCGGCGTCCAGGTTGGCCGGAAACCGCGTGCGATAAGCTGCCAGGTCCGCCGCGCTCAGGCACACGGTGAACACTCCGTCGGCTTCGCCAGCGCTGAGCAGGGTTTCGCCCTGGAAGTCCAGCACCTGGCTGTCGCCGGTATAGGCGAAGCCCTTGCCGTCAGTGCCGATCCGGTTAACCGCCGCTACGTAGCACAGGTTTTCGATGGCCCGCGCCGGCAGAAGCCGGTTCCAGTGATGGCGCCGGGCGCCCGGCCAGTTGGCGGTATACAGCAACAGGTCAGTGTCCTCGGCGTCGCGACTCCATGCAGGGAAGCGCAGGTCGTAGCAGATCAACGGGCGAATCCGCCAGCCCTTGAGCTCGAACAGCACCTGCTGGTCGCCCGGTGTGTAGTGGTTATGCTCGCCCGCCATGCGGAACAGATGGCGCTTGTCGTAATGCAGCACTTCGCCGTCCGGCCGCGCCCACAGCAAGCGATTGCGATGGCTGCCATCGGCGGCCTGGACGATCACGCTGCCGGTGATTACCGCATCCAGTTTCGCCGCCTGGTCCTTGAGCCACTTGCTGGCGGGTCCGTTTTCAGGCTCCGCCAGGGTCTCGGATTCCATGGAAAAACCGGTGGTGAACATTTCCGGCAGGATGATCAAGTCCGCCCCGCGCGCCTGCTCAAGCAACGCGTCGAAATGCTCCAGGTTGGCCCGGCGGTCGTGCCAAGCCAAGGTGGTCTGGATCAAGGCAATGTTCAGGTTGGGCAAGGCACTCAGATCACGCATAGTTTTTCCGCCGCTTCACGCAGCGTCTCCTCGCGCTTGGCAAAGCATAAGCGCACCAGGCGCTGGCCCTGCGGCGGGTTCTGGTAGAAGACCGAAATCGGAATGGTCGCCACGCCGTGTTCGCGGGTCATCCACAGCGCCATGTCGACGTCATTGAGGTCTGGGCGGATCTGCGAGTAATCGACCAGTTGGAAGTATGTGCCGGCGACGCGCTTGAAGCTGAACCGCGACGGTGCCAGCAGATCACAGAACAGGTCGCGCTTGGCCTGATAGAAGCCTGGCAGTTCATCGACGTGTTCGGGGTGCTCGGCCATGTAGTCGGCCAACGCATACTGCAATGGCGTCACGCCGCAGAAGCTGACGTACTGATGCACTTTGCGCAGCTCCGCCGTCAGGGCGGCAGGCGCGACGACGTAGCCGGTTTTCCAGCCCGTGACGTGGTAGGTCTTGCCGAACGAACTGACCACGAAGGCGCGGCGATACAGTTCCTCATGGGCAAGTACGCTGACATGAGGCACGCCGTCGAATACCAGGTGCTCGTAGACTTCGTCGCTGATCAGGTAGATGTCACGATCACGGATCAAGGCCGCCAATTGGTCCAGCTCGGCGCGGCTGATCAACGCTCCGCTGGGGTTGTGCGGCGTGTTGAGGATGATCATGCGCGTGCGCGGGCTCAGGGCTTCGCCGAGCTTCTGGAAATCGATGGCGAAATCGTCCAGGCCCAGTGGCACATGCACGCAACGCCCGCCGGCCAGTTGCACGGAAGGCTCGTAGCTGTCGTAGGCTGGGTCGAAGACGATGACTTCGTCGCCACTGTTAACCACCGCCGCAATAGCGCAGAAAATCGCCTGGGTCGCGCCAGGGGTCACGGTGACTTCCTGATCGGCATCGACGTTGGCGCCATAGCTGCGGGCGATCTTCGCCGCGATCTGCTGGCGCAGCGCCGGCAGGCCGGTCATGGGCGAATATTGGTTGTGGCCTTGGGCAATGTGCCGGCCGACCGCATCGCGCAGGGCTTGCGGGCCATCGAAATCGGGAAACCCCTGGGACAGGTTCAGCGCGCCGGTCTGTGCGGCGAGCTGGGACATCTGGGTGAAAATCGTGATGCCGACGTTCGGCAACTTGCTGGTGATCATCGAGGTTTCCCTGGGTCTGCACCCGGCTCTGGTGCGGCGCGGGAGAGGTCGAGGATAGCCCAATCGCCGGGCATGAAAAAGGGTGCCCGTGGGCACCCTCTTCAATGCATCTCGTCGCAGAACCTGTGGCGAGGGGATTTATCCCCGCTGGGTTGCGCAGCAGCCCTAGAACCCAACAACTCGGTATATCAGGCGTATTGAGTTGCCTGTCTTGGGGCTGCTTCGCAGCCCAGCGGGGATAAATCCCCTCGCCACAGGGTTCGGCGCGCTGCATCGACAATCAGCGCTTGTCGCGGCGCTTCTTGTCGGCCTTCTTGTGGTGCGACATCAAGCGGCGCTTCTTGTTGACCTGGCGGTCGGTGAGCGTGTTCTTGTTGCCTTCGTACGGGTTCTCGCCGCCCTTGAACTCGATGCGGATCGGGGTGCCGACCAACTTCAGGACGCGCCGATAAGTGTTCTCCAGATAGCGAACGTACGACTTGGGCACTTTCTCGATCTGGTTGCCGTGGATCACAATGATCGGCGGGTTGGCGCCACCCAAGTGGGCGTAGCGCAGCTTGATCCGACGATTGTTGACCATCGGTGGCGCGTGCTCGCCAACGGCGTCTTCGAGGATCTGGGTGAGGCGGTTGGTCGGCCAGCGGGTGACCGCCGACTTGAACGAGTTCTGCACCGAAGCGTAGAGGTTGCCCACGCCCGTGCCGTGCAGGGCCGAGATGAAGTGGATGTCGGCGAAGTCGACGAAGAACAGCCGGCGCTGCAATTCGACCTTCACGTAGTCGCGCTCGCTCGGCGTCATGCCGTCCCACTTGTTGATCGCGATGACCAGCGCACGACCGGCTTCCAGGGCAAAGCCCAGCAGGTTCAGGTCGTGATCCACCACGCCTTCGCGGGCGTCCATCACGAAGATCACCACGTTGGCGTCTTTGATCGCTTGCAGCGTTTTCACCACGGAGAACTTTTCGACTTCTTCGTGGATCTTGCCGCGCTTGCGCACACCGGCGGTGTCGATCAGCGTGTACTTCTCTTCGTTACGCTCGAAGGGAATGTAGATGCTATCGCGGGTGGTGCCGGGCTGGTCGTAGACGATGACCCGGTCTTCGCCGAGCATGCGGTTGACCAAGGTCGACTTGCCGACGTTCGGGCGACCGATGATCGCGATCTTGATCCCGTCTTTTTCGCTCGGGCCCGGGATGCGCTTGGCTTCCTCGCCCTCGGCAACGATTTCTTCCTCGCCTTCTTCCGGCTCGTCTTCGTCATCCTTGGGGAAATCAGCCAGGGCGATTTCCAGCATCTGGGTGATGCCGCGTCCGTGGGCACCGGCGATCGGGATCGCCTGGCCCATGCCCAACGGCGCGAACTCGGCGCGGGCCATGTCCGGGTCGATGTTGTCGACCTTGTTGGCGACCACGTAGGAACGCTTGTTACGCTTGCGCAAATGCTCGGCGATCATCTGGTCGGCGGCGGTAAAACCGGCCTTGGCGTCTACCAGGAACAGCACCACATCGGCTTCTTCGATGGCGAGCAGAGACTGCTCGGCCATTTTTTCGTCCATGCCGTGTTCATCACCGGAGATGCCGCCGGTGTCGACCAGAATATAGGTACGCCCTTGCCACTTGGCCTCACCGTATTGGCGATCACGGGTCAGACCGGACAAGTCGCCGACGATGGCGTCGCGAGTCCTGGTCAGGCGGTTGAACAAGGTGGACTTGCCGACGTTCGGTCGGCCCACCAGGGCGATTACGGGAACCATGCGGCTCTCCACTTCGTTATTTCAGAAAATACAAAAGCCGCTGCGAGGCAGCGGCTGGTGCTCGGGGCCAACCTGTAGGAGCGGGCTTGCTCGCGAATGCGCTGGCCCAATGAGATGGATGTCAACTGATCCACCGCTTTCGCGAGCAAGCCCGCTCCCACATGAATGAAGCCGCTTGGGAATTAACCCAAGCATAGTCTTACTTGATGGTCAGGGCTTCCAGTTTGCCGCTGTTGCCATACACATAAATCATGCTGCCCACCACCAGCGGACGGGCACGCAGGCCGTCGCTGTCGATGCGCTCACGGCCGACGAAACGACCGTCCACCTGGCTGAGCAGGTGCAGGTAACCTTCCAGGTCACCCACTGCAACGTAGCTGGAGAACACTTCCGGGGCCGACAGTTGACGACGGGCCAGGGAATCGTTGCTCCACAAGGCGGTAGTGGAACGCTCATCGACGCCTTCGACCGTGCCCGAGGACAGGCTCACATAGACGCTGCCAAAACCCTGGGCGACACCGGCGTAGCTGGAAGCATCGCGCTGCCACAGCACGCGACCGCTTTCCAGGTCCAGCGCCGCGACGCGACCCTGGTAGCTGGCGACATACAGCGTACCGCCGGACAGCAACAGGCCGCCGTCGATGTCGACTACACGTTCCAACTCCGAACGACCTTGAGGGATCGCTACACGCTGTTCCCAGACCGGCACGCCGTTGGAAATGTCCAGGGCGACGACTTTACCAGTCGACAAACCAGCCACCGCGAGGCGGTTGGTGACGATCGGCGCACTGGTGCCGCGCAAGGTCAGTACCGCCGGAGTGCTGTCATACAACCAGCGCTGGTTGCCGGTGGCGGCATCCAGGCCGATCAGGCGGTCATCCTGGGTCTGGACCACGACCACGTCGCCGTTGGTGGCGGGCGGTGCGAGGACTTCACTGGTCACGCGGGCGCGCCATTTCTCTTCACCGCTGCTCGCGTCCAGGGCGACGATCTCACCCTTGAGCGTGCCGATCATGACCAGCCCGTAACCCACGCCAACGGCGCCGGACACAGGCAGCTCGAGATCTTTCTCCCATTTCACGTCGCCGTTCATGCGATCCATGGCCATGACGACGCCCGTGACGTCGCCGGCATAAATGGTGTCGCCGTCAATGGCCGGCACCAGCATGTTGTAGGTTTCACCCTGGCCATCACCGATGGAACGGCTCCATTGCTTCTGCAGAACGACTTCTTCTTTGAAGTCGGTCAGTTCGGCCGGAGGCAGTTCTTTCTTGCTGTTGCTGCTGCAACCCGCGGCCAGAATGGCCAGGGCCAGCAATGCTGCATGTTTCCAACGGATCACGTCACGCATCCCCTTTGGCCAGGTCGTCCAGCTTGATTTGCAGGCCACCGACCGCGGCTTCATCCGACAGCGCAGCCTTGGCTTTTTGGTAGGCCGCATGGGCCTCATCGGCACGGCCCAGCTGTACCAGCAGGTCGCCCTTGAGTTCTTCGCGAGTCGCCAGGAACGCCTTGTCGGCGTCGCCGTCGAGCAGCTTCAAGGCGTCTTCGGTCTTGTTCTGTGCCGCCAGCACCTGTGCCAGGCGCTGACGTGCGACTTCGCCCAAGGTCGGGTTGGCCGGCTTGTCGACGATCGCTTTCAGCTCGGTGGCCGCATCGTCCAGCTTGCCGCTGTCTACCGCGACCTTGGCCACGAACAGGCTGCCGTACTGGGCGTAGGCGGTACCGCCGAACTCTTTGTTCAGCTTGCCGGCCAGGTCCGCCACGCGTGCCGCGTCAGGCTTGCCGTCCGGGGTCAGGGTGGTTTCCAGCAATTGCTGGTAGAGCATCGAGGCGCCTTGCGACTGGTTGCTCTGGTATTTCTGGTAGGCCTGCCAGCCGAACACGATGACCAGCGCCAACAGGCCGCCAGTGACCAGCGGCTTGCCGTTGCGCGTCCACCAGTCCTTCAAATCCGCCAGCTGTTCATCTTCGGTACTCGACACCCCAATACTCCTTAATCGCTAAATCGGCTGTTTGACAGCTTCAACCCTGCACGACGCAGGTGGCCAGGTGTGCAGCAAGCGCATCCCAGGCAATACTTTGTTGTTCGCCCTGGCCACGCAGGGGTTTGAAACCTACCACTTGTTGGGCCAGTTCGTCGTCACCGAGGATCAATGCGTACAGCGCACCGCTCTTGTCGGCCTTCTTGAATTGGCTCTTGAAGCTGCCGGCACCGGCGTTGATCTGCAGGCGCAGGTTGGGCAACTGGTCGCGAACCCGCTCGCTCAACGACAGGGCGGCCAGCTCGGCAGCCTCGCCAAAGGCGCACAGGTAGACGTCGACCTGACGGGACAGCTCTTCAGGCACCTTGTCCAGCGCCTCAAGCATCAACACGAGGCGCTCGATGCCCATGGCAAAGCCCACGCCCGGGGTCGGCTTGCCGCCCATCTGCTCCACCAGGCCGTCGTAGCGGCCGCCGGCACACACGGTGCCCTGGGCGCCGAGCTTGTCGGTGACCCATTCGAAGACGGTCTTGCTGTAGTAGTCCAGGCCGCGAACCAACTTCGGGTTGATCACGTAGGGGATGCCCACGGCGTCGAGGCGAGCCTTCAGCCCTTCGAAGTGCGCACGGGACTCGTCGTCGAGGTAGTCGGCCATTTTCGGCGCGTCCACCAGGATCGCCTGGGTTTCCGGATTCTTGGTGTCGAGCACGCGCAGCGGGTTGGTCTTCATGCGGCGCTGGCTGTCTTCATCCAGCTTGTCCACGTGCGCGGAGAGAAAATCCACCAACGCTTCGCGGTAGCGACCGCGGGATTCACTGGTGCCCAGGCTGTTGAGCTCGAGCTTGACCGCATCACGCAGCCCCAGCTCGCCCCACAGGCGCCAGGTCATGACGATCAGCTCGGCGTCGATGTCCGGCCCCTCGAGGTTGAACACCTCGAGACCGATCTGGTGGAACTGGCGATAACGGCCTTTCTGCGGGCGCTCGTGGCGGAACATCGGGCCAACGTACCAGAGCTTCTGCACCTGGCCGCCGCCGGTGATGCCGTGCTCGAGCACTGCACGCACACAGGCCGCCGTGCCTTCGGGGCGCAGGGTCAGGGAATCGCCGTTGCGGTCGTCGAAGGTGTACATCTCTTTTTCGACGATGTCGGTGACTTCACCAATGGAGCGTTTGAACAGCTCGGTGAACTCGACGATCGGCATGCGGATCTGCCGATAACCGTAGTTATCCAGCAAACGCGCCACGGTGCCCTCGAAATAACGCCACAGGGGCGTCTGCTCGGGCAGGATGTCGTTCATGCCACGAATGGCTTGCAGAGACTTGCTCACATGTATTCCTTAATCTTGCGACTTAACCGCGCGCGATGACCGCTGCGTCGGCTTCGACCTTTTCGGCCGCCTTCTGGCGAATCAGCCGTTCCAGCTCATCCACCAGATTGTCATTCGTCAGTTTCTGCGACGGCTTGCCGTCGATGTAAATCAGGTTCGGTGTACCGCCAGTCAGGCCGATATGGGCCTCCTTGGCTTCGCCAGGCCCGTTGACCACGCAACCGATCACCGCGACATCCAGCGGCACCAGCAGGTCTTCGAGGCGCCCTTCCAGTTCGTTCATGGTCTTGACCACATCGAAGTTCTGCCGCGAGCAGCTCGGGCAGGCAATGAAGTTGATGCCACGGGAACGCAGGTGCAGGGACTTGAGAATGTCGTAGCCGACTTTCACTTCCTCGACCGGGTCAGCCGCCAACGAGATGCGGATGGTATCGCCAATCCCCTCGGCGAGCAGCATACCGAGGCCGACGGCGGATTTCACCGTACCCGAACGCAACCCACCGGCTTCGGTGATGCCCAGGTGCAATGGCTGGACAATTTCCTTGGCCAGCAGGCGGTAGGCTTCGACGGCCATGAACACGTCGGACGCCTTCACGCTGACCTTGAAGTCCTGGAAATTCAGGCGTTCGAGGTGTTCCACATGGCGCAGGGCCGACTCCACCAGCGCGGCTGGGGTCGGTTCGCCGTATTTCTTCTGCAGGTCTTTTTCCAGGGAACCGGCGTTCACGCCGATGCGGATCGGGATGCCGCGGTCGCGGGCGGCATCGACCACGGCACGAACACGGTCTTCGCGACCGATATTGCCCGGGTTGATGCGCAGGCAATCGACACCCAGCTCGGCCACGCGCAAGGCAATGCGGTAGTCGAAATGAATGTCGGCCACCAACGGGACCTTGACCAGTTGCTTGATCTTGCCGAACGCCTCGGCGGCGTCCATGTCCGGCACGGAGACACGCACGATGTCGACGCCGGCGGCTTCCAGGCGGTTGATCTGTGCGACCGTGGCGGCCACGTCATTGGTGTCGCTGTTGGTCATGCTCTGCACAGCGATTGGCGCATCGCCGCCCACGGGCACGTTACCGACCCAGATTTTCCGGGATTCGCGACGCTTGATTGGAGATTCGCCGTGCATGACTTATTGACCCAACTTCAGGCGAGCGGTCTCGCCACTGGTGAACGGAGCGATGTCGACCGGCTGGCCGTTGTAGCTGACCTGCGCGCCACGGGCATAACCCAGGCGTACGGCAAACGGTGGCTTGCCGTTGACAGACGCGCTGTCGCCCTTGCGCTTGAGGCCACTGAACAGGACTTTGCCGTTGCCATCGGTGATCTGCGTCCAGCAATCGGCGGTGAACTGGATCTGGACCTGGCCGTCACCCGCCGCCGGGGCCGCTGGAGCAGCAGGTACCGCCGGAGTCGCCACGGCAGGTGCTGGCGTGGCAGGCGCAGGACTAGCAGGCGCTGTCGGAGTGCTGCCAGCATGGGCCGGAGGAGCAGGCGCCGCCGGAGTGCTGCCGGCATGGGCCGGAGCCGTTGGCGCTGCAGGCGTGGGAACAGGCGCCTGCGCGGCTGGGGCGGCTGGCTCGGTGCCGGCAGCGGTATCGGCCTCGGCGCCATCCTGACCCTGGGGCAACGCCAGTGCGGTTTCACCTTCAGCCTGGCCTTCGGCAACGGCCTGGTCTTCCGGCTCGTCCAGCGGATGGATCTGGGTGGTGCCGTCGGCGCCTTCGACTTCGACGTGCTCGGTGTTCATCGCAACCGGTTCCTTGGTACGCAAGGACGCCTGGTCCTGCCACCAGACAAAACCGCCACCGATCACCGCGATCAGCAGCAACAGGCTGACGATGCGCAGAATGGTGTGGGAAACACGCACGGGCTCTTCGATACGGCCCAGGCTGTGCACGTTGCTGCCCTGGGCGTCGGAACCGGTGTATTGGTCGAACTGCTGGACCAGCACGGTCTGGTCCATGCCGAGCAATTTGGCATAGGCGCGGATGTAGCCCCGGGCGAAGGTATGCCCTGGCAATTTGTCGAACGCGCCGGCTTCCAGATTGCTCAGGGAAGTCACGGTAAGATTGAGCTTGTGGGCCACTTCGGCCAGCGACCAACCATTGCTTTCGCGGGCTTGACGCAGGGTCTCACCGGGATTTACGCGAGTCGCTGCTACAACTTCGGGATGCGCCGCTTTCATCATTGCTCCGACAGGTATTGCTGATATTCCGGCGTACCGGGATAGAGTCTTTTAAGTTGCAGGCCGTAACTTGCAGCCTTGTCGCGATCTTCAAACACATGTGCCAGCCGAACGCCGAGCAATAGACTACGTGCATTTTGTTCGCTCAGCAGGCTAAAACGCTCGTAATAGTCACGCGCGGGCACATAATGCCTGTCTTCGTAAGACAACTCAGCCATTTCCAGCAATGCACGCGGTTGTTGGCGGTTGAGCCGCAGCGCCTTCTCAAGCTGCTGGCGGGCCAGGTCGCGCTGGCCGAGTTTGGCAGCCGTCATGCCGAGGTTCTCGAAAACCCGCGAACGCTCGGGATAAAGGGTATCGGCGGCCGCTTGCTCGAAACGTTCGTAGGCGTCCTTGTAACGGGCCTGTTCGTAGAGAAAACTGCCGTAGTTGTTCAGGATACGGGCATCTTGTGGCCGGGCCGACAACGCCTTGCGAAAATGCTCGTCAGCCAGCTCCGATTCCAGCTCGGCCTGGAACACGAGCGCCAGCGCCGCATTGGCATCGGCGTCGGAGCTGTCCAGTTCCAAAGCTTTCTTGAGTGGCACCTTGGCCCGCTCGGTCATGCCCTGCTGCAGATAGCCGATGCCCAGTTGCACATAGGCCTGGCGGGCTTCGTCGCGCCCTTTGCTGGTCTTCATCGGGTTGTAGTCACCCGACAGGACACAACCGGAACAGAGACCGGCCAGCAGCAAAACGAGCGCGAAGCGCAGGGACATAGAGTTCCTCTCTTAGTGACTGTTCGCAGCGTTCTGCAGTGCATCGTCGGTGGCGTTCAGTTCGCGCACGGCGATGTAGCGTTCGCTGCGACGGGTGCGATCCAGCACCTGTCCTACCAATTGGCCACACGCGGCGTCGATGTCTTCGCCGCGAGTCGTGCGCACGGTGACGTTGAAGCCAGCGTGGTGTAGCTGATCCTGGAAGCGACGAATCGCGTTGTTGCTCGGACGCTCGTAACCGGAATGCGGGAACGGGTTGAACGGGATCAGGTTGATCTTGCACGGGATGTTCTTGAGCAGCTCGATCATCTCGACCGCATGTTCAACCTTGTCGTTCACATCCTTGAGCAGGGTGTACTCGATGGTCAGCACGCGTTTCTCGCCCAACGCCGACATGTAGCGCTGGCAGGATTCGAGCAGCATCTTAAGCGGATATTTCTTGTTGATCGGCACCAATTGGTTACGCAATGCGTCATTGGGTGCGTGCAACGACAGCGCCAGGGAGACGTCGATGTGCTTGGCCAGCTCATCGATCATCGGCACCACGCCGGAGGTAGACAGGGTCACGCGGCGCTTGGAAATGCCGTAGCCCAGGTCATCCATCATCAAATGCATGGCGGAGACGACGTTGTCGAAGTTCAGCAGCGGCTCACCCATGCCCATCATCACCACGTTGGTGATGGCACGGTCGACGGTTGCCGGGACGCTGCCAAAGGATTTGTTGGCAATCCACACCTGGCCGATCACTTCGGCGGCGGTGAGGTTGCTGTTGAAGCCTTGCTTGCCGGTGGAGCAGAAACTGCAATCCAGGGCACAGCCTGCCTGGGACGAAACGCACAAGGTGCCGCGCTTGCCCTGGGGGATGTAGACGGTCTCGACGCAGCTGCCGGACGCCACGCGTACCACCCATTTACGGGTGCCGTCGCTGGAAATGTCCTGGCTGACCACTTCGGGGCCGCGAATCTCGGCAACAGCCTTGAGCTTTTCGCGCAGGGCCTTGCCGACATTCGTCATGGCGTCGAAGTCGTCGACGCCAAAGTGGTGAATCCATTTCATCACCTGGCCGGCACGGAAACGCTTCTCCCCGATCGAGTCGAAGAATTTCTCCATTTCCGGCTGGGTCAGGCCCAACAGGTTGGTTTTGCCGTTCGATGTAGTCATGGATTCACCTTCACTCAAAAGCCTGGGCTTAGCGAGTGGTTACTTCAGTAGCGGAGAAAAAGTAAGCGATTTCGCGAGCAGCGGCGGCTTCGGAGTCCGAACCGTGGACGGCGTTGGCGTCGATGGATTCAGCGAAGTCAGCACGGATGGTGCCAGGAGCAGCTTCTTTAGGGTTGGTAGCGCCCATCAGCTCACGGTTGCGAGCGATGGCGTTTTCGCCTTCCAGCACCTGAACGACAACCGGACCGGAAGTCATGAAGGCAACCAGCTCACCGAAGAAACCGCGCTCGCTGTGCTCAGCGTAGAAGCCTTCGGCTTCGGCTTTGGACAGTTGCTTCATTTTCGAAGCTACAACGCGCAGGCCAGCGTCTTCGAAGCGGGTAACGATCTTGCCGATCACGTTTTTAGCAACGGCGTCAGGCTTGATGATGGAGAAAGTACGTTGAACAGCCATGGTGTAACTCCAGAAACGGTAATTTGCGAAAAATTAAACCCGCGAATTATACGCGGGTTCAGGGGTATTGCCTAACCTGCCGGGTCGATCAGTCGATTTCGTCGATCCAGAGCTGTTGGACAGCCTCCAGGACCTTCTCGCCACAACGGCCAGAGGTGTTGTCGAAATCGGGTAATTCCATGATCCAGCGCTGCAAATCGACAAAATTTACAGCCTTCGGGTTCACGTCCGGCTTGGCTTCGGCCAGTTCTTCTGCGATGCGTTGTACATCAGTCCAACCATAGCTCATGACAGTATCACCATCAGTGCGGCGCTTCGGCCGCATGGTTAAGCGAATATTTCGGAATCTCGACGGTCAGGTCTTCGGTGCCGACGATGGCTTGGCAACCCAGGCGCGATTGCGCTTCCAGGCCCCAGGCCCGATCGAGGAAATCTTCCTCCAGTTCGTCCGCTTCTTCCAGCGAGTCGAACCCTTCGCGAATGACGCAATGGCAGGTCGTGCAAGCGCAGACGCCGCCACAGGCACTTTCCATCTCGATATGGTGCTCATGGGCCAGCTCGAGAATCGAAATTCCGGGCTCAGCCTCCACGACCATGCCCTCCGGGCAGAACTTCTCGTGGGGCAGAAAAATCACCTGCGGCATCAGTTATTCCTCGATTTCATTCAGGTTGCGCCCCGCCAGGGCGGCTTTCACCGTCGAGTCCAGGCGGCGGGCAGCAAAGGCATCGGTGACTTGCGACAGACGCTTGGTCTGCTGCTCGATGGCATAACCATCGGTGCCCTTGATCAATTCGGAGAGTTCTTGCATCTGCATTTCGATGACCATGCGCTCTTCGGCGTCAAGCAGGCGCTCGCCATCGGCTTCGAGAGCGGCCTGCACGGCTTCGACCAGGCGCTGGCCGTCAACCTGCTGCTCGCGCAGCACACGGGCGACCTTGTCGTCGCTGGCGTGCTGGAAGGAATCCTTGAGCATCTTGGCGATTTCACCGTCGGTCAGGCCATAGGAAGGCTTGACCTGGATGCTCGCTTCCACGCCCGAACCCAGTTCGCGAGCGGAAACGTTGAGCAGACCGTCGGCATCGACCTGGAAGGTCACGCGGATCTTCGCCGCACCGGCGACCATGGCCGGGATGCCGCGCAATTCGAAGCGGGCCAGGGAACGGCAGTCGCTGATCAGCTCACGCTCACCTTGCAGCACGTGGATCATCATGGCCGACTGGCCGTCTTTATAAGTGGTGAAGTCCTGGGCACGGGCAACCGGGATGGTGGTGTTGCGCGGGATCACCTTCTCCATCAGGCCGCCCATGGTTTCCAACCCCAGGGACAACGGGATCACGTCGAGCAACAGCAGTTCGCCGCCGTCGCGCTTATTGCCGGCCAGGGTATCGGCCTGGATCGCGGCGCCTATGGCGACCACCTGATCCGGGTCAATTTCGGTCAGCGGCTGACGGCCGAAGGCTTCGGCAACGGCTTCGCGAACCCGAGGCACGCGGGTCGAACCACCGACCATGACCACGGCCTTGACGTCTTCGAGCTCTACGCCGGAATCGCGCACGGCACGGCGGCAGGCCTTGAGGCTGCGGGCAACCATGGGCTCGATCAGGGCATCGAAGGCTTCGCGGGTTAGCGCGGCTTTCCACTCGCCATAAACGACTTCAACCGTGTTGGCGTCGGTCAAGGCTTCCTTGGCGGCGCAGGCAGTTTGCAGCAGGTGGCGTTGCGCACCCGGGTCGAGGTCGGCGGAGAGGCCCGCTTGCTCGATGATCCAGCCCGCGATGGCATGGTCGAAGTCATCGCCGCCCAGGGCACTGTCGCCGCCGGTGGCCAGGACCTCGAAAACACCGCCAGTCAGGCGCAGGATCGAAATATCGAACGTACCGCCGCCCAGGTCGTAGATCGCGACGAGGCCTTCGGCGTGCTGATCGAGGCCGTAGGCAACGGCCGCTGCAGTCGGCTCGTTGAGCAGGCGCAGCACGTTCAGGCCCGCGAGCTTGGCGGCGTCCTTGGTGGCTTGGCGCTGAGCGTCGTCGAAATAGGCCGGCACCGTGATCACCGCCCCCACCAGTTCGCCGCCCAACGCCGCTTCGGCACGTTGGCGCAGGACTTTCAGGATGTCAGCGGAAACCTCTACCGGGCTTTTCGGCCCCTGCACGGTTTCGATGAACGGCATATGGGATTCGCCACCGACGAAGCGGTACGGCAATTGATCGCCCAGTTGCTTGACGTCGGACAGACCACGACCCATCAAGCGCTTGACCGAGACAATGGTATTCAGGGGATCAGTGGCGGCGGCCAGCTTGGCCGACTCGCCCACTTCAACGCGGTCGGCGTGATAACGCACGGCGGACGGCAGGATCACCCGTCCCTGCTCGTCGGCCAGCGGTTCGGAAAGACCGCTGCGCAAGGCAGCGACCAGGGAATTGGTGGTACCCAAGTCGATCCCGACAGCCAGGCGACGCTGGTGCGGTTGTGGACTTTGGCCGGGTTCGGCGATCTGCAGTAGGGCCATCGTAATCAGGACTTATCTGTAATCAGGCGTGCGACCGGAGCGGCACTGGGTTAATCGTCGAGGCGCTCTTCTAGCTGGCGCACTTCGTGGGTGAGCTTGTCGAGGAACTGCATGCGCCGCATCAGGCGTTCGGCCTGTTCGCGTTGCGCGGCATCGTTCCAGCAGGCTGCGAAGCTTTCGTTCAGTGTGTGCTGGGCATCTTTCAGGCGACGCTTGAAAACCGCGACACCGGCCAGGTCGGCGCTGTCCTGCAGGTCTTCAAGCTCCTCGCGCCATTGCATCTGCTGCAACAGGAACTCGGGATCGTGGACCGTGACTTCCAGGGGCAGCTCATGACCGCTGATGGCGAGCAGGTAACGCGCGCGCTTGGCCGGGTTCTTGAGCGTCTGGTAAGCCTCGTTGAGGTTCGCCGACTGCTCGAGCGCCCGCCGCTGCTCCGCCTCGGAGGCATCGGCAAAGCGATCGGGGTGGACACCACGGGCCAGTTCAAGATAACGCGCGGACAACTGATCGAGGTCCAGCTGGAAAGCAGGCTGCAACTGGAACAACGCAAAATGACAAGGAGTACCCACGAGCAGCCTCAGATGTTGAAGCTTTCGCCGCAGCCACATTCACCGCGCACGTTGGGATTGTTGAACTTGAAACCTTCGTTCAACCCTTCCTTGACGAAATCCAGCTCGGTGCCGTCCAGGTACGTCAGGCTCTTCGGGTCAATGATCACTTTCTGACCATGACTTTCGAACACCTGGTCGTCTTCACCGACTTCGTCGACGAATTCCAGTACATAGGCGAGGCCGGAACAGCCCGTGGTGCGAACACCCAGGCGGATACCCTCGCCCTTGCCGCGCCCTGCAAGAGAACGCTGCACATGCTTAGCTGCCGCTTCTGTCATCTGGATAGCCATGGAAACTCCTTACCGTAACGCGGATCAGATCAAGCCTTTCTTCTGCTTGTAGTCGCGAACGGCGGCCTTGATGGCGTCTTCAGCGAGTACCGAGCAGTGGATTTTCACTGGCGGCAAGGCCAGTTCTTCGGCCAGCTGGGTGTTCTTGATGGTTTCGGCTTCGTCGAGGGTCTTGCCCTTCATCCACTCGGTGGCCAGGGAGCTGGACGCGATGGCGGAACCGCAGCCGTAGGTCTTGAACTTGGCGTCTTCGATAATGCCTTGCTCGTTGACCTTGATCTGCAGGCGCATCACGTCGCCGCACGCCGGGGCGCCGACCATGCCGGTGCCGACGTCAGGATCCTGCGCGTCCATCTTGCCGACGTTGCGCGGGTTCTCGTAGTGGTCGATGACCTTTTCGCTATATGCCATTTGCTTCAATCCTCATCAGTGGAGCCGCTCTGGTGGCGACTTCTCAGTGCGCCGCCCATTCGATTTTCGAAATGTCGACGCCGTCTTTGTACATGTCCCACAGCGGCGACAGAGCGCGCAGCTTGGTCACGGCCTCGCAGACTTTCTGCGCGGCATAATCGATTTCTTCTTCGGTGGTGAAGCGGCCGAAGGTGAAGCGGATGGAACTGTGGGCCAATTCGTCGTTGCGGCCCAGGGCGCGCAGTACGTACGAAGGCTCAAGCGACGCCGAGGTGCACGCCGAACCGGACGACACGGCCAGATCCTTGAGTGCCATGATCAGCGACTCGCCTTCAACGTAGTTGAAGCTCAGGTTCAGGTTGTGCGGGACGCGGGCGGTCATGCTGCCGTTGACGTACAGCTCTTCGAGGTGCTCGACCTGCTTGAAGAAACGGTCGCTCAAGGCCTTGATGCGCACGTTCTCGGCCGCCATGTCTTCCTTGGCGACGCGGAAGGCTTCGCCCATGCCGACGATCTGGTGGGTCGCCAGGGTACCGGAACGCATGCCACGCTCGTGACCGCCGCCGTGCATGGTCGCTTCGAGGCGAACACGCGGCTTGCGGCTGACGTACAGGGCGCCGATGCCTTTAGGACCGTAGGTCTTGTGGGCGGAGAACGACATCAGGTCGACTTTCAGCTTGGACAGGTCGATGTCGACCTTGCCAGTGGACTGCGCCGCGTCGACGTGGAACAGGACGCCCTTGGAGCGGGTCAGCTCGCCGATGGCGGCGATGTCGTTGACGGTGCCGATTTCGTTGTTCACGTGCATGATCGAAACCAGGATGGTGTCGTCGCGCAGGGCGGCTTCGACCATGGCCGGGGTGATCAGGCCATCTTCACCGGGCTCGATGTAGGTGACTTCGAAGCCTTCACGCTCCAGTTGGCGCGTGGTGTCCAGGACAGCCTTGTGCTCGATCTTCGAGGTGATCAGGTGCTTGCCCTTGGTGTGGTAGAAATGCGCGACACCCTTGATTGCCAGGTTGTCGGACTCGGTGGCACCGGAGGTCCAGACGATTTCACGCGGGTCGGCGTTGACCAGGTCGGCGACTTGGCGACGGGCGTTTTCCACCGATTCCTCGGCCTTCCAGCCGAAGACGTGGGAGCGGGACGCCGGGTTACCGAAGTTTCCGTCGACCAGCAGGCATTCACTCATTTTTTGCGCGACACGCGGATCAACCGGGGTGGTCGCAGAGTAATCAAGGTAAATCGGCAATTTCATGGACTCTCTCCTAAATCAGGCTGGCTGGCGTTCCGCGTGCTCTGCGGCGGTCATTCGACGGCGGACGCTTCGATCTTGTCCAGGTGCGGCGCCTTGCCATTGCAACGGCGCTGGTCCTGACGCTGGGCTACTTCTTGCACCTCACGGCGAGTCACAAGGTCGGCCAAGCTGATACCACTCAGAAATTCGTGAATCTGCAGGCTCAAGTCGCACCACAGATGATGGGTCAGGCAAGTATCGCCGCCATGGCAATCGCCTAGCCCCTGGCATTTGGTCGCATCGACCGATTCGTTCACGGCATCGATCACCTGGGCGACCTGGATGCCTTGCATCTCGCGCGACAGCTGGTAGCCGCCGCCGGGGCCGCGAACACTGGAGACCAGGTTGCTGCGGCGCAGCTTGGCGAACAGTTGTTCGAGGTAGGACAGGGAAATGCCCTGGCGCTCGGAGATATCGGCGAGGGACACCGGCCCGTGCTGCGCATGCAATGCCAGATCGAGCATTGCGGTCACGGCGTATCGGCCTTTTGTAGTCAGTCGCATGGACAATTACCACGGAGTTCGGAATGGGGGCGAGTATGCAATTCCCGAGTATTTAAGTCAAGTATAAGACCCAGTGCTTTACTCAGGTTTACCCGCAAAAGAGCGCGCGAATGATAGCAAAGGTAGGCGGCTAACGACCAGCGATACCGCGTTATCGTTCATCGCGAGCAAGCTCGCTCCCACAGGGCTCTCTGGCGAGCACATAATTCATGTACGACGCAAATCCCATGTGGGAGCGAGCTTGCTCGCGATGAGGCCAGCAGGGTTTCAGCTGGCCTGGGTCTCATCCTTGTCCTTCACACACGCAAAGTCTTCCTCGCGCAGTTCAGGCAGGTCCTTGGCACAGTAATTACTGCCCAGGTCCTTCAGGGCGCCGCACATCCCCTCCAGGCGCCCGTCCACCGCTTGCAGGTGGTCGAGCAACTGGTTGATGGCGCGAGCCACCGGGTCGGGCATGTCTTCGCCAACACCGTAGGCGTCGAAGCCGATCTTTTCGGCCATGGCCTTGCGACGGGCGTCCTGCTCGTCATCGGATTTGACGATGATCCGCCCTGGAATGCCCACCACAGTGGCGCCGGGCGGCACGGCCTTGGTCACCACCGCATTGGAGCCGACTTTCGCCCCGGCCCCGACCGTGAACGGCCCGAGCACCTTGGCGCCAGCCCCCACGACAACGCCGTCTTCCAGCGTCGGGTGACGCTTGCCTTTGTTCCAACTGGTGCCGCCGAGGGTCACGCCTTGATAAAGCGTCACGTCGTCGCCGATTTCGGCGGTCTCGCCAATGACGATGCCCATGCCGTGGTCGATGAAGAACCGGCGACCGACCTTGGCGCCCGGGTGGATCTCGATCCCGGTCAGCCAGCGCCCGAAGTTCGAGACCAGCCGCGCCAGCCATTTCCAGCCCATGTTCCACAGGGCGCCGGACAGGCGATGGATCCAGATGGCGTGCATCCCCGGGTAGCAGGTCAACACTTCAAAGGCATTGCGCGCCGCCGGGTCACGATGAAAGACGCTCTGGATATCTTCACGCAAACGTTCGAACATTTTATTCCTTCCGCTTAATCAGCTCGCCACGGGCCGCTTTCTGGGTTTCCGTGAGGATGCCGCGCAATATATTCATTTCCGCCCGGCTTACCGAGCTTCGTCCGTACAACCGACGCAGGCGCGCCATCAAGTGCCGAGGCTTGTCCGGGTCGAGGAATTCGATGTCCACCAGGGTCTGCTCCAGGTGTTCATAGAATCGCTCCAGTTCGTCCATGGTCGCCAGTGTCTCACTGCGCGGCGACGTCGCCTCGTATTTTTCCAACTTGCTGGGCTGGCCCTCGGCTTGCAGCCAGGCCATGCGCACTTCATAACTCAACACCTGCACCGCCGCCCCGAGGTTCAGCGAGCTGAAGCCGGGGTCGGAAGGGATATGCACGTGAAAATGACATCGCTGCAGCTCTTCATTGGTGAGGCCGGAATCTTCACGGCCAAACACCAAGGCGATCTGCCCGCCCTGCCCGGCCTCCTCGACCACTTTGGTGCCGCATTCGCGGGGATCGAGCAACGGCCAGGGAATGCGGCGGTCGCGGGCACTGGTGCCGAGCACCAGGTTGCAACCCACCAGGGCGTCCTCCAGCGTGGCGACGACCTCGGCATTGGCCAGGATGTCATTGGCGCCGGATGCCCGGGCATCGGCTTCGTGGTGGGGAAACGAACGGGGCTCGACCAGCACCAGCCGCGACAGGCCCATGTTCTTCATGGCCCGCGCAGCTCCGCCGATGTTTCCCGGATGGCTGGTATTGACCAGGACGACACGAATGTTCTGCAACAAGGGAGGCGCTCTCGAACACGACAAAGGGAGCAAATCTTACCTAAGCACCTACCGTTAAGCTATGAAAGCGAACACCAACCTTCTCCTGAGAAAAAGTTCTGATAGAATGCGCGGCTTTCTTTAACAACCTTAGGTGACACATCCATGCAGCCCATGCTGAATATCGCGCTGCGCGCCGCCCGCAGCGCCAGTGAACTGATCTTCCGCTCCATCGAGCGCCTGGATACCATCAAGGTCGATGAAAAAGACGCCAAGGACTACGTGTCCGAGGTGGATCGCGCCGCCGAACAGAAAATCGTCGACGCCCTGCGCAAGGCTTACCCGAACCACTCCATCCTCGGTGAAGAGACCGGCATGCATGCCGGTACCGGCATCGAAGGCGAAGAGTACCTGTGGATCATCGATCCGTTGGACGGCACCACCAACTTCCTGCGCGGCATTCCACACTTCGCTGTCAGCATCGCCTGCAAATACCGTGGTCGCCTGGAACACGCCGTCGTACTGGACCCGGTTCGCCAGGAAGAATTCACCGCCAGCCGTGGCCGTGGCGCCCAACTGAACGGTCGTCGCCTGCGCGTCAGCGGCCGCACCAGCCTCGACGGCGCCCTGCTGGGTACCGGCTTCCCGTTCCGTGACGACCAGATGGACAACCTGGACAACTACCTGGGTATGTTCCGCGCCCTGGTCGGCCAGACCGCTGGCATCCGCCGCGCCGGTGCTGCAAGCCTGGACCTGGCTTATGTTGCAGCAGGCCGTTTCGATGCGTTCTGGGAGTCGGGCCTGTCCGAGTGGGACATGGCTGCGGGCGCCCTGCTGATCCAGGAAGCTGGCGGCTTGGTGAGCGACTTCACCGGCGGCCACGACTTCCTTGAAAAAGGCCACATCGTTGCCGGCAACACCAAATGCTTCAAGGCTGTGCTGACGGCTATCCAGCCGCATTTGCCGGCTTCGCTGAAGCGTTAAGCAGCCCGGCTAGAAAAAAGCACCTTTCGGGGTGCTTTTTTTATGCCTACGCGCTCACCCCACTCACCCGTGGCGAGGGGATTTATCCCCGCTGGGCTGCGCAGCAGTCCCCTCCCCAGCAGCCAAATTTAATCTGCCTGACACACTTGGCTGGCTGCAATTAGGGCCGCTACGCGCCCCAGCGGGGATAAATCCCCTCGCCACGATGGATGACATCTGGAATATGGATGCAGGCTGAACCACCGCTTTCGCGAGCGAGCCCGCTCCCACAAGGAAATTTGGGGTAGGCACAAGATTTGTGCCCACCGCAGATCCAATGTGGGAGCGAGCTTGCTCGCGAAGAGGCCGGCACATTCAATATCGATGCAAGCTGAGCCACCGCTTTCGCGAGCAAGCTCGCTCCTACAGGGGATTCGGGGTGGCGCTTGAACTGTGGGCATGAAAAAAGCACCCCGAAGGGTGCTTTTTCATAGCGGTTGGATCACTGGGCCGGTTCGTTCTGACCCAGGATCAGTTGGCCTTCCTTGCTCACCGGGATCTGGTTGCCCGGGTCGCGGTCCATACGGACTTTGCCTTCCTTGCCGTCGAGCATGTAGCGAACGTCGTAGCCTACAACCTTGTCGCTGATGTCATTGACCGTGTTGCAGCGAGTTTGGGTGGTGGTGTACGTGTCGCGTTCCTGCATGCCTTCCTGAATCTTGTTACCGGCATAACCGCCGCCAGCCGCACCGGCCACGGTGGCGATTTTCTTGCCGGTGCCGCCGCCGATCTGGTTGCCCAACAGGCCACCGGCCACAGCGCCGAGCACGGTGCCGGCGATCTGGTGCTGGTCCTGGACTGGCTTCTGCCGAGTCACGGTGACGTCCTTGCACACTTCACGCGGAGTCTTGATCTGGGTCTTGACCGGTTCCACGGCCAATACTTGCGCGTACTCAGGGCCACTCTTTACCAAGCTGTAGGTGGCGACCGCACCACCGGCAGTCACACCGACAGCACCCAATACCGCACCAACCAGCATCGATTTGTTCACTTGAACCTCCAGGGCCATCACATGCGGATCAATCCGCGCTTCTCCCAGCCTTGGAGCACAAAAAAAGGCGCGAGTTCAACTCGCGCCTTTTCTGCCGTGACGGACGGAAAACCGAGCCTTACGGGCGGTCGTCCACCTCGGTCTCGGTGGCTGCCGGAGGAATCAGATCCTCGGAGCTCAGGTTCAGCCAGATCAACACCACGTTGGCGATGTAGATCGACGAGTAGGTACCCGCCATCACACCAATGAACAGCGCGATGGAGAAACCGAACAGGTTGTCGCCGCCGAAGAACAGCAGCGCGGCAATCGCCAGCAAGGTGGAGATCGACGTCGCCATGGTCCGCAGCAGGGTCTGGGTGGTCGAGATGTTGATGTTCTCGACCAAGGACGCCTTGCGCAGTACCCGGAAGTTCTCACGCACCCGGTCGAACACCACGATGGTGTCGTTGAGCGAGTAACCGATGATCGCCAGCACCGCCGCCAGCACCGTCAAGTCGAAGGTGATCTGGAAGAACGACAGGATGCCCACGGTCACGATCACGTCGTGGATCAGCGAGACGATGGCGCCCACCGCGAACTTCCACTGGAAGCGGAAGGCCAGGTAGAGCATCACGCCGCCCAGCGCCAACAGCATGCCGAGGCCGCCCTGGTCGCGCAACTCTTCACCCACCTGCGGGCCGACGAACTCGACGCGCTTGACCTGGGCCGGGTTGTCGCCGCCGGCCTTCTGCAAGGCTTCGGCGACCTGGTGACCCAATTGCGGGTCTTCACCCGGCATGCGCACCAACAGGTCAGTCGTTGCACCAAAGCTCTGCACGATGGCGTCGCTGTAGCCCGAGGTCGCCAGTTGCTCACGCACCTTGGTGACGTCGGCCGGACGCTCGTAGGTCAGCTCGATGAGCGTACCGCCGGTGAAGTCCAGGCCGTAGTTCAGGCCCTTGGTGGCCCAGCTGAACAACGCCAGGACCGTAAGAAACAATGTGACGCCGAACGCAATATTGCGAACGCCCATGAAGTTGATTGTACGTAACATGGCAGCCCCTTAAATCCACAACTTCTTGAAGTCACGACCGCCAAAGATCAGGTTGACCATTGCGCGGGTCACCATGATGGCTGTGAACATCGAGGTAAAGATCCCGAGGGACATGGTCACTGCGAAGCCCTTGACCGGGCCGGTGCCCATGGCAAAGAGAATCCCGCCGACCAGCAATGTGGTCAGGTTGGAGTCGAGAATCGCAGTGAATGCCCGGCCGAAGCCTTCGTTGATTGCCCGCTGGATCGTCATGCCCGCGGCGATCTCTTCACGTATCCGCGAGAAGATCAGCACGTTGGCGTCCACCGCCATGCCCATGGTCAAGACGATACCGGCGATACCCGGCAGGGTCAGCGTCGCGCCCAACAACGACATCAGGGCCAGCAGCAGCACCATGTTCACCGCCAGCGCAACCGTGGCGATCAAGCCGAAGAAGCGGTAGATGGCGATGATGAACAGCGACACGAACAACATGCCCCACAGGGATGCATCGACACCCTTGGTGATGTTGTCGGCACCCAGGCTCGGGCCGATGGTGCGTTCTTCAGCGAAGTACATCGGCGCGGCCAGGCCACCGGCACGCAGCAACAAGGCCAGTTCCGAGGATTCGCCCTGGCCGTTCAGGCCGGTGATGCGGAACTGGCTGCCCAGTGGCGACTGGATGGTCGCCAGGCTGATGATCTTCTTCTCTTCCTTGAAGGTCTGCACCGGTACGTCTTTCTCGACACCGTTGACCACTTGCTTGGTGTAGGTAGTGGTCGGCTTCTGCTCGATGAAGATCACCGCCATGCTGCGACCGACGTTGCTGCGCGTGGCGCGGCTCATCAGTTCGCCGCCGTGGCCGTCGAGGCGAATGTTCACCTGCGGACGACCCTGCTCGTCGAAGCCCGCCTGGGCGTCGGTCACCTGGTCACCAGTGATGATCAGGCCACGCTCGATCTGCGCCGCCGGACGACCGCCTTCACGGAACTCGAAGCTCTCGGAAGTGGCCTTGGAAGCACCCGGCTCGGCGGCCAGGCGGAATTCCAGGTTGGCGGTCTTGCCGAGGATACGCTTGGCTTCGGCCGTGTCCTGCACACCTGGCAGCTCAACCACGATGCGGTTGGCGCCCTGGCGCTGCACGATCGGCTCGGCCACACCCAGCTCGTTGACGCGGTTACGTACCGTGGTCAAGTTCTGCTTGATGGAGTATTCGCGGATTTCCGCCAGCTTGGCCGGGGTCATCGCCAGACGCAGCACCGGTTGGCCATTGAGGTCGGCCGGAACAATGTCGAAATCGTTGAAATTCTTGCGGACCAGCGCACGAGCCTGTTCGCGGGCGTCTTCATCGCTGAAGCCCAGTTGAATGGCACCTTCGAACTGCGGCAGGCTGCGATAACGCACGCGCTCTTTGCGCAGCAGGCTCTTGACGTCGCCTTCGTAGACTTTCAGGCGTGCGTCGAGGGCTTTTTCCATGTCCACTTCCAGCAGGAAGTGCACGCCACCGGACAAGTCCAGGCCCAATTTCATTGGGTGGGCGCCAAGGTTGCGCAGCCATTGCGGGGTGGTCTGGGCCAGGTTCAGGGCTACAACGTAGTCGTCGCCCAACGCCTTGCGCACCACGTCCTTGGCCGGCAACTGATCTTCAGACTTGACCAGGCGCAACAGGCCGCCCTTGCCGTTTTCAGCGATGGACGCAGCCTTGACCTCGATATTGGAAGCCTTGAGCGCAGCGCTCGCACGGTCCAGATCGGCCTGGGTGACCTGCAGCGCAGTGCTTGCGCCACTGACCTGAATGGCCGGGTCATCCGGGTAAAGATTGGGAGCGGAATAAATCAGACCGACCGCCAGCACCGCCAGGATCAGTAGGTATTTCCACAGAGGGTATTTGTTCAGCATCACGCCGCCCGCTTATGACGCGGGGCGCCTTGCGCGCCCCGTCGATTGAAGAGAAGTTGTTACTTAGATCGCTTTCAGCGTGCCTTTTGGCAGCGTGGCCGCGATGGCGCCCTTCTGGAACTTCATTTCAACAGTGTCGGACACTTCCAGTACCACGAAGTCATCAGCCACTTTAGTGATCTTGCCAGCGATGCCGCCGGTGGTGACCACTTCATCACCTTTCTGCAAGCTGCTGAGCAGGTTCTTCTGCTCTTTGGCGCGCTTGGCCTGTGGACGCCAGATCATCAGGTAGAAGATGACCAGGAAGCCGACCAGGAAAATCCACTCGAAACCGCCACCCATTGGCGCAGCTGCAGGTGCAGCGGCATCGGCCATGGCGTTAGAGATAAAAAAGCTCATTTAGCACTCCAGTTGCAAGTATTGAATCTAGGGATCGGAAAACTCAGTCCAAAGGCGGAACAGGCAACCCGCGCTTGGCATAGAAGGCCTCGACAAAGGCGGCCAATGTACCCTGTTGGATAGCCTCGCGCAAACCAGCCATAAGCACCTGATAATGGCGCAAATTGTGGATGGTATTGAGCATGCTGCCGAGCATTTCGCCGCACTTGTCC
Source organism: Pseudomonas sp. BP11-1-1 (assembly GCF_052112105.1). Lineage (NCBI taxonomy): Bacteria > Pseudomonadati > Pseudomonadota > Gammaproteobacteria > Pseudomonadales > Pseudomonadaceae > Pseudomonas > Pseudomonas sp. BP11-1-1. Next base: position 213,381 of record NZ_JAUTYU010000007.1, read on the forward strand.
AAATGATGCAGATAAGCACGGGAGAAGTTCTGGCAGGTGTAGCAATCGCACGTCGGATCGAGCGGCGAATCATCATGGCGATGAAACGCGTTACGGATCTTCAGCACACCGGTGTCGATGAACAGATGCCCATTGCGGGCATTACGGGTTGGCATCACGCAATCGAACATGTCCACCCCGCGGCGCACACCCTCAACCAGATCTTCCGGTTTGCCAACGCCCATAAGGTAACGAGGTTTGTCAGCGGGCATTTCGCCCGGCAGGTAATCGAGCACCTTGATCATCTCGTGCTTCGGTTCGCCTACCGACAGGCCGCCAATCGCCAGGCCGTCAAAACCAATCTTGTCCAGGCCTTCCAGCGAGCGCATGCGCAGGTCGCGGTGCATGCCGCCCTGGACAATGCCGAACAGCGCCGCCGTGTTTTCGCCATGGGCATTCTTCGAACGCTGGGCCCAGCGCAACGACAGCTCCATGGATACCCGCGCCACGTCTTCATCGGCCGGGTACGGCGTGCACTCGTCGAAGATCATCACGATGTCCGAGCCCAGGTCGCGCTGCACCTGCATCGACTCTTCCGGCCCCATGAACACCTTGGAACCGTCCACTGGAGAAGCGAAGGTCACGCCCTCCTCCTTGATCTTGCGCATCGCACCGAGGCTGAACACCTGGAAGCCGCCGGAGTCGGTCAGGATCGGACCTTTCCACTGCATGAAATCGTGCAGGTCGCCGTGGGCCTTGATCACCTCCATGCCCGGGCGCAGCCACAGGTGGAAGGTGTTGCCGAGGATGATCTCCGCGCCAATCGCCTCGATGTCACGCGGCAACATGCCCTTGACCGTGCCGTAGGTGCCCACCGGCATGAACGCAGGGGTTTCCACGGTTCCGCGGGGGAAGGTCAGGCGTCCGCGACGAGCCTTGCCATCGGTGGCAAGCAACTCGAAGGACATGCGGCAGGTGCGACTCATACGGTTTCCTCGGGCCCGCGTGGCGCGGGGTTACGGGTGATGAACATCGCATCACCGTAGCTGAAAAAGCGGTACCCATGCTCGACGGCGGCCTTGTAGGCGGCCATGGCTTCGGGATAACCGGCGAACGCCGAAACCAGCATCAACAGCGTGGACTCGGGCAAATGAAAGTTGGTGACCAGGGCATCGACCACATGAAACGGCCGGCCCGGGTAGATAAAGATGTCGGTGTCGCCACTGAACGGCTTGAGCACGCCATCGCGGGCCGCGCTTTCCAGGGAGCGCACGCTGGTGGTCCCCACCGCCACCACCCGCCCACCGCGGGCGCGGCAGGCCGCCACGGCATCGACGACTTCCTGGCTCACTTCGAGCCATTCGTTGTGCATGTGGTGGTCTTCGATCCGCTCGACGCGCACCGGCTGGAACGTCCCGGCGCCGACGTGCAGCGTCACGAACGCCGTCTCCACGCCCTTGGCCGCAATCGCCTCCAGCAACGGCTGATCAAAATGCAGCCCCGCCGTCGGCGCCGCCACCGCCCCCAGGCGCTCGGCGTAGACGGTCTGATAACGCTCGCGGTCCGAACCTTCGTCCGGACGGTCTATATAAGGAGGCAACGGCATGTGCCCGACACGGTCGAGCAGCGGCAACACCTCTTCAGCGAACTCCAGCTCGAACAACGCATCATGCCGCGCCACCATCACCGCCTCACCGCCGCCGTCGATCAGGATCGACGAACCGGGCTTGGGCGACTTGCTCGACCGCACATGGGCCAGCACCCGATGACTGTCCAGCACCCGCTCCACCAGAATCTCCAGCTTGCCGCCGGAGGCCTTCTGGCCAAACAACCGCGCCGGAATCACCCGGGTATTGTTGAACACCATCAAATCGCCCGGGCGCAAATGCTCGAGCAAATCAGTGAATTGACGGTGAGCCATGGCACCGCTGACCCCGTCCAGGGTCAACAGTCGACTGGCGCGCCGCTCGGCCAGCGGGTGGCGAGCGATCAGCGAATCCGGGAGTTCGAAGGTAAAGTCAGCAACACGCATGATGGGGTTCGTCTAGCAGGGCCGGAAAGTCTAGCGGAAATATTAAAAATTCACCATGAAACGTGATTGACCAACGGTAGGCACCTCTCTATACTTCGCCGCCATTGAGCCCTGATGGCGGAATTGGTAGACGCGGCGGATTCAAAATCCGTTTTCGAAAGGAGTGGGAGTTCGAGTCTCCCTCGGGGCACCATCTTAAAGAAAGACCTTGAAATTCAAGGTCTTTTTTTTCGCCTGTAGGAAAGTGGTTTGGCCGCGAGCAACGCAGATCTCACCTGACGGCGATCTCTTTTGTGGCGAGGGGATTTATCCCCGCTGGGCTGCAAAGCAGCCCCCCAATACCAGCCCAGTCACGAGGAAGAACCTGCGATAAGGAAGAACCAGTAGTAGGGGAAAACCCCGTGGCGAGTGAGCTTGCTCCCGCTTGAGCGCAAAGCGCTCACAAAACAGTCACTCCCCACACCGATACTCCGACTAGCACTCGCCAAGCCATGAACCCTCAACCCAACCCTCCTCACCCAGTCACAAAGGATTTCACCCCATGGAATTGCTGCTGGAAACGGTCGCCCTTTACTCCCTCAAGCTGGCTTATGAGACGGAAGGCCACAGCCCGATTTTGCGGGATGAGCCGTTGATGGGGGGTTGGGATCGGGAGGTTTTTGGGTTGTTGGTGCGGCGGGGGGATTTGGCTGGGATTCAGGGGGAGATTGGTCGGTGCTTGGATTTGGCGTTGGGGGCGGTTGGTGGAGTGGATACGGTGCTGGGGCGGGAGCTGGAGAGGTTGGCTGCAGATTTTAGCGATGCGCAAACGATGGAGAGGCTTCATGCTCCGGCTATCGTGCTCAAGGGGTATTTGCGCGATGTTGTGTGAGCTGGATACAAAGGGGTGTCCATACAAATGACTCCTTTTCCACTGTCCCCCTTTTTCACGCATAAACGCATCACAAGCAATTGAAAAAAAAGAACTTATAGACAAAACCTGTAACGATTATCGATACAACTCTCCTGTAAGACAATCTACTAGGTGTAGGCACAGCGCGTCCCCACTAGACGCCTCACTTCAAGCAGCGTAATTTGATGGCACCGAGCCAGCCTTAGCGTTGAGCTATGTGAACGAAAGGGTTTTCGGCCCTCACTACACAAAGTGGTCCCCTCAAAGGATGAGAGAAGTGATCAAACCAGTAATTTTTATATATAACGCCACGCACTCCCCCCTGCCCCTGCACTCGAATGTAAGCATACTAACTTTTTACTATGACGCTAATGACGGAAGCAACACTGTCATCCGAGGTCTTGCAAATAATCCGTTAGTCACAGACACACCTAAATTAAATTGCTGTGAACGTGTGTAAAATTTCTTCATAGCTTACAAGCATTAAGCTCACAACCAAGATTAAAGCAGGCCCCACATGAGCAATGTAAATATACGCAGGGCTATAGAAAATATCAGGTCTGGAACCAGCGTTTACACGCCCATCATTGAAACAGTCGTAAATGCCATACAAGCTATTGAATGTCTTAAAACAGAACATGGGCTGATCGAAATCATCCCTATAAGAGAACACCAGCTTTCATTAGACGACTCAACGTCCCCAGAAATAACAGGCTTCTTAATTACTGACAACGGAATAGGATTCAATGATGAAAACCGAGATTCATTCGACACTCTTTATTCAGCCCATAAAATAAGTGAGGGTGGCAAAGGATTCGGAAGATTCACCTGCCTGAAATATTTCGACGACGTCCTTATTGAAAGCACTTATAAAACTGAAAATTCATATGCAACACGACACTTTAGAATGGGAAAAGAAAACGAGATAATTATAGATGAGAGGATTTCCTCTACCAAAGAAACCGTTACCGGCTCAAAGATAAAACTGTCTTCCATAAAAAACGTGAAGTTTCCAGACAGGAAACTACTCACCTTAGCTAGAGTTCTTGTAGAAAAGTTGCTGCCCTACTTTTATCAAAACAATCAGAATTTCCCTTTGATATTACTCCGCGAAGAGGATGAGTCAGAGCGAATCGCCCTAAATGATTTCATTGAAAAGCAGGGGGCTCACTTAATCGAAGAAATAACATCGGCAAGTGGTTTTTTTGAGAAAAAAAGCAACCTGCAAGAGGAAAAATTCAGGGCACAAGTTTTTAAGTTTTACTCTCCTCGCTCTGCAACCAGCAAGATAAGCTTGGTGGCCCATCGACGAGAAGTAACTAGCACATCACTACACAAATACATCCCTGAATTCATAGAAGAGTTTTATGAAAAAAACGGAATAGGGCAGGATTCAAAAGAAAGAAACTTCATTATAAAAATCTATGTCTTCAGTGATTATTTAGACAACCATGTATCACTTGAGCGAGGAGGCTTTGAGTTCTCGAAAGAAGATGACGCCTTGTTAGGTATCTCTCAATATGATATCGAATCAGTCGCCTCCGAATTCGCTAGAAAAGCGGTTAACACGGAAGTGGACGCTCGTATTCTCAAAAAACAACAGCGCGTAGAGGACTATATTAAATATAGCGCGCCTTGGCATACAGAAATTCTTAAGTATGCTGATCTCAGAGACCTTCCCTATAACGCTGAAGATGAACAGATCGAGGACACCTTACAGCAGCTAAAATATAAGCAAGAGGTGCTTATAAACGGAGAAATGAAGAGACTACTTGCAACCTCAGAACTAACCGAACTAGAAGAAAATACCGCGAGCATTATCAGAAAAATATCAGAAACCAGTAAAAACGACCTAGTCCACTACGTTGCACTACGTCGCAACATCATAAATTTATTCAAAAAGAATCTTGAGACCAATACTGAAGGGAAATACTCTTCAGAGGGTGTTGTACACGATATTATTTTCCCAAGAAGAAAGGACACTACAGAAAACTTCTTTAACGAGCACAATTTATGGATGATTGATGAAAGACTGAATTTCACAGAGTATTTATCTTCAGACCTACCACTCAAAGGAAACTCGGACAGACCGGACCTAATTGCCTATGACAGGAGAGTTGTATTCCGTGGAGAGAACACAACGAGTAATCCTGTCACAATATTTGAATTCAAAAAACCTCAGCGAGAAGACTTTGTTAACCCCTCATCTGAAGAAGATCCTATACAACAAATTATACGCTATGTTAGAAAGCTAAAATCCGGCGATTTTAAAACGCCAGCAGGAAGAGAAATATTGATTTCTGATAACACACCCTTCTACGGGTATGTAGTATGCGACCTAACTCCAAAAATAAAATCTTGGCTCGAAGAAGAAAAAGATTTCAAACCTATGCCCGACAGACTGGGCTACTTTAAATGGCATGAAAACTTAAATCTTTACATCGAAGTATTAAGCTGGGACAAAATACTAAAGGACGCAACCATGCGAAACCAGATATTTTTTCACAAACTAGGAATAACCTGAAACAACAACGACTAACGCATAAACCCACATACAGAATGGAGTTCATTAATGACTTCCCCCTCCCCACCACGTGAAGAATCATTTATCTCTTCAATACTAGCGGAAGATGAAGCTATTCGATCACACATTTATGTTGAGTCTGCACTTGATTCATTTATTGAAGAATTTATTCTTGATTTTTCATACATAAAAAAAATGCAACTCGACTTTTCACAAAGAGTTAATTTGGCTGTGGCGGTCGGCTTCCCTAAAGAATACGCCCCTGCGCTTATGCATCTGGGAAGAATACGAAATAAATTTGCCCATCGACTAGATACAAAAATCGACAAGCCTAGCATGAAAGAATTTTACAAAAGCTTTTCTCCAGAACAGAAAAACCTCATACATCTAACTTTTAAAAACACTATAGAAAAAGTATCTATAGGACATAAAAGAACACTTCTTGACCTTTCACCAAAAGAGCAATTCGCAATCTTCTCAACAGCACTCAGAATGCAAGTTTTAGCCTTGATGCCCCCCCCTAAAGATCAATAAATCTTGATAAGACCTAGTTACATTTTATTCGGATGGCAACCGAAAAGCGACATGGTACGGGTCAGTAATGACGTAAGACAAATGGATAGAAATGCATCCATGCCACTTAACAGAAGCGCCGAAACAAGCTGTTTTTTTCTAACAAGGAGTCTGAATGGCATATAGCACTTCCACCACCATTGGCGAAATTTTTGATATCAGTAAAAAAGTCATGGACAATCATGATGTTTTTAAATTAGGAAAACGAAGTCTCGCAAAAATCTTCATACGTGAACTGTTAGAACTGAACACCGAAGCTAGTGACGAAGAACTCCAACTAGCTTATAACGCGTGCTCACCTCTTGAAAAAATCCCAAAAAACACTGAAGATTTTTGGACATTCGTGGAGAGGGAGTATCTATATTTAGAGACAGAGCCAAAAACCAGGTTTTTTGAATTAGCGCTCCGTGTGCATGAAGATTTAGCCGCCCTAGCGAAAAACCTTGCTTACATTCAAAACGAATCAAAATCACTTGAAGAGAAGAAAAAAAATAATGGTCGACTGACTGCTGATGAAAGGTACTACAAAAACCAACTTGAATATTTCGAGAAAAAGAATCTTGTTGCCAAGGATCAAATCGTCGAGTTCATGGCATACAAAATAAAATCACATGCCATAACGAAAGCATCCATCCAGCGTCCAATCAATCCTTTTTCGAAGACGACTATTTTTGGAGATAGTCCATATCCATTTGGTCGACGGCTCCATTGGGTCCCCGCTGATCCATATGACGTTCGTGCCTTGGACCAGTACTCTAATAAGTTTATGGATCTACCAATAACAACATACCGAAACTTAATAAATGAATGCAAAAAATCTCCTGAAGCATTCAAAAAAAAAGCGATCGCCTATATCCAAGGCATTCCTAATGAAACACCCAGCGTTCGCGACAAAATTGAATCGCTAGTTAACAGCTCCCATATCCTATTCAATCGCAAGCAAGTTATATCGACCATGCTTAGACACTTCGAGATGAAAGATTATATTTCATTTGTCAGTATGGCACCGCTGCAAATTGAAGGAATTTTTGCCGATATATGTAGGAGCATCGGCATTTCAGAAAGTCAACTGGACATTTCATCATTAAACGACAAGCTTCAGCATATAGATGAACGCATGCGAAGTTTTTTCCCCTTTGAATATTACTCCTTCAAGTTTCCAGTCTTGAGAAACTTAGTGGCACATGGCGGTTTGGTGGACGGCGAACTGGAGGACACTGCCGTTCATCTAATCTTGGATCTACTTCCGGTATGTGAACTTGCCATATCAGATGACCTACCAATTATGCGCGCGCTTGACGTTCTAAAAGAAGCGCATAAAGGAAACAATGCGAAACTCGTCGAATGGGTTGACTTGAGAAACTCTGTAGACATCCCTGCCTTTTATAAATATCAAAAAATCATCACAGAAGTAGAATTACAGTATACGACCCAAACATTCTGGGATTATCTGGTGAATGAGTTAAAAACAATAAAGGAAGCAAATCAGATCAAGCAATGCAAGCCTATAAAGATCGCGGGTAAATTGAAGATGAGTGAGATAGCCGTTGAACAGGCGAAAATTTTCCTCAAATCTGCGGAACGTATTGCCATCGAAGCTATAAAGCAAAGAAAAGAGACATGGGAGAAAATCGATAGCGCCCTAAAGTCAGGAAAAGACACCTATGGCTAAAGCTGTATAAGTCATGAGAGAGGTAGATCAAATATGGAGCAGTGGACAAGTAAAGTTATGCCGTCATAACTGGCGATGGGAATCTTAGAGTAACTAACGACCATAAATCGAAGAACAAGGAAGGTGTTAAATTGGTTGCAATAACCTCAATTAAATTTAGTCAATTTAAGGCTCTTCACTCATTTTCGGTCAAACTGGACTCTTGCAATATTTTGGTAGGACCAAACAATGCCGGAAAATCTACGATAATTAGTTCTTTCCGAATTTTAGAGGCAGCCCTAAGAACTGCCGGAAGTAAAAAGCCAGATTTTGTAATAGTCGACGAAATGAGGAAATTGGGGCACAGAATCCCCGTCAATGGTCTTCCAGTATCATTAGAAAATGTCCACACTGACTACATCCACACTAACACCTACATAACTTTCAGATTTTCTAACTCCAATCAAATATTTTTGCATTTCCCGTCAGATGGCGGTTGCATCATGTCTTGGGAGACTAATGGTCCGACCATTAGAACTGCCCAAGCATTTAGAAACGCATTCACATTTAAGGTGCAAGTCGTACCGGTTCTTGGTCCATTTGAGCATGAAGAACCACATGTGACAGAGGAAACAGTACGCCGTTCGCTTGGAACTCCGAGAGCATGCCGACACTTCAGAAACTTCTGGTATCAAAATCCCGAAGGATTTGAGCAGTTCAAAGATATGCTTGAGAAAACATGGCCAGGCATGTCCATTGGAAAACCAGAGTTTGATTCCACATCACATCAATATGCTATGTACTGTAAAGAATCACGCATGGATCGAGAAATATTTTGGGCGGGCTTTGGCTTCCAAATCTGGTGTCAACTATTAACTCATATATCCCGTTCAAAAGAATACAACCTTACTGTAATCGATGAGCCGGAAGTCTATTTACATCCAGATTTACAGCGTCAACTCCTGTCTCTTTTGAGAGATCATTCAAATGATTTTATAATCGCGACTCACTCGACGGAGATCATGGGTGAGGCAGACCCGTCAGAAATATTAATCGTAGACAAAACAAAAAAATCAGCCAGGCGAATTAAAGACGTTGAGGGCGTACAGGAAGCAATGAATGCATTAGGATCACTGCAGAACATAACACTCACTCAATTGGCCCGCAATAAAAAAGTACTATTCTGTGAGGGGGCCTTCGATTATAAGGTTCTACGGAGATTTGCCAGCAGGATGGGTTTCTCCGAACTTGCGTCAGGAAATGATTTAACTCAGTTAGCCTCCGAAGGCTACAGTTCTTGGCCTAAAGTACAAGCACTAGCGTGGGGATTAAGATCTACATTAGGAGCTAATATTGAAATTGCGGCTATCTATGACAGAGATTTTTGGTGTGATGAAGAGATAGAAAATGTCGAGCTAAAACTTAAATCAGAGCTTGCATTTGCTCACATTCATCGTAGAAAAGAGATGGAAAATTATCTTCTGGTACCGTCAGTCTTAGATCGATGCCTCAATAGATTAATCATCGAGCGAAGCAAACGTACAGGAGAAACCTCTGAAAAAGTTACGATCTTACCCCTTCTTGAATCAATTACAGACAATCAAAAATTTGAGTTACAAGGTCAGTACGCCGGCAAATATACTGACTTTCATCGTAAAAGCGGAAGAGACGTTTCGACCTTGAACGTTGAGAGTCTTCGCTCATTCGACGAAAAATGGAAAATTTTAGAGAGCCGAATGGAAATGGTTTGCGGAAAGGATGTCTTGAAAATTCTTCGAGCCAAAGTTAGTGACTTATATTCTGTAACTCTCACCGAAATCCGAATCATTGATGAATTTGATAACGATGAGATACCACAAGACCTTCGCGGACTAATTAACTCCTTGGAATGCTATCGAACAAACCAATAATCGAAGCAAATAAGTAGATTTATTTACAATCAATAAAAGGGTCTCGTTATGCAAGACCCTTTTTCATATTGCCTGAGCAAATGATTTGCCCCTACCTCACCTCAACAATATCCAAAGCCCGATTCGCCAACAGCTCGCTCACCTCAATCACCTGCAAAATCCCCAATGCCACCCGCCTTCGCGAGCCATCCAGATCGAACGCAAGATCACTGATGATCGCATTCGCCGAAGCCAGGTTCTCACTCAGATTCGCAAGCAAACACTCAGAGTCCACATTCGGATCAATCCGGAAAATGGAATCGGTCTTGTCTGACTTTTCGTCCTTAGGCTTGGGCTTCAGGTAGTAATCCAACGCCCGCGTGGCAGCGTCGTCGATTTTCTTGTTGCGGGCAGACTGAGCACGGGAGACGTGTTCGTCGGTAACGGGAGGATTCGGTGTAATTTTGACCATGGTCTTAACTCTCTATTGAGGCCACGACCCGTTCGCTGCTAAACGAATTGGGAGGCAGCTGTACGCAGGTTAGCAGACCGACGAGTTAAGAAATCGGCGCGCCCGAGGGCGCCCTGCGCACAGCCACCATTAAGTGCAGGGATGGGGATTCCTGACTGATGACGCGTTGTGCGACTTAACTCGGCGAGCTGCTAAACCCGATCACTGATGAGCAGTGACAGGTCCCAAACTACCGACGCAGCCCAAGGCGCACAAGCCGGCGGATTCTGGCGTAGTTGTAGGCAAAGGCGCAAGGCGACGTGGGCTGGCGAGGCTTCGTGGCGGTGTCTGTCGGGCTTTACTGACAGGGCTTCATTTGGCTGGCGTGAGCGGTTGGCCGATGGATGAAGAGGGGCTGCTGCGCAGCCCAGCGGGAGCAAGCTCCCTCGCCACGGGGTTCGGTGTTTACTTGGTAGCAGCGTGGCGATCAGAGGAGCTAGGCGTTCTCGCTCTTCTGTGCCGATTTCGCACTGTGCACCACCGCCAATAACTGCGCCTGAACGTCACCCACCGAGCGTATTGAATGAGGCCGTCATGTTAATTGACTCCGTTTCGTGCAGCGAACTCTCCGTGCCTGTCTGACCAGCAACCGCCGCCAAAATCAATACCTCAGCCGGGTAATGGCACTAAGACATCAGCCTCGGTATCCTGCCATCACTTCAATCTGAGCGATCAAGGACGAATCACCATGAAAGTTCCCGAACTGTTTGATCTTGAGGCGCATGGCGCAGGCTGGTACCCCTGGGCAGAAATCAGCAATTGCTTCTGGCCCGGGGTCGGCAAGAAATCCACCGGCGTGGACCCCGTTCTCGCACAGATGGTTGCTGCGAAGGGCGTCTACTGCATTGCCTGGAGAGCGACCGGGAAGGCCTCTCCTGACAATCCAACCGTCCAATACATTGGGCAAACGAGCAGTTTCAAGTTTCGCATGGGCCAATTTGCCTGGTCCGCAGGGCTTTGGGGAGCCCGGGCTCGTGGCCATTCCGCCGGCTGGCGCTGGCATGAACAAAAGGAAGACCAATTGTCCGTCGCGTTCTTTCCGCTGCGCAATTCAAATATCCCCAAACATATGCTGAATGGCTATCTACATTGGTACGAGGCATTGGCCCTTGAAGCCCATCATCAGCGATGCAATGCGTTGCCGTTCGTGAACGTTCCCCAAAATGGCATTGTTGTATTGGACTAATGAAACGTCGCGCGCAACGACTCCCTTAGCTTGATCGCTGCGCGCATCCTTACCTCCAAGAAAAATCTTCCCCATCCATCCCCTCCCGCAAAGCCCCCATCCGCTCCAGCAAAGTCCCCTTCCGTCCCGCACCCCGATAATCCCCCGCT
>NZ_JAUTYU010000008.1:0-215816 GCF_052112105.1 Pseudomonas sp. BP11-1-1
TGTGGCCAGGTCGCCGGGCACGTCGGAAATCGCATAGGTGTAGACCGTCGCCGGCCAGCAGGCTTTGCCCAGGCGTCCGCCCTTGATCGCCGAGAGGTGCTTGCGCACGCAATTCATCTCGCCGATGGTCGCGCCGGATTTGAGCAAGGCTTTGTTGATCGATTGTTTGTCGGCCAGGGTAATGCCGGCCGCCGGCAAGGCCAGCAACGCCGAGCCCCCGCCGGACAGCAGGAAAATCACCCGGTCGTCTTCATTCAGGTTGCTGACGAGTTGGAGCACCCGTCCAGCCACTTCCAGGCCGGCGGCGTCCGGCACCGGGTGAGCGGCTTCCACTACTTCGATTTTCTGGCAGGGCGCGCCATGGCCGTAGCGGGTCACCACCAGGCCGCTGACCTCGCCCTGCCAGCAACGCTCGACCACTTGCGCCATCGCGGCCGCCGCCTTGCCGGCACCGATGACGATTACCCGGCCGCTGCGGTCGCTGGGCAGGTATTGTTCGAGGACGTGCTGCGGATGCGCCGCGTCGATGGCTGTGGCAAACAGCTCGCGCAGCAGTTGTTGCGGATCGACCGACATGGCGGGCTCCCGATTTTTATTATTGGTGTTGTCGCAGCCCCTGTGGGAGCGAGCTTGCTCGCGATAGCGGTTTTACATTCAACAACGATGTTGGCTGGACCACTGCTATCGCGAGCAAGCTCGCTCCCACAAGGGGCGGTGCAGGGCTTATTTGTCGCGGATCGAGAAATTGGCCATGTGCTCCAACCCCTTGATCAACGCCGAGTGATCCCAGTTGCTGCCACCGATGGCCGCGCACGTGCTGAACACTTGCTGGGCGTTGGCGGTGTTGGGCAGGTTGATGTTCAGTTCCTTGGCGCCTTGCAGGGCCAGGTTCAGGTCCTTCTGATGCAGGCTGATGCGGAAGCCGGGGTCGAAGGTGCCCTTGATCATGCGCTCGCCGTGGACTTCGAGAATCTTCGACGAAGCGAAACCACCCATCAGTGCTTCACGAACCTTCGCCGGGTCAGCGCCATTTTTTGCGGCGAACAGCAGCGCTTCGGCCACCGCCTGGATGTTCAGGGCAACGATGATTTGATTCGCGACTTTCGCGGTCTGGCCATCGCCGTTGCCGCCGACCAGGGTGATGTTCTTGCCCATGGCCTGGAACAGCGGCAAGGCGCGCTCGAAGGCGGCACTGTCGCCACCGACCATGATGCTCAGCGTCGCGGCCTTGGCACCGACTTCACCGCCGGACACCGGGGCGTCGAGGTACTGGGCGCCTTTTTCGTTGATTTTCGCCGCGAAGGTTTTGGTGGCGGTCGGCGAGATCGAACTCATGTCGATCACCACTTTGCCCTTGCCCACGCCAGCTGCGACACCGTCGGCGCGGAACAGCACGTCTTCGACCTGCGGAGTGTCCGGGACCATGACGATGATGAACTCGGCTTCCTGGGCCACTTCCTTCGGATTGGCCAATGCCACCGCGCCACCGGCCAGCAGGTCGGCCGGGGCCGGGTCGTGGTGCTGGGACAGGAACAGGCTGTGACCGGCTTTTTGCAGGTTCAGTGCCATTGGGTGGCCCATGATGCCGGTGCCGATGAATCCGATTTTAGCCATGAAAAAATCCTCTCTTATTAAAGTGCCCGCGGACGCTTGTGGTCAGATCGCGTTATGGGTTTTCAGCCAGCCCAGTCCCGCTTCAGTGGTGGTCAGCGGCTTGTATTCGCAGCCGATCCAGCCCTGGTAGCCGATGCGGTCCAGGTGTTCGAACAGGAAGCGGTAGTTGATCTCGCCCGTGCCCGGCTCGTTGCGGCCCGGGTTGTCCGCCAGTTGCACATGGTTGATCTCGCCCAGGTGCGCCGACAGGGTCCGGGCCAGGTCGCCTTCCATGATTTGCATGTGATAGATGTCGTATTGCAGGAACAGGTTGGCGCTGCCCACCTGCTCGCGGATCGACAGGGCCTGGGCCGTGTTGTTCAGGTAGAAACCAGGAATGTCGCGGGTATTGATGGCTTCCATCACCAGCTTGATGCCTTCGCCTTGCAGCTTTTCGGCGGCATACTTCAGGTTGGCGACGAACGTTTTTTCCGCCAGAGCCTCGTCGCACTTCTGCGGACGAATCCCGGCCAGGCAATTGACCTGGGTATTGCCCAGCACTTTTGCGTAGGCAATCGCCAAGTCGACCCCGGCGCGGAATTCTTCGACCCGATCCGGCAGGCAGGCGATGCCGCGCTCACCCTTGGCCCAGTCGCCGGCCGGCAGGTTGAACAGCACCTGGGTCAGGCCATTGGCGTCGAGCAGGGCCTTGAGTTCGGCGGAGCTGTAGTCGTAGGGGAACAGGTATTCGACGCCACTGAAACCGGCCTTGGCGGCCGCTTCGAAACGGGCGAGGAAATCCTGCTCAGTGAACAGCATGGACAGGTTGGCGGCGAAACGCGGCATGGTGGTCTCCTGTAAATAGTTGGCAGGCCTCCCTTGTGGGAGCGAGCTTGCTCGCGATAGCGGTGTGCCTGCTTGCATTCCTATTGAATGTAGCGCCGTCATCGCGAGCAAGCTCGCTCCCACAGGGACGCCGGTCGGTCAGTCGAGTAACGAAATGGCGGTCGGTGCATCGTTGCCCACCAGCGCCAGGTCTTCAAATTCATTGACGGCGTTGATCTCGGTGCCCATGGAAATATTGGTCACCCGTTCGAGGATGATCTCGACGATCACCGGCACCTTGAACTCTTCGATCATCTCCTGGGCCTTGCGCAGCGCCGGTTGGATGCCGGACGGTTCGAACACCCGCAACGCCTTGCAGCCCAGGCCTTCGGCCACGGCGATGTGGTCCACGCCGTAACCGTTGAGCTCCGGTGCGTTGAGGTTGTCGAATGACAACTGCACGCAGTAATCCATGTCGAAGCCGCGCTGGGCCTGGCGGATCAAGCCCAGGTAGGAGTTGTTCACCACGACATGGATGTACGGCAGCTTGAACTGCGCGCCCACCGCCAATTCCTCGATCATGAACTGGAAATCATAGTCGCCCGACAACGCGACGACCTTGCGGCTCGGATCGGCCTTGACCACCCCGAGCGCGGCCGGAATGGTCCAGCCCAGGGGACCGGCCTGGCCGCAGTTGATCCAGTGGCGTGGCTTGTAGACGTGGAGGAACTGCGCGCCGGCGATCTGCGACAGGCCGATCGTGCTGACGTAGCAGGTGTCCTTGCCGAACACCTGGTTCATTTCCTCATAAACGCGCTGCGGCTTGACCGGCACGTTGTCGAAGTGGGTCTTGCGTTGCAGGCTGGCCTTGCGTTGCTGGCAATCCTGGAGCCAGGCGCTGCGGTCCTTCAGCTTACCGGCGGCTTGCCATTCGCGGGCCACTTCGATGAACACGGTCAAGGCCGAAGCCGCGTCGGAAACGATGCCCAGGTCTGGAGTGAACACGCGGCCGATTTGCGTCGGCTCGATGTCCACGTGAATGAACGTGCGGCCTTCGGTGTAGACGTCCACCGAACCGGTGTGACGGTTGGCCCAACGGTTGCCAACGCCCAGCACCACGTCGGATTTAAGCAGCGTTGCGTTGCCATAGCGGTGGGAGGTTTGCAGACCGACCATGCCGACCATCAACGGGTGATCGTCGGGGATCGTGCCCCAGCCCATCAAGGTCGGGATGACCGGGATACCGGTCAGCTCGGCGAACTCCACCAGCAGTTCGCTGGCATCGGCATTGATGATGCCGCCGCCGGCCACCAGCAACGGGCGTTCAGCCTGGTTGAGCATCGCCAGGGCTTTCTCGATCTGCACACGGTTGGCCGCGGGTTTGGCCAGGGGCAGCGGCTGGTACGCATCGATGTCGAATTCAATCTCGGCCATCTGCACATCGAACGGCAGGTCGATCAGCACCGGGCCGGGGCGGCCGGAGCGCATTTCGTAGAAAGCTTTCTGGAAGGCATACGGCACCTGGCCCGGTTCCAGGACGGTGGTCGCCCACTTGGTCACTGGCTTGACGATGCTGGTGATGTCCACGGCCTGGAAATCTTCCTTGTGCATACGGGCGCGGGGCGCTTGCCCGGTGATGCACAGGATCGGGATCGAATCGGCAGAAGCGCTGTAGAGCCCGGTCACCATATCGGTACCGGCCGGCCCCGAAGTACCGATGCACACACCGATATTGCCGGCCTTGGTGCGGGTGTAGCCCTCGGCCATGTGCGAGGCGCCTTCAACGTGCCGAGCGAGGACATGATCGATGCCGCCAACTTTTTGCAGGGCGGAGTACAGCGGGTTGATCGCAGCACCCGGGATGCCGAAGGCAGTGTCCACGCCTTCACGGCGCATCACCAGGACGGCGGCTTCGATTGCTCTCATTTTGCTCATTATTTTGTGCCTCTTACGTTTTGTAATTGTATACAAGTGGCTTTGCGGCAGAGTGTATTCATGGCGAATGGCGCAGGTCAATCCCTTTCCTCAAGCACGCGTTTAATTCGTTTGGAACCTGATTCTACTGCGGCCTTTTGTCGCCGAAGGTGATTTGCGTAAATTATTGTATACAAAAACATATATTGTTGTGTTCTATTTGTGGCGTTCGGTTTTTCTGAAAGTGAAGCCGCCAAGGCTTTCCCATAACAAAAGAAGGACAGCATCCATGAGCGTTCTAACCTTGAAAATTGCCATCAACCTGGCGGGGCAGGCCCTCGCCGCAGGTCGCGAAATCAGCGCGGCACCCTTGACCGTCGCGGTCCTGGACAGCGGCGGGCACCTGGTGGCCTTGCAGCGTGAAGACGGCGCCAGCCTGCTGCGCCCACAAATCGCCATGGGCAAGGCATGGGGCGCCATCGCCCTGGGCAAGGGCTCCCGCCTGCTCGCCCAGGACGCCCAACAGCGCCCGGCGTTCTTTGCGGCTTTGAATGGTCTGGGGCAAGGCAACATCGTGCCGGCGCCGGGCGGGGTATTGATCCGGGATCAGGAGGGCAGGGTCCTGGGGGCGATCGGGGTGAGTGGGGATGTTTCGGATGTGGATGAGCAGGTGGCGGTGAGGGCGGTGGAGGCGGTGCAGTTGAGGGCGGATGTGGGGGTTACGTCTTGATGTAAAAAAATGGAGTCATTCGCCAGGGCGGCGATGACGAAGTGGGGGCGCATCGATAAGCTGCCGCCCTCTCGTTTTGTATCAAGGAAGATTTGCGTGAATACGCTATTTCGCATCATTTTGACCATGACAATGGCTCTCTGTACCCCCCTTTTGAAAGCCGCAGAGGTGGATGTCGATGAGGTTGCCTATCAGGCGCTTAAACCAATAGTCGCTGCGCTGATGAATGCCGATGACGCCGAAGACCTGATCGCAAGGGGTGAACAGCTTGAGCAGCGCGACAGTTTGCAAGCCATCGCCGTTTATCTGGCGGCGGTTCGTGAGGATCCCAAACAAATGCTGGCGCCTTACAAGGTCGCCTCGCTGTTTGCTTACCGCGGTGATTACAAACTGGCAGAGCGCTATTTGAAAGTGGCCGATGAGCGTGGCATGTGGTTCGGTCCGTTGATGGCCGATGACCGGAACTTGATCGGTCTGCGCCAGATATCCACATTCAAGCGAGTATTAGCCAACGCCCAGAACCGCTATGAACAAATCGCCGGCGACAAAGTAGGCGCGATTTCGGTACTCAATCCTTCCGGTACTCCAGCGTCTTCAGTATGCCGACCGGTAGTGGTTCGGCTGCATGGATACGGCGGCAACGGTGAACTTGGCGAGGATTATCAGTCGCTGGCGGACACCGGCGCGATCCTCTTGGGCATCAACGGTACTGAAATGACCGACAGTGTCGACAGCTTCCGTTGGATCGGTCCGGGTTTCGAAGGCACGCATCAAGCTGTTCAATCCGGATTGAAAAAACTGGCCACGCGACATTGCATTGACCGGAAGCACATCTACCTGATGGGTTTCTCCCAAGGGGCTCTACACGCTGGGGCTTTGCTGGCGCAGCACCCGGATGATTATGCTGGCGCGCTTCTGATTTCGCCCGGGGGGTTGCAGTCGACCCCGACTACAAGCCTGGCTCAAGGGAAAAGAGTGGTTGTGATCCACGGCAAGATGGAGGCGGCCAGCAACCAGGAAATGAGCGCAGAGTTTCGCAAGCTGTTTAGTGAAGCTGGAGACAACAAGGTCAGGTCGGTCGAACATGAGGCAGGACATCGTTATCCTGACGACTGGAGAACTTCGTTGCCTCAGGCGTTGCATTGGCTGATGGGTAGCGAGGCCTGACATTCACGCGACCGGAGGCTGCGTCAGTCCACCTCACACCCCTTCAAAACCAACCGAATAATCGTCTGCGCCGCCGCTTCGTAATCCGCCTCATCCAGCTTGGCCTTGCCGGTCACGGCGCTGATCTGCCAGTCGAAGTCGGCATAGGTCTGGGTGGCGGCCCAGATGCTGAACATCAGGTGGTTGGGGTCGATGGGGGCGATCTGGCCGCGGTCGATCCAGGTCTGGATGCAGTCGATGTTGTGCCGGGCCTGGGCGTTGAGCTGTTCGACGAGGTCGGCGCTCAGGTGCGGGGCGCCGTGCATGATTTCGCTGGCGAAGACTTTCGAGGCGAAGGGCAGGTCGCGGGAAATGCGGATCTTGGAACGGATGTAGTGGCTCAGCACTTCGCCCGGCTCGCCGTCGGCGTTGAAAGGGGTGGAGGCCTGGAGAATCGGTTCGATGATGCTTTCCAGCACCTCGCGATAGAGGTTTTCCTTCGACTTGAAGTAGTAGTAGACGTTGGGTTTGGGCAAGCCCGCCTTGGCCGCGATGTCGCTGGTTTTGGTCGCGGCGAAGCCCTTGTCGGCAAATTCTTCGCTGGCGGCACGCAGGATCAGTTCTTTGTTGCGCTCGCGGATAGTGCTCATAAACCCTGGGGTTCCTTGCCGATTATGGCGGTGGCGCATGGTAGCACCGGCCTCGCGCGGCGCTCAAGAATGCCCCAAGGACGCGTCGCTCGCGCTATGCTGCGCAGCATTATTGTTCAAGGAGCCCCTCCATGGCTGGAAGCAGTTTGCTGGTTCTGATCGACGACATTGCCACGGTACTCGACGATGTGGCGTTGATGACCAAGATGGCCGCCAAGAAAACCGCCGGTGTGCTCGGTGATGACCTGGCGCTCAATGCCCAGCAAGTCTCGGGCGTGCGTGCCGAGCGGGAATTGCCAGTGGTCTGGGCAGTCGCCAAGGGCTCGTTCATCAACAAGCTGATCCTGGTGCCATCGGCGCTTGCCATCAGCGCGTTCGTCTCTTGGCTGGTGACGCCGTTGTTGATGGTCGGCGGCGCCTACCTGTGTTTCGAAGGGTTCGAAAAACTTGCCCACAAATTCCTTCACAGCAAGGCTGAAGACCAGGCCGAACACGCGCAACTGGTCGAGGCGGTAGCGGATCCGGCGGTCGATCTGGTGGCCTTCGAGAAGGACAAGATCAAGGGCGCGGTGCGCACCGACTTTATCCTCTCGGCGGAAATCATCGCCATCACCCTCGGCACTGTCGCCGATGCGCCGCTGACTCAGCAGGTGATCGTGCTGTCGGGCATCGCCATTGTCATGACCGTCGGTGTGTACGGCTTGGTGGCGGGAATCGTCAAGCTTGATGACCTGGGCTTGTGGCTGACCCAGAAGCCAGGGCAGGCCGCCAAAAGCATTGGCGGAGCCATCCTGCGCGCGGCGCCCTACATGATGAAAAGCCTGTCGGTGATCGGTACGGCGGCGATGTTTCTGGTGGGCGGCGGCATCCTGACCCATGGCGTACCGGCGGTGCACCACTGGATCGAAGGTGTCGCGGCGAGTGCCGGCGGTGCTGGGTTCATCGTGCCGATGCTGCTCAATGCGGTGGCGGGGATTGTCGCGGGGGCGGTGGTGTTGGTGGGTGTGATGGCGGTGGGTAAGGTCTGGAAGGCCCTGAGGAGTTGAAGCGTCGCTTTTTAAGACAATGCTTTCAGGCTTTTCCTACTTTTATCGATTGAGGGCTTCCTTAAACTCCCCCGCGCTATTCGGCCGGTATTGGCTCGAATAGATTTTCCGCCAGCTAAGGGAGCGTTTGATGAAATGGTATTGGCAAGTGATGCGGCAGTACGCAACGTTTAGAGGGCGTGCAAGCAGAGAGGAGTATTGGATGTTCTTCCTGTTGGAGCTCTGCTTGTGGCTGCTTTTCTTTGGGTTTGGTATCGCCACCGGATTGAACAAAGAGATTTATTTCCTATTGTTGTATCCGGCTTATTGCCTCCTGACCGCTTGCCCTCGATTGGCTGTTACGTGGCGGCGTTATCACGACATGAATAAAAGCGGGCTGAATATTTTCTGGGGAGCAGTGCCAGTGGTTGGTCCGTTCATCGTACTTATCAGCTTGGCGGCAAGCGGTACGAAAGGTCCGAACAATTACGGCCTGGACCCGTTGAACCAGCCGGTAGCAGATAGCTGAATAAGGCTGGACGCTTAGACAGCGGTAATAAAAAAGGCCATTCGTTTTTCATCGAGTGGCCTTTTTTTGTCGGGGCGTGTGCCTACTCGGCGATCTGCAACTTGCGCGACTCGGTATACACGTAGCGCACCTTTTCATACTCGAACGGCGAGTTCAGCTGGCCGTAGCGGAAGCTGGTCTGGTAGCGCTTGTCCACGCCGCGCAGGAGCAGCAGTTCCGGGTGGTTGGCGCTGACTTCGGAGACGTTCAGGAAGTTGATCGCCGATTCAGCGGTGTAGTCCACCAACAGCCCCGAGGTGTCGCGCAGATTCGACGGGCCGAAGATCGGCAGTACGAAATACGCGCCGGCCGGTACGCCATAGAAGCCCAGGGTCTGGCCGAAGTCTTCGCTCTGGCGCGGCAGGCCCATGGCGGTGGCCGGGTCCCACAAGCCGGCGATGCCGACGGTGGTGTTGAGCAGCAGCCGAGCGGTGGTTTCCATCGAACGCTTGCCCTTGAATTGCAGCAGGCTGTTCATCAGGTTCGGCACGTCGCCCAGGTTGTTGAAAAAGTTGCTCACACCGGTGCGCACGAAGCCCGGGGTGACGTAGCGGTAGCCATCGACCACGGGCAGGAATACCCATTGGTCGAAGCGGTAGTTGAAGTGATAGACGCGGCGGTTCCAGGATTCCAGCGGGTCGTAGACGTTCAGCGCGTTGAGCGTCGAACGTTCGAATTCGCGTTGGTCCAGGCCCGGGTTGAACTTGAGCTTGGTCAGCGGTTGCTTGAAGCCATCAGCATCCACCACCACAGGCGCATCGGCCTTGCTGTTATCGGCGTGGACCATGCCCGCGCTCATTAACGCGGCGATCAGCAGGAGGTATTTAGCCACGGAAGAACTCCAGCATGGCGTCGCTGTTGACGCGGTAGTTAAGGTTGCCGCAGTGGCCGCCCAGCGGATAGACCGTCAGGCGATCGCCAAACGTCTTGCGCAGGAAGCCCAGGTCACCCGGGCCCAGGATCACATCGTCGGCGTTGTGCATGACTGCAATCTTGGAGCTGCCCTGCAGATAATCCTTCAGCGCGTACAGGCTGACCTGGTCGACCAATTGCAGCAGGCTGCCGCCGTCGGTGCGCGCGCGCCACATCGGGATTACTTGTTCGGTGAGGTAGCAGTCGAAATCGCATTGCAGCGCACGCTTGAGGAACGGTGTCAGGCTGGTGCTTTCGGTGATCGGGAACTTGGGTGGGATGATCAAGCCGCGACGGTTGATCAGGTCCGAGGTGAAGGCGATGTCGGCCGCCGAGAAACGGAACGAGGTGCCGATCAGCATCGCCATCTGCTCGTTGCTCAAGTGTTGCTTGGACTGTTGGAAGTCATAGAGCAGGGCATCGTTGAGGTCGATGTAGCCTTTTTGCTGGAAGTAGCGGGTCAGCTTGTTCAGCACCAATTCATAGAAAGTGGTGGTGCTGTTGATGCCCTTGACCTCGGTCTGGACGAGTTTGTCCAGGTTGGTGATCGAGGTGTAGAGGTTCACCGGCGGGTTCAGCAGCAGGACTTTCTTGAAGTTGAAGCTGCGCCGGGTTTCGTCCAGATGCGCGACGAAGGCTGCGTCCAGTGCGCCGAGGCTGTAGCCGGTCAGGTAGTACTCGGTGACGGGCACTTTCGGATTTTGCGCGCGCACGGCCTGCATCACCCGGTACATGTCTTCGGCGTCTTCCTTGGTGATGCCAGGGGTGGCGAAGCGCGAGGCGGCGCTCATGAAGTCGAAGCTGGTGGGCGAAGACAGCTGCACCACGTGATATCCGGCCTTGTAGTAGAGGCGCTTGAGGTACTCGTTGAGGGTGCTGTCGTAGCGCGCACCGGTGCCCGCGATCAGGAAGATCAGCGGTGCGGGTTTGTCTTGGGTGGCCATGCGGTAAGTGAGGCTTTTCACCGGCCAGAAATTGTCTGGCAGGATGAATTCGCGTTCCGGACGCAGGGTCAGGCTGTGGTCCGATTGATTGATGTCCTCGATCAGCGGCAGCTCCGGACGCAGGTCCGGCGGCGTGGTGGCGATGGTCGCCTCGAACGGGTTGGTCAAAGGGTAGCCATAGCTGGCGGCGTCAATATCTGCCGCCAGCGCGGACGCACTCAAGATAAGGCCGCCGAGTAGGGCAGCGAAGCGCAAGGAACGGAGCATGACTGGATCCCTTAGAGGAAGGTGCCGAATGAGGTTCGCAGCCTATGACCACCGCAGCGAAGCCAAGTGCCATGACGGCTGCAAAACAAGCGCGAATGGGGCGCAATAGTAGCGGGACAATACACGTTGGGGCGTGGTGGCGGCTAGTGACCTGGCGGCTTGGCTGGGTCGTGCATGCAAGATTTGATCGAAATCTACGGACTCGGGCGCCGGGAATGGCTTGCTGGCTTTCTGATGTCGTTTCTCGTTGCTTCGGCGTCGCAGACAGAGCAGGTTCCAGATCGGCGCAGGTTGATGATCAGTCGGTCAGTACTCCACTGGCGTTCCGACCGGTTTGCAGGCGAGCGTGATGGGGGCGCTGTGCACCATAACAATACG
Source organism: Pseudomonas sp. BP11-1-1 (assembly GCF_052112105.1). NCBI lineage: Bacteria > Pseudomonadati > Pseudomonadota > Gammaproteobacteria > Pseudomonadales > Pseudomonadaceae > Pseudomonas > Pseudomonas sp. BP11-1-1. The sequence goes on from NZ_JAUTYU010000008.1 coordinate 10,953, forward strand.
TTGAAGCCGCTCGGCATCCGTCGGGCGCAGCACTTTCGGGGAAGTAACGATGAAGATGCGACGAATCTTGGGCGCAGGTGCCGCACTGGTACTGGCGATCAGCTCCACCCTGGCAAGCGCCGAGACCAAAACCTTGAGCATTGGCTACGTTGACGGCTGGTCCGACAGCGTCGCGACTACCCACGTGGCTGCCGAGGTGATCAAGCAGAAACTCGGCTATGACGTGAAGCTGCAAGCCGTCGCGACCGGAATCATGTGGCAGGGCGTTGCGACCGGCAAGCTCGATGCGATGCTATCGGCCTGGTTGCCGGTGACCCATGGCGATTACTGGACCAAGAACAAGGACCAGGTCGTCGACTATGGCCCTAACTTCAAGGATGCGAAAATCGGCTTGATCGTGCCGGAGTACGTCAAGGCCAAGTCGCTCGAAGACCTGAAGACCGATGACTCCTTCAAGAAACGCATCGTCGGCATCGACGCCGGTTCAGGCGTGATGCTCAAGACCGAACAGGCGATCAAGGACTACGACCTGACCGGTTACCAACTCAAGGCCAGTTCCGGCGCCGGCATGATCGCCGAGCTGACCCGTGCCGAGAAAAAACAGGAATCCATCGCCGTCACCGGTTGGGTGCCGCACTGGATGTTCGCCAAATGGAAACTGCGCTTCCTGGAAGACCCGAAAGGCGTCTATGGCGCGGCTGAGACTGTGAACAGCATCGGCAGCAAGGGCCTGGAAGCCAAGGCGCCGGAAGTGGTCGAGTTCCTGAAGAAGTTCCAGTGGGCTTCGAAAGACGAGATCGGCGAAGTCATGCTGGCGATCCAGGAAGGTGCCAAGCCGGAAGCGGCTGCCAAGGATTGGGTTGCCAAGCACCCGGACCGCGTGAAGGAGTGGACCGGCAAGTAATCGACCTGGTCTGGCTGTTTCGAAAGCCGCATGACGTTGTGTCATGCGGCTTTTTTGTGCCTGCAATTCTGCGCGCAACGCAAACCCCTGTGGGAGCGAGCTTGCTCGCGATAGCGGTGTGTCAGCTTGCATCTACACTGACTGTGCTACCGCCATCGCGAGCAAGCTCGCTCCCACAGGGGAGGGCTTGGGTTTTTTTGCGGGAAACTGGCAAAACCGTCATGTCGTTCTAATACTAAGGTCGTCTGGAACCTGGCCTCGAGCCGCATAGAGTAGAGCTGTTCCAAATAAATCTGTGCTGCGAGGATAAAAACAATGAACGACAGCATTTACCTCTCGATTCAAAACAGCCCGCGCTTCAAGGAGCTGGTGAAGAAACGAGAAAAATTCGCCTGGATTCTCTCGGCGATCATGCTTGGGCTGTATTCCGGCTTCATCCTTCTGATCGCCTACGGGCCGCATATTCTCGGGGCCAAAATGTCCCCCGGATCCACCATCACTTGGGGTATCCCTATCGGGGTCGGCCTGATTCTCTCGGCCTTCGTCCTGACGGGCATTTACGTGCGACGTGCCAACGGCGAGTTCGACGACCTGAACAATGCGATTCTCAAGGAGGCTCAGCAATGATCCGGCGTCTACTGGCTCTTCTGAGCATTGCAGCATTTGCACCGGGCGCCTGGGCGGCTGAAGCGCTGACCGGTGCCGTGCAGAAACAACCCCTCAACGTTGCCGCTATCCTGATGTTCGTGGCCTTCGTTGGCGCGACCCTGTACATCACATACTGGGCGTCGAAGAAAAACAACTCGGCGTCCGACTACTATGCGGCCGGCGGCAAGATCACTGGCTTCCAGAACGGCCTGGCAATTGCCGGTGACTACATGTCGGCGGCGTCTTTCCTGGGGATTTCCGCGCTGGTGTTCACTTCGGGCTATGACGGCCTGATCTACTCCATCGGCTTCCTGGTGGGCTGGCCGATCATCCTGTTCCTGATCGCCGAACGCCTGCGCAACCTGGGTAAATACACCTTTGCCGACGTGGCGTCCTATCGCCTCGGGCAAACCCAGATCCGCAGTCTGTCCGCCTCCGGCTCATTGGTGGTGGTGGCGTTCTACCTGATCGCGCAAATGGTCGGCGCCGGCAAGCTGATCCAACTGCTGTTCGGCCTGGACTACCACGTTGCGGTCATCCTGGTCGGCATCCTGATGTGCCTCTATGTGCTGTTCGGCGGCATGCTGGCCACCACTTGGGTGCAGATCATCAAGGCTGTGTTGTTGCTGTCGGGTGCGTCGTTCATGGCCCTGATGGTGATGAAGCACGTCAACTTCGACTTCAACATGCTGTTCGCCGAAGCGGTCAAGGTCCACCCTAAAGGTGAGGCGATCATGAGCCCTGGCGGCCTGGTGAAGGATCCTATCTCGGCCTTCTCCCTGGGCTTGGCCCTGATGTTCGGTACCGCTGGCCTGCCACACATCCTGATGCGCTTCTTCACCGTGAGCGACGCCAAGGAAGCTCGCAAGAGCGTGCTGTATGCCACTGGCTTCATCGGCTATTTCTACATTCTGACCTTCATCATCGGCTTTGGCGCGATCCTGCTGGTCAGCACCAATCCCGCCTTCAAGGACGCGGCAGGTGCCTTGCTGGGCGGCAACAACATGGCGGCGGTGCACCTGGCCAACGCGGTGGGCGGCAGCATCTTCCTGGGCTTCATCTCGGCGGTGGCGTTCGCGACCATCCTGGCGGTGGTAGCGGGCCTGACCCTGGCCGGTGCCTCAGCGGTGTCCCATGACCTGTATGCCAGCGTGATCAAGAAAGGCAAGGCCAACGAGAAGGATGAGATCCGCGTCTCGAAGATCACCACCATTGCCCTGGCAGTGCTGGCGATCGGCCTGGGCATCCTGTTCGAGAAGCAGAACATCGCGTTCATGGTGGGCCTGGCGTTCTCCATCGCGGCGAGCTGCAACTTCCCGGTGCTGCTGCTTTCGATGTACTGGAAGAAGCTGACCACCCGTGGCGCCATGATCGGCGGCTGGCTGGGCCTGGTCAGTGCCGTGGGCCTGATGATCCTCGGCCCGACCATTTGGGTACAGATCTTGGGTCACGAGAAGGCTATCTTCCCGTATGAATACCCGGCGCTGTTCTCGATGATCATCGCGTTTACCGGCATCTGGTTCTTCTCCGTCACTGACAAGTCGGCTGAAGGTGCCAACGAGCGGGCGCTGTTCTTCCCGCAGTTCGTGCGTTCGCAGACTGGCCTTGGGGCGAGTGGGGCGGTTAACCACTAATGCAGCGATAAGTGCTTGAAGAAATACCCCGGTCGAGAGGCCGGGGTATTTTTTTGTGCCGGGTTCGTGGGTGGCAGGCCTGCCGCCATCGCGAGCAAGCTCGCTCCCACAGGGGATCTCCAGTGAGCACAAGTTTGGGTTTCACAACGGGCCAACTGTGGGAGCGAGCTTGCTCGCGATGGCGTCGGTTCTGCCAATGCAGCTTCTGGATCGGATAAAAGAGGCATAAACAAAACAGCCCCTGCTCTTATATAAGAAGCGGGGGCTGTTTCGGTGCAGTCAGGAGCCTAGCGCAAGGCAAGCCTTACTTGCGGTCTTCCAGCTTGGTGATGTCGCGCGACTCGTAGCCGGTGTACAGCTGGCGTGGACGGCCGATCTTGTACGGGCTGGAGAGCATTTCCTTCCAGTGGGAGATCCAGCCGACGGTCCGCGCCAGGGCGAAGATCACGGTGAACATGCTGGTTGGAATACCGATCGCCTTGAGGATGATCCCCGAGTAGAAGTCGACGTTCGGGTACAGCGAGCGCTCGATGAAGTACGGATCGGTCAGGGCGATCTCTTCCAGGCGCATGGCCAGTTCGAGTTGCGGATCGTTCTTGATCCCCAGTTCCTTGAGCACTTCGTCGCAGGTCTGCTTCATGACGGTGGCGCGCGGGTCGCGGTTCTTGTAGACCCGGTGACCGAAGCCCATCAACTTGAACGGATCGTTCTTGTCCTTGGCCTTGGCGATGAACTTGTCGATGTTCGAGACATCGCCGATTTCATCGAGCATGGTCAGCACCGCTTCGTTCGCACCGCCGTGGGCAGGGCCCCAGAGCGCGGCGATACCGGCGGCGATACAGGCGAACGGGTTGGCACCCGACGAGCCGGCCAGGCGCACGGTGGAGGTAGAGGCATTCTGCTCGTGGTCGGCGTGGAGGATGAAGATCCGGTCCATGGCCTTGGCGAGCACCGGGCTGATCGGTTTGATCTCGCACGGGGTGTTGAACATCATATGCAGGAAGTTCTCTGCATAGGTCAGGTCGTTGCGCGGGTACATCATGGGCTGGCCCATGGAGTACTTGTAGACCATGGCTGCCAGGGTCGGCATCTTCGCCACCAGGCGGATCGCGGAGATTTCGCGATGCTGGGGATTATTGATGTCCAGGGAGTCGTGGTAGAAGGCCGAGAGAGCGCCGACAACGCCGCACATGACGGCCATCGGGTGGGCATCGCGACGGAAGCCGTTGAAGAAGGTCTTCAACTGTTCGTGAACCATGGTGTGGTTCTTCACGGTGCTGACGAACTGGGCCTTCTGCTCTGCGGTCGGCAGTTCGCCGTTGAGCAGCAGGTAGCAGGTTTCCAGGTAGTCCGATTTTTCAGCCAGTTGCTCGATCGGGTAGCCGCGGTGCAGCAGGATGCCGTTGTCGCCGTCGATATAGGTGATTTTCGATTCGCACGAGGCGGTCGACATGAAACCCGGGTCAAAGGTGAAACGGCCCGTGGCCGTCAGGCCCCGTACGTCGATTACATCGGGACCAACGGTGCCGGTTAAAATGGGCAGCTCGACGGGGGCTGCGCCCTCGATGATCAACTGCGCTTTTTTGTCAGCCATGTGGCCTCCTATTAATGCTTGGAATCATCAGACAGACCCCCCACGCAGGGCCCGCACCACTATAGTGAGATAAATCCGAATGTCAATTTGCCTAAAGTCTTGCTCCAGAAGGCTTTAACCGGACTTTTTCCGCGAAATTGCCTGCCGTTTACGCCTTTTGCGCCATATGTGCAATGCGCTATTAGGGGAAGGTGAACGCGTTGTCATTAGTAGCCTAACTGTCTATACTCGGCCACCGACCGCCAGGGGCTTTTGGGCCTGCTTTCTTGGGGGTCGTCACTCCCTGGGTGGTGAGTACCTGACCAGTGCGCGCCCCAACAACTTTGCCCTGATTGTTAGGGGCTCTTCAGTGTGAAAAAAAAGCCGTGAAAAGCCAACGACCTGTAAACCTAGACCTAAGGACCATCAAACTCCCAGTCACTGCTTACACGTCCATTCTTCACCGTATTTCCGGTGTCATCCTCTTCGTCAGCCTGGCCATCATGCTTTATGCATTGGACAAGTCGCTCGATTCGGAAGAAGGCTTCGGTCAGGTGAAAGCGTGTCTGACCAGTCCGCTAGCCAAGCTAGTGATTTGGGGCATCCTGTCCGCCTTGCTGTATCACCTGGTTGCCGGTGTGCGCCACTTGATCATGGACATGGGCATCGGTGAGACGCTGGAAGGCGGCAAGCTGGGCTCGAAAATCATTATCGCCGTGTCTGCGGTGCTGATCGTTCTGGCAGGAGTCTGGATATGGTAACCAACGTCACGAACCTTTCGCGTTCGGGCCTCTACGACTGGATGGCCCAGCGTGTGTCTGCGGTCGTTCTCGCGGCTTACTTCATTTTCCTGATCGGATATGTCGTGGCAAACCCTGGCATTGGCTACGCCCAATGGCATGAACTGTTCGCAAACAACTGGATGCGTATCTTCAGTCTGCTGGCACTTGTCGCACTGGGCGCTCACGCCTGGGTCGGCATGTGGACCATCGCGACCGACTACCTGACGCAAATGGCGTTCGGCAAGTCGGCGACTGCCGTACGTTTCCTTTTCCAGGCGGTATGCGGCGTTGCGATGTTCGCTTACTTCGTCTGGGGTGTGCAGATTCTCTGGGGTATCTGATCCATGGCTAACATTCCAACGATTTCTTTCGACGCCATCATTATTGGTGGTGGCGGTGCCGGCATGCGCGCTGCGCTGCAACTGGCACAGGGCGGTCACAAGACTGCCGTGATCACCAAGGTTTTCCCGACGCGTTCGCACACGGTTTCCGCCCAGGGTGGCATCACCTGCGCCATCGCTTCGGCCGACCCGAACGATGACTGGCGCTGGCACATGTACGATACCGTCAAGGGTTCCGACTACATCGGTGACCAGGACGCTATCGAATACATGTGTCAGGAAGGCCCGGCCGCGGTGTTCGAGTTGGACCACATGGGCATGCCATTCTCCCGTACCGAGCAAGGTCGCATCTACCAGCGTCCGTTCGGTGGCCAGTCCAAGGACTACGGCAAGGGCGGCCAGGCTGCGCGTACTTGCGCGGCGTCCGACCGTACCGGTCACGCCCTGCTGCACACCCTTTATCAGGGCAACCTGAAAGCCGGTACCACGTTCCTGAACGAGTACTACGCCGTTGACCTGGTGAAGAACCAGGACGGCGCGTTCGTCGGTGTGATCGCGATCTGCATCGAAACTGGCGAAACCACCTACATCCGCGCCAAGGCCACCGTACTGGCGACCGGCGGTGCGGGCCGTATCTACGCATCCACCACCAATGCCCTGATCAACACCGGTGACGGCGTCGGCATGGCCCTGCGTGCTGGCGTGCCGGTACAAGACATCGAAATGTGGCAGTTCCACCCGACCGGCATCGCCGGCGCCGGTGTACTGGTCACCGAAGGTTGCCGTGGTGAAGGCGGTTACCTGATCAACAAGCACGGCGAGCGTTTCATGGAACGTTATGCGCCGAACGCCAAGGACCTTGCTGGTCGTGACGTCGTGGCTCGTTCGATGGTTAAAGAGATCATCGCCGGCAACGGCTGTGGCCCGAATGGCGACCACGTGATGCTCAAGCTCGATCACCTTGGCGAGGAAGTGCTGCACAGCCGCCTGCCAGGTATCTGCGAACTGTCCAAGACCTTCGCTCACGTCGACCCTGTTGTCGCGCCGGTTCCAGTGGTTCCAACCTGCCACTATATGATGGGCGGCGTTGCCACCAACATTCATGGCCAGGCAATGACCCAGAACGCCGAAGGCGTGGACGAAATCATCCCTGGCCTGTTCGCGGTGGGTGAAGTGGCTTGCGTATCGGTCCACGGTGCCAACCGCCTGGGCGGCAACTCGCTGCTCGACCTGGTGGTCTTCGGTCGCGCCGCCGGCCTGCACCTGGAGAAAGCGCTGTCCGACGGTATCGAATACGACGATGCCACCGACGCCAACATCGAAACCGCCCTGGCGCGCCTGTCTGCTCTGAACGAGCGTACCGAAGGCGAAGACGTGGCAACCCTGCGTCGCGAGTTGCAAAACTGCATGCAGAACTACTTCGGTGTGTTCCGTACCGGCGAATACATGCAGAAGGGTATTGCCCAGCTCGCACAATTGCGTGAACGAATCGCCAACGTGAAGATCAACGATAAGTCGCAGGCGTTCAACACTGCCCGTATCGAAGCGCTGGAATTGCAGAACCTGCTGGAAGTGGCCGAAGCCACCGCCATCGCCGCAGAAGTGCGCAAAGAGTCCCGTGGTGCCCACGCCCGCGAAGACTTCGAAGACCGTGACGACGAAAACTGGCTGTGCCACACCTTGTACTTCCCGGGTGAAAAACGCGTCGCCAAGCGTGCCGTGAACTTCTCGCCGAAGACTGTTCCGACTTTCGAACCAAAAGTCCGGACTTATTAAGGGTGACCGCTATGTTGCAAGTCAGTGTTTATCGCTACAACCCTGATCAGGACGCCGCGCCGTTCATGCAGGACTTCCAGGTCGATACCGGTGGTAAAGACCTGATGGTGCTGGACGTGCTGGCCTTGATCAAAGAGCAGGACGAAGGTTTCTCCTATCGTCGCTCGTGCCGCGAGGGCGTTTGCGGCTCCGACGGCATGAACATCAACGGCAAGAACGGCCTGGCCTGCATCACGCCGCTGTCGGCCGTGGTCAAGGGCAACAAGCTGATCGTTCGCCCGCTGCCAGGTTTGCCGGTCATCCGTGACCTGGTCGTCGATATGAGCATCTTCTACAAGCAATACGAGAAGGTGAAGCCATTCCTGCAGAACGACACGCCGGCTCCGGCCATCGAGCGTCTGCAGTCCCCTGAAGAGCGTGAAAAGCTCGACGGTCTGTACGAGTGCATCCTGTGCGCCTGCTGCTCGACCTCGTGCCCATCGTTCTGGTGGAACCCGGACAAGTTCCTGGGCCCGGCCGCCCTGCTGCAAGCGTACCGCTTCCTGGCAGACAGCCGTGATACCAAGACGTCCGAGCGTCTGGCCGCACTGGATGACCCGTTCAGCGTATTCCGCTGCCGCGGGATCATGAACTGCGTCAACGTCTGCCCGAAAGGCCTGAACCCGACTAAGGCCATCGGTCACGTACGTAACATGCTGCTGCAAAACGGCGTGTGATTCAGCTGCTGTACCCGTAGAACCGCTGTACCCGTAGAGGCGAGGGCGTGGGCTTCAACCCACGTCCTGGCTATAACCAGAACAGCCGCTTACAAAGCGGCGGTTCTTATTTTGAAGAAATGAGACAAGCAGGGGCATCCGGGCTGGTACCCGGACTATCAGCGTGATCCTAAGTGGCTTGTTTTAGTCGCTGCACTCGGACTTCTGCAAGTTTGCTCGGTGTTTTCGCCGGTGGTGTTCCCCTAATCGAGGGTGACCAAGCATGCAAGAAAGCGTGATGCAGCGCATGTGGAACAGTGCCCACCTCTCCGGTGGTAACGCTGCCTATGTGGAAGAGCTCTACGAGCTCTACCTGCACGACCCTAACGCTGTGCCAGAAGAATGGCGCACCTACTTTCAGAAGTTGCCGGCTGACGGTAACTCTGCCACCGATGTTTCGCACTCGACGATTCGCGATCATTTCGTGCTGCTGGCAAAGAACCAGCGCCGCGCTCAACCGGTGTCTGCCGGCAGCGTGAGCTCCGAGCATGAGAAGAAGCAAGTTGAAGTGCTGCGACTGATCCAGGCCTACCGGATGCGTGGCCACCAGGCAGCCCAGCTTGACCCGCTGGGGCTGTGGCAGCGTCCTGCACCTGCAGACCTGTCGATCACTCATTACGGCTTGACCAATGCCGACCTTGATACGACCTTCCGTGCCGGCGACCTGTTCATCGGCAAAGAGGAAGCGAGCCTACGCGAAATTCACGAAGCGTTGCAGCAGACATATTGCCGCACCATCGGCGCTGAATTCACGCACATCACCGATTCCGAGCAGCGCCAGTGGTTCCAGCAGCGTCTGGAAAGCGTTCGTGGCCGTCCGACGTACTCCGCCGACATCAAGAGCCACTTGCTCGAGCGCGTCACTGCCGGTGAAGGCCTGGAGAAATACCTGGGTACCAAATACCCGGGCACCAAGCGTTTCGGCCTGGAAGGCGGCGAAAGCCTGATTCCGATGCTCGACGAGCTGATCCAGCGTTCCGGTTCCTACGGCACCAAGGAAGTCGTTATCGGCATGGCCCACCGTGGCCGCCTGAACGTACTGGTCAACACCTTCGGCAAGAACCCGCGCGAGCTGTTCGACGAGTTCGAAGGCAAGAAGAAGGTCGAGCTGGGCTCCGGTGACGTGAAGTACCACCAGGGCTTCTCGTCCAACGTGATGACCACTGGCGGCGAAGTCCACCTGGCCATGGCGTTCAACCCATCCCACCTGGAAATCGTTTCCCCGGTGGTCGAGGGTTCCGTCCGTGCCCGCCAGGATCGTCGCAACGATCCGACCGGCGAGAAGGTGCTGCCGATCTCCATCCACGGTGACGCGGCATTCGCCGGTCAAGGCGTGGTCATGGAAACCTTCCAGATGTCGCAGACCCGCGGTTTCAAGACCGGCGGTACCGTGCACATCGTGATCAACAACCAGGTCGGCTTCACCATCAGCAACCCGCTGGACTCGCGTTCCACCGAGTACGCAACCGACGTCGCGAAAATGATCCAGGCGCCGATTCTCCATGTGAATGGCGATGACCCGGAAGCCGTGCTGTTCGTGACCCAGTTGGCCATCGACTACCGCATGCAGTACAAGCGCGACGTGGTCATCGACCTGGTCTGCTACCGTCGTCGCGGCCACAACGAGGCCGACGAGCCAAGTGGCACCCAGCCGCTGATGTACCAGCAGATCGCCAAGCAGCGCACCACCCGTGAGCTGTATGCCGATCGCCTGACCCAGAGCGGTGTTCTGGATGCCGCGCGCGTCCAGGAAAAAGTCGATGAATATCGCAACGCCCTGGACAACGGCCTGCACGTTGTAAAAAGCCTGGTCAAAGAGCCGAACAAAGAGCTGTTCGTGGACTGGCGTCCATACCTGGGCCACGCCTGGACTGCTCGTCACGACACGCGCTTCGACCTCAAGACCTTGCAGGAACTGTCCGCCAAGCTGCTGGAAATCCCGGAAGGCTTCGTGGTCCAGCGCCAGGTCGCGAAAATCTACGAAGACCGTCAGAAGATGCAAGCCGGCGGCCTGCCGATCAACTGGGGTTACGCCGAAACCATGGCGTACGCGACCCTGGCGTTCGAAGGTCACCCGATCCGCATCACCGGCCAGGACGTAGGCCGCGGCACTTTCTCGCACCGCCACGCGGCGCTGCACAACCAGAAAGACGCCAGCACCTACATCCCGCTGCAACACCTGTACAAAGGCCAGCCACGTTTCGACCTGTACGATTCGCTGCTGTCCGAGGAAGCCGTCCTGGCGTTCGAATATGGCTACTCCACCACCGAGCCGAATGCGCTGGTGATCTGGGAAGCCCAGTTCGGCGACTTCGCCAACGGTGCCCAGGTGGTTGTCGACCAGTTCATCACCAGCGGCGAGCACAAGTGGGGTCGTCTCTGCGGTCTGACCATGCTGTTGCCACACGGTTATGAAGGGCAGGGGCCGGAGCACTCGTCGGCACGTCTGGAACGCTACCTGCAGCTGTGCGCCGAGCACAACGTCCAGGTTTGCGTACCGACCACCCCGGCGCAGATCTACCACCTGCTGCGTCGCCAGGTCATCCGTCCGCTGCGCAAGCCGCTGATCGTGCTGACACCGAAGTCGCTGCTGCGTCACAAACTGGCAATCTCCACGCTCGAAGACCTGGCCGAAGGCTCGTTCCAGACCGTCATTTCGGAAATCGATACCCTGGAAGCGGCGAAAGTGACTCGCCTGATCCTGTGCAGCGGCAAGGTCTACTACGACTTGCTGGAAAAACGTCGTGCCGAAGGCCGCGAAGACATCGCCATCGTGCGTATCGAGCAGCTTTATCCGTTCCCGGAAGAGGACCTGATGGAGGCCATCGCGCCTTACACCAACCTCACCCACGTGGTGTGGTGTCAGGAAGAACCGATGAACCAAGGCGCGTGGTACAGCAGCCAGCATCACCTGCGTCGCAGCATCGGCAACCATAACAAGGCCCTGGGCCTGGAATATGCCGGCCGTGATGCTTCCGCTGCACCTGCGTGTGGTTATGCGTCGATGCACGCCGAGCAGCAGGAAAAACTGCTGCAAGATGCTTTCACTGTTTAACGCCTTCGCGCTGACTGAAACCGAATTTTAAGGACCCACAGATAATGGCTATCGAAATCAAAGCCCCGTCATTCCCGGAATCGGTTGCCGATGGCACCGTTGCCACCTGGCACAAGAAACCAGGCGAGGCCGTCAAGCGTGACGACCTGATCGTCGACATCGAGACCGACAAGGTCGTGCTGGAAGTATTGGCCGAAGCTGACGGCGTATTGGGCGCAATCGTTGCCGAAGAAGGCGCTACCGTCCTGTCGAACCAGGTCCTGGGCTCGATCGAAGAGGGCGGCGCTGCTGCTGCCGCTCCAGCCGCCGCTGCTGCACCGGCTGCCGCTCAGGCCGCTGCGCCTGCTGCTTCGGGCGAAGACGATCCAGTCGCCGCTCCAGCTGCTCGCAAGCTGGCTGAAGAGAATGGCATCAACATCGCTTCCGTTGCCGGCACCGGCAAGGGTGGTCGTGTGACCAAGGAAGACGTGGTTGCAGCCGTTGCCGCCAAGAAAGCCGCTCCAGCCGCCGCACCGGCCAAGCCAGCCGCGCCTGCCGCTTCCGCGCCGGTGTTCGCTGCCGGTGACCGCGTCGAGAAACGCGTTCCGATGACCCGCCTGCGTGCCAAGGTTGCCGAGCGTCTGGTTGAAGCCCAGTCGAACATGGCGATGCTGACCACGTTCAACGAAGTCGACATGACTGAAGTCATGGCCCTGCGTTCGAAGTACAAGGACCTGTTCGAGAAGTCCCACAACGGCGTACGCCTGGGCTTCATGTCGTTCTTCGTCAAGGCTGCCACCGAAGCGCTGAAACGCTTCCCGGCGGTCAACGCGTCGATCGACGGTTCCGACATCGTCTACCACGGCTACGCCGACATCGGTGTCGCGGTTTCCAGCGACCGTGGCCTGGTGGTTCCGGTCCTGCGCAACGCCGAGCTGATGAGCCTGGCCGAAATCGAAGGCGGCATCGCCACCTTCGGCAAGAAAGCCCGTGACGGCAAGCTGTCCATCGAAGAGATGACCGGCGGTACGTTCACCATCACCAACGGTGGTACATTCGGTTCGATGATGTCGACCCCGATCGTCAACCCGCCACAAGCGGCTATCCTGGGCATGCACAACATCCTGCAGCGTCCGATGGCGATCAACGGTCAGGTCGTGATTCGTCCGATGATGTACCTGGCACTGTCCTACGATCACCGCCTGATCGACGGCAAAGAAGCCGTGACGTTCCTGGTCACCATCAAGAACCTGCTGGAAGATCCGGCTCGTCTGCTCCTGGATATTTAAAAAAGCAGCTGCAAGCTGCAAGTGGCAAGCCGCGAGCTCAGAGCGAGCGAGTACGGCTTTCAACTTGCAGCTTGCGGCTTGAAGCTTGCAGCTAAAAGGAATCTTTTATGACTCAGAAATTCGACGTGGTAGTGATTGGTGCGGGCCCTGGCGGCTACGTAGCGGCCATCAAGGCTGCGCAACTGGGCCTTTCCACTGCCTGCATCGAGAAATACACCGACAAGGAAGGCAAACAGGCCTTGGGCGGTACTTGCCTGAACGTCGGTTGCATTCCATCCAAGGCGCTGCTGGACAGCTCCTGGAAGTACAAGGAAGCCAAGGAAAGCTTCAACGTTCACGGTATCTCTACCGGTGAAGTGAAGATGGACGTAGCCGCGATGGTTGGCCGCAAGGCTGGCATCGTCAAGAACCTGACCAGCGGTGTTGCCACCCTGTTCAAGGCCAACGGCGTCACCTCCATCGAAGGCCACGGCAAGCTGCTGCTGGGCAAGAAAGTCGAAGTGACCAAGCCTGACGGCTCGGTCGAAGTGATCGAAGCCGAGAACGTCATCCTGGCACCGGGCTCGCGTCCGATCGACATCCCGCCTGCTCCTGTCGACCAGAACGTCATCGTCGACTCCACTGGCGCCCTGGAATTCCAGGCCGTGCCAAAACGCCTGGGCGTGATCGGCGCTGGCGTGATCGGTCTCGAGCTGGGTTCGGTATGGTCGCGCCTGGGTTCGCAAGTGACCGTGCTCGAAGCCCTCGACACATTCCTGATGGCCGCTGACACCGCGGTTTCCAAGGAAGCGCTGAAGACCCTGACCAAGCAAGGCCTGGACATCAAGCTGGGTGCCCGTGTGACCGGCTCCAAGGTCAACGGCGAAGAAGTCGTGGTGAACTACACCGACGCCAACGGCGAACAGACCATCACCTTCGACAAGTTGATCGTTGCGGTTGGCCGTCGTCCAGTGACCACTGACCTGCTGTCCGCCGATTGCGGCGTGGAAATCGACGAGCGTGGTTTCATCGCGGTCGATGACCATTGCGCAACCGCCGTACCGGGCGTGTTCGCCATCGGTGACGTGGTTCGCGGCATGATGCTGGCCCACAAGGCTTCCGAAGAAGGCATCATGGTTGTCGAGCGCATCAAGGGCCACAAGGCCCAGATGAACTATGACCTGATCCCATCGGTTATCTATACCCACCCGGAAATCGCATGGGTTGGTAAAACCGAGCAGGCCTTGAAAGCCGAAGGCGTTGAAGTTAACGTCGGCACCTTCCCGTTCGCCGCCTCCGGCCGTGCCATGGCAGCCAACGATACCGGTGGTTTCGTGAAAGTCATCGCCGACGCCAAGACGGATCGCGTATTGGGCGTTCACGTTATCGGCCCAAGCGCTGCCGAGCTGGTACAGCAAGGCGCGATCGGTATGGAATTCGGCACCAGCGCTGAAGACCTGGGCATGATGGTCTTCTCCCATCCGACCCTGTCCGAAGCCTTGCACGAAGCGGCCCTGGCCGTGAATGGCGGCGCCATCCACGTGGCCAACCGCAAGAAGCGTTAACAGATAATAAGAAACCACGGCGGTATGGCCCGTCGTGAGCCTTGCGAGCAAGACTCACCGCGGAATATCCGCTGGACGCAGCCTTGCGTAGTGGTACCGGTACACCGGAACGCTACGCAAGCAGCAGTCACAGGTGGTGCGGCACCACAACGGTGCAGCACCGAATGCGCAGTACCTAACGAAGACGGTAATAAGCATGAATCTTCACGAGTATCAGGGTAAGCAGCTGTTCGCTGAGTACGGCCTGCCAGTATCCACCGGCTACGCTGTAGACACCCCGGAAGCGGCAGCAGAAGCTTGCGACAAAATCGGCGGCAGCGAATGGGTTGTCAAAGCCCAGGTTCACGCCGGTGGTCGCGGTAAAGCGGGCGGCGTCAAGCTGGTTCGCAGCAAAGAAGACGCCAAAGCCTTCGCACAGCAGTGGCTGGGCAAGCGTCTGGTGACTTACCAGACCGACGCCAACGGTCAGCCAGTCACCAAGATCCTGGTTGAATCGTGCACTGATATCGCTAAAGAGCTGTACCTGGGCGCTGTCGTTGACCGTTCGAGCCGCCGCATCGTGTTCATGGCTTCCACCGAAGGTGGCGTGGACATCGAGAAAATCGCTCACGACACCCCTGAGAAAATCCTCAAGGCCACCATCGATCCACTGGTTGGCGCACAGCCATTCCAGGGCCGCGAGCTGGCATTCCAGCTGGGCCTGGAAGGCAAGCAGGTCACTCAATTCGCCAAGATCTTCGTAGGTCTGGCCAAGCTGTTCCAGGACCACGACCTGGCACTGCTGGAAGTGAACCCGCTGGTGATCAAGGCCGACGGCGACCTGCACTGCCTCGATGCCAAGATCAACATCGACGCCAACGCCATGTACCGTCAGCCTAAGCTGAAGACTTTCCACGATCCGTCGCAAGACGATCCGCGCGAAGCGCACGCTGCCAAGTTCGAACTGAACTACGTAGCCCTGGAAGGCAACATCGGTTGCATGGTCAACGGCGCTGGCCTGGCCATGGGTACCATGGACATCGTCAACCTGCACGGCGGCAAGCCAGCCAACTTCCTCGACGTGGGTGGCGGTGCTACCAAGGAACGCGTTACCGAAGCGTTCAAGATCATCCTGTCCGACACCAACGTCGCTGCAGTACTGGTCAACATCTTCGGCGGCATCGTTCGCTGCGACATGATTGCCGAAGGCATCATCGGCGCCGTGAAAGAAGTCGGCGTGAAAATCCCGGTTGTTGTTCGCCTCGAAGGCAACAACGCTGAGCTGGGCGCTAAAGTACTGGCAGAAAGCGGTTTGAACATCATCGCTGCTACCAGCCTGACCGACGCTGCTCAACAAGTCGTTAAAGCTGCGGAGGGCAAATAATGAGCGTCCTGATCAACAAAGACACCAAGGTTATCTGCCAGGGTATTACCGGTTCGCAAGGTAGTTTCCACACCCAGCAAGCCATCGAATACGGCACCAAGATGGTTGGCGGCGTAACGCCAGGCAAAGGCGGCACCGAGCACCTGGGCCTGCCTGTCTTCAACACCGTGAAAGACGCTGTAGCTGCCACTGGCGCCACCGCCAGCGTGATCTACGTTCCAGCTCCGTTCTGCAAGGACTCCATCCTTGAAGCAGCGTTCGGCGGCATCAAGCTGATCGTTTGCATCACCGAAGGCATCCCGACCATCGACATGCTGGAAGCCAAGGTCAAGTGCGACGAGCTGGGTATCACCCTGATCGGCCCTAACTGCCCAGGCGTGATCACTCCAGGCGAATGCAAGATCGGCATCATGCCAGGTCACATTCACTTGCCAGGCAAGGTCGGTATCGTTTCCCGTTCCGGCACCCTGACCTACGAAGCTGTCAAGCAGACCACTGACGCCGGTTTCGGTCAGTCGACTTGCGTCGGCATCGGCGGTGACCCGATCCCGGGCTCGAACTTCATCGACATCCTGAAGCTGTTCCAGGAAGACCCGAAGACCGAAGCGATCGTCATGATCGGTGAGATCGGCGGTTCCGCTGAAGAAGAAGCCGCTGCCTACATCAAGGCAAACGTGACCAAGCCGGTTGTTTCCTACATTGCAGGTGTGACTGCTCCTCCGGGCAAGCGCATGGGCCATGCTGGCGCAATCATCTCCGGCGGCAAAGGCACTGCAGACGAGAAATTCGCTGCACTGCAAGACGCAGGCGTGAAAACCGTGCGTTCGCTGGCAGACATCGGCAAGGCCCTGGCCGAGCTGACTGGCTGGGAAATGAAGAAGTAAGCTTCGGCTGACTTTTTTGTTCCAGCAACAAAGGCCACCTTCGGGTGGCCTTTGTCGTTCCTGGCCCTATGCCTGTGCAGCCGCCGAGGGCTTTTGTGGCGAGGGAGCAAGCTCCCTCGCCACAAGGGCATGAATGCATTTCATTGTGGGAGCGAGCTTGCTCGCGATGACGGAATGACAGTCGCCAACCATTTACATGCAAAAACGCGACACAGATACGTCGTGTATCGGATAGTTCGCCCTGTAACAGTGCGTTTTGCGCGCAAATTCGTTAGTCTGGCGGCCAATTTTGCGACCGCGGCCCACAAGGCAGCGACGCGCTAAACGGGCCGGCCCCATACGGATCGGCAGCATTTCCCTCACCCATAAGGGAAATCCCTCTCTAAATTCCGATTCAGTAGTGTGGTTTCCTTAATGAAAGTGTTGAAAGGCCAGGACATCCTGGCGCTTGGTTTCATGACATTTGCCCTGTTCGTCGGGGCCGGCAACATCATCTTCCCGCCTATCGTCGGTTTGCAGTCCGGGCCTCATGTCTGGATGGCGGCGCTGGGCTTCTTGATCACAGCGGTAGGGTTGCCGGTGATCACGGTCGTCGCACTGGCCAAGGTCGGTGGTGCGATGGACGCCTTGAGCAGCCCGATCGGCAAGATTGCCGGTGGCTTGCTGGCCGCCGTGTGCTACCTGGCGGTCGGCCCGCTGTTCGCCACGCCTCGAACCGCCACCGTATCGTTCGAAGTCGGCCTGGCGCCATTGACCGGCGAAAGCCCGCTGGCGCTGTTCCTCTACAGCGCGGTGTACTTCCTCCTGGTGTTCTTCATCTCGCTCTACCCGGGCCGCTTGCTGGATACCGTCGGACGTTTTCTCGCGCCGCTGAAAATCATCGCCCTGGCCGTGCTCGGTATTGCCGCTTTTGCCTTGCCAGCCGGCGATATCGGCGTGGCGACTCCCGAATACGTGGCGGCACCGTTCTCCCAAGGCTTCATCAATGGCTACCTGACTATGGATACCCTGGGCGCCTTGGTCTTCGGCATCGTCATCGTCAACGCCATCCGCTCCCGGGGCGTCGAGTCGCCGGCCTTGATCACCCGTTACGCGATCATCGCCGGGCTGATCGCCGGGGTAGGGCTGGCCCTGGTCTACGTCAGCCTGTTCCGCCTGGGCTCCGGCAGTCATGAAGTGGCTGTGGGCGCGACCAACGGCGCCGCCGTGCTGCATGCCTACGTGCAGCACACGTTCGGCAGCCTGGGCAGCGGTTTCCTTGCGGTACTGATCTCCCTCGCATGCCTGGTAACGGCGGTCGGCCTGACCTGCGCCTGCGCGGAATACTTCAGCCGCGTCCTGCCGCTGTCCTACAAGACCCTGGTGGTGATCCTGGCGGCGTTCTCGCTGTTGGTATCCAACCTGGGCCTGACCAAGCTGATCGCGTTCTCGATTCCGGTCCTCACCGCGATCTACCCGCCATGTATCGCCCTGGTGGCCCTGAGCTTCTGCAAGGATTTCTGGCACGAGCAAGGGCGCATCGTCGGCCCGGTGATGCTGGTGTCGTTCCTGTTTGGCCTGATCGATGCGCTCAAGGGCGCGGGCCTGGCGGACTGGATGCCAGCGCAACTCGCTCACCTGCCGCTCAGCGAGCAAGGCCTGGCGTGGCTGGTGCCTTCGGTCATGACCCTGGCGGTCGCGGTGGTGTGTGACCGCCTGCTGGGCAAGCGCAGCGAGGCCTTGGCATAAGCCGCTCGCCGTCAGTTCGCCGACAAAACGAAATGCCCCGTGTCGATCGATACGGGGCATTTTTTTTTGAGTGCGGTGTCTTTTTTCGTGGGCTAACGTCGAAGCAGTGTCCTGAAAGCCTGCATGGAACCCTGTGGGAGCGAGCTTGCTCGCGATAGCGGTCTATCAGCCACCTCATCTCTGACTGATCCGACGCCATCGCGAGCAAGCTCGCTCCCACAGGTCCGCAAGGCAGTCTGGCTTTAGACGTCATGTTTTTAGACACACAGGAAATCGAATGTCATTCATCCAAGCCAACCTGATCCATCTCCTGGCCGCGATCTGGTTCATCATCTGCTGGGCCGGCTACACCCGTTACGCCTCATGGAAAGCCCGCGACACGGCCTGCCTGGCCAGTGTCATGCACCTGTACCGCGAAGACTGGATGCGCCGCATGCTGCTGCGCGACAACCGCATCGCCGATGCCAGCGTGATCGGCAACCTGGAGCGCAACGCATCGTTTTTTGCCTCCAGTACGTTGATTATCCTGGCGGGCATCCTGACGGTACTCGGGGCGTCCGACCGGGCGGTGTCGTTGCTGGCGGACCTGCCACTGGTGCAGCAGGCCTCCCAAGGCATGGCGGAACTGAAGCTTCTTTGCCTAGCGCTGGTGTTCGTCTACGCGTTCTTCACGTTCAGTTGGTGCATGCGCCAATACAACTTCGCGGCGGTCCTGGTGGGGTCGGCGCCGATGATCGGTGAGCGGCATGTGTCCGAGCAGGAGCGCAAGGCTTTTGCTTCAAGAGCCGCGCGGGTTATTTCAATGGCGGCCAACCAGTTCAACTTCGGCCTGCGTTCGTATTATTTCGGCATGACCATGTTGGCCTGGTTCGTCAGCCCCTGGTTATTCATGTTGATGAGTGCCGGCGTGGTCTTCGTGTTGTATCAGCGCGAGTTTCATTCGGATGTACTGGATGTGATGGTCTATACGCCTACCGAAGCGCCAGCGCCCGAGGCGGGCAAGGAAGCGGCCTGACGGCGCAGCAACTTTCCTGGATGCCAGATACAAGAAAACCCGCACCAGGCGGGTTTTCTTTTGCTGCCAAAACCGTATCAGTTGGTTTTAGGCGCGGTGGCAGGTGCTTGTTCCTGCTGGGCGGCGCTGTTCGATTCAGACTGAGCTTTGGCAGCTTCGGCGTTTTCTTTCGCCGCGTCGTTCACTTTATCCTGTGCTTTGTTCATGTCTTGCTGAGCTTGTTCAGCGTGTTGGTTGGCATCTTGAGCTTTGTCCTCGGATTTTTTATCGCAGGCGGCGAGACCGAGGGAGGCGGCCAACATCAAGGCAATAGCAAAAGTCTTACGCATGGGGTGTTTCTCCTTATGGATATAACTACTGGCCGTTTGAGCGCGCCCCTTCAGGTTAAGTTCCTCTTTTGCTACAGATATATAACTTTGCACGCTCGCGGAACTTTAGCGAACACGCCCGTTGCCGGGCCTCTGCACAACCGAGGGCATTGATGGACATGGCTGAAGATCCCATTTTTGAGCGTGCGACGCGCTTTTTATCGGCCCTGCGACATTGCCAGGTGCTGGGCTTGAAGTTGCACGGCGCCAATCGTGACGGGCTGACGCTCGTCCTGCCGTTCAGCCCGAAAATCGTCGGCAACCCTCTGACGGGCATCATCCACGGCGGCGCGCTGACCTCATTGATGGACACCGCGTGCGGCATGTCGACCTTATGCGTGCTGCCGCAATTCGAAGTCTGCCCCACCCTCGACCTGCGCATCGACT
The DNA here is from genome assembly GCF_052112105.1 of Pseudomonas sp. BP11-1-1. NCBI lineage: Bacteria > Pseudomonadati > Pseudomonadota > Gammaproteobacteria > Pseudomonadales > Pseudomonadaceae > Pseudomonas > Pseudomonas sp. BP11-1-1. The sequence continues at coordinate 30,978 of NZ_JAUTYU010000008.1, forward strand.
ACATGCACGCCGCCGAGCCCCACAAGGACGTCTACGGCTTCGCTCGATGTTATCGGGTGACCCCGGACGTGATTTTCACCCGGGGGTTCGCCTATCAAGACGATCCCGAGCAACCCATCGCCCATGTGGTGGGCACGTTCATGCGCCTGGGCCAGCATGCCAGGGGAATGGGCAAGGCCAGTCCGATAACCACCGTGGGCCAACCATGACCGATACCACCCAGGAACAACTGCGCCGCGCCTGCGAGCAGGGTGACTACGCGCTGCTGCTTGCCTCGATCCCCTATGCCCAACTCATCGGTGTCGAATGCGCGCGCCAGGGCGACGACTTGTTGTTTCGCCTGCCGGCCAACAAAGACAACATTGGTAACCCTTTGCTGCCGGCCATCCACGGCGGGGTCATCGCCGGCTTCATGGAGCTGGCAGGCGCCGTTCATCTGTTGATCGCCACCGGCACGCCGGGTGTGCCAAAGATCGTCGACTTTTCCCTGGATTACCTGCGCACCGGTCAGTTTCGCGACACCTATGCCAAATGCCAGGTCTGGCGCCAGGGGCGGCGGGTGGCCAACGTCGCGATCACCGCCTGGCAAGATGTCGAGGCCGAACCCATCGCCACCGCCCGGGCGCATTTCAAGATCCAGGATTCTCCAAAACCGGATCGCCCTTGAGTCATCCTCCGCATGGTATGCCACAACGGCTACAGCGTGTTCTCTCAAGACTTCCTTAAAGGCTTTGGTCGATACAGGGTGCTCGCGGTTTGACGCTGCTGCATGGAAAACAGAGGGCGCAAAAATGCTCGGCCTGGGGTGTTCATTAGCAGATAAATAAGTCATTGCACGGAACAAAGATTAAAAACTCAATTTAATGCTATTAAAAAATTATAGTTCATTGTTTTTATGAGGGTTTTGGTCGATGTGATTGTGTTTCAAACGCTTTCTTGTTTGTGGGTATTGACCGGGTGGTTGTCGGTTGGTCAGGATTGTTTCTGTTCAGGTGTCTATTTTCGGGGCGTTGAACATTAGTTGTGGACTGGGTTTCTACGCCGCCTGACGCCCACCAATTGATAAAAACTGGCAAAAGGACTTAAGAATGGACCTTAAGGCATTTGATAAGGTTGTCGTGCCCGCTCGCCTTGGTATATATGATTCGTCGATTTCGTTCCTTCATTCGCAAGTTGCACTGAAACAGCATGCCCTGGATAAACGGGACTCGCTGTACCAGGATTTTATAAGGTTTCAAACGGCGTTCAGTAACTTGCCCCTCGACGAATATATGAAAGAGGGCGATACCTATCGCCGGCGTCGTTTTAACGAAATGCTCCTTCGGGACGAGGGTGAGTGCATTTCACTGACCTTGAAACCGTCAAGAGGTTTTTATCAAGCCGCTACCGTCAATGGCTATTCGGGTGGGATCAATCGGGTCTACCAACCTCTAGAACCTTCGACGCTGAGTAATCCGTTTTTGCATCAACTGATCGTCGATATGTATTTGCTTTTACCTGCCGAACGCCGAGGCATTTCGCGGCTATGGGATATCGGTATCCACCTCTACCGGATTACCGCGCAGCCCCATGTGCCGGGCCACCCTGTACCGGAGGGACCGCACCGTGACGGTCACGAGTTCACCTCCATTACCTTAGTCAACCGGCACAATGTAGAGGGTGGCGAAAGTCTGTTTTGCGACCCGACGTCCACCGTGCGGTTACGGCACACCTTGAAGCAACCACTTGAAACTGCGCTGTTTGATGACGCGCAAGGCTTGCACGATGTTACGCCCATTTATTGTCAGGACCCTGCGAGGGATGGGTACAGGGATGTTTGTGGCTTTTCCCTAAATCCGGTCATGGAATAACGTTGGCCTTTAATTATTGTTTCGGGAGACGTTATGCAGAATACCGAGTGTGTCGCCGCGAACGTGTATGTGTTGTCGGATCAACAGGGGGCCTATGCGGGTAAACATCTGTTGGTTGATTTCTACGGTGCGAAAAATATCGACAGTGTCGAGCGTGTCAGTCAAGCATTGGTTGCCGGGGTCAAGGCTGCCGGCGCGACTTTGCTTCATCAGTACTTTCATTACTTCACGCCCAACGGTGGGGTGTCCGGCGTGTGTGTACTTGCGGAGTCCCATATTTCTATCCATAGCTGGCCGGAGTTCAACTATGCGGCGGTGGATATTTTTATGTGTGGTGATGCCGATCCCCACCGGGCCGTGGAGGTGCTTAAACAATCATTCTCACCGTCGGGCGTGCTCGTTGATGAGATTCGTCGCGGTAAAAACATTATTCAAGGAGTTGCAATATGTCCATAGATCTGATCCAGGAAAAAATGCGTAACGCTTATGTAAATATTTGGATTGGTGAAGTGTGGAATAAGGGGAATGTTAATTTTGTGGATTCGATTTTTCACCCTGACTTTGAGGATCATCGTCCCATTCCTCAGTTTCCCGGCAATGTAGAGGGCCATAAGTTGATGGCTGCTGACTGGCATCAGGCCTTCCCTGACGTGGTCTTCAACATCGAAGACGTCATTATTCAAGGGAATCTCCTTGCCGCACGTTATGTCGCAGAAGGTACCCACACAGGGGTGATTCTTGGGATCCAGGGCACGGGCGTTCCGGTGAGCTTGACCGGGATCGACATCTTTGGTTTCGAGAACGGTCTGGTGCGCCATTGGTGGCATGAAGAAGATTTCGACACGTTTATCAAACCGATCCTGACAGCCGACGCCGAACGAAAGAAAGAAAGCAATTTAGGCCGCAGAGGTCTCTGAGCAGGGGAAATGTCATGGGTAATGAAGGCAGGAATCACGCAATCGAAAAGGCTTATCGACGTGAGAAGTTCGTCATGCCCAGGGAGCTCACTTATTTGGCCGGCAATTCATTGGGCCCCGCGGTCGCCTCAGTCGCGGATCGCCTGGCGCGCATCAGTAACGATCAATGGGGACAGCACTTGGCAGGTGCCTGGAAGAAAAACGGGTGGTTAAGCGCGCCGGAGGAAATTGGGGACAAGATTTCCTTGTTATTGGGTGCAGACCAAGGCACGACCCTGGTGTGCGATAGCACCTCCATCAATTTATTCAAACTCTTGAATGCGGCGCTGGCCGTCGATCCTCAACGCAAGGTGATACTGACGGATCAAGGCAACTTCTCCACCGATCTCTACATCGCCAAGAGTGTCGGGCTGATCCATCGGGATGTCACGGTTCGTATCGTGCCACGTTCAACGCTGGTCGAAAGCCTCGACCCGTCTGTTGCCGTGTTGATGCTATCCCATGTCGACTATCGCTCGGGACAGGCCCATGACATGGCCTCATTCAATGAAAAAGCCAGGTCTGTGGGGGCGTTGACGCTCTGGGACGTGTCCCACAGCGTGGGCATTATGGCCTTGGACTTCAACGTAAGTGGCGTCGATATGGCGGTGGGTTGTGGGTATAAATACTTGAATGGCGGTCCGGGCGCCCCGGCCTTCGTTTACGTTAAAGCTGATCTTCAGAACACGCTGAGCAATCCGATTCAGGGGTGGTTAGGGCATGCTGAACCCTTTGTGTTCAGTGACAATTACGTGCCGGCCAGTGGGATCAAACGTTTGCAGGTTGGAACGCCCACGACCTTTTCCCTGGCCGCCTTGGAGGAGGGTGTGGATTTGCTTCTGGAAGCTGGAATACAGCTTGTCGAGCACGACAGCCGGGAATTGTTTGATGCCTTTATGGCAGGACTCGAACCCCTTGTGCGCAAAGGACACGTCCACTTCATGCATGATGTCCAACGCGGCAACGTCAGCGGCCATATAGGTTTTAAAGTCAATGACGCCGAGGCGCTGCACCATCGCTTGATGGCGGAAAATATTGTGACCGAATATCGCTATCCGGACTTGCTACGTATTGCCTTCAACCCGCTCTACACGACCGTGGATGAGATCAAGCGAACTGCTGCAAAACTAAAGCATTTGCTGGGCCAGCACTGAAAATTCAGCAAGGGGAGAATGGATCAATGGAGCATGAAATATTCAGGGACTCGCCCGAGCGAAAAGACAAACTGCTCAAGGCCTGGGAATACATTGAGAAAAGTGGAATCGAGTACGTTTATATGCAGTTTCCCTCTCTCACCGGCCGTCTGCAGGGTAAGGGGATTCCGGCCAAGCATTTTGTCGACATGTGCGAGAAGGGCTTCTCAATGGTGTACGGAGCCACAGTGAATGTGGCGCAGGATCGATTCGGCCAGTACCTGGGCTATCCGTCCAACGCCTCGGAACTGCTGGCTTACGCTGAACCTGAAACGTTGGTTCAGTTACCGTGGGATAAGCGCGTCGCACGGGTGTTCTGCACCCTGTTTCGCAACCCCAAGGACCGGGAATTTCCGGGCCAGCGACTCGATGCCGATTGTCGGGGTAGCCTGCGGACCATCCACCAGGCTTTCCAAGCCAAGCATGGTCTGCAACTGCGAGCTGGGATGGAGCCGGAAATGATGTGGCTGCGCAAACTGGAGGGGAAGCACCAGTATGTGGGTGTGACCGATCCGTGCTGCTATCACATTGGTCAGTTCGAGACGTTGCGTCCGGTGTATATGAAAGTCCTGGAGTACGCGCAGGCCATGGGCTTGGACATGATTCAAGGTGATCATGAAGATGCACCGGGTCAACTGGAGCTTAATTTTGCTTTCGACGATGTGCTTGCCAGTTGTGACCGACTGATGACTTACCGGCAAATCTGTCATCAGGTTGCGCAAGAGTTCAACCTGGTGGCCTGCTTTTTACCCAAGCCGTTTGCTGGCGTATCCGGCTCCGGATGCCACTTTAACTTGTCGTTATGGGACGGTGGGCGGGCGGTGTTTCGCGAAGATGTGTTTCCCCGGAGGTGTGGAATGGAGGAGGTTTATTGCCATTATGAAGGCGGCAATAATGTGTTCCTGCCGAGCGCAAGCGATTCGGGTCTCACCGATATTGGAAAGTACGCAATTGGCGGCATTCAGAAACACCTTAAGGCTCTGACCGCGATTGCTGCACCCACGGTCAACTCATACAAGCGTCTGTGGGAAACCGGTTTCTGGGCGCCAGTACGGGCTAATTGGGGTTACCAGAATCGTACCTGCGCGATCCGGGTTTCCGCGCCGGATCGAGTGGAATACCGAACCGCCGACTCCCTGGTCAACCCGTACCTGATGGCTGCTTCGTTGTTAAAGGCAATGGATGATGGCTTGTCCAACCAATATGAACCGGGCCCGGCAACGGACGCCGACAGCTATTCGGATCTTTCTGCTTCCACTGCCTTTGTCCCCCGAAGCCTCGGACAAGCGCTAGAAGCACTGGATAACGACCCCGTTGTGCTATCGGCGCTTCCTGGCGACATGAGTGATTTGTTCCGAAAGATCAAAATGAATGAGTGGGAGACGTTCTTGGCCACCGTCACCCATTGGGATTTCGATACCTACCTAAATCACACGCCCTAGCAGACTTGCCCCGGCAAGGGGCAGTGGCCATGCTGGGAGGTTTTAGTTCTTTTGTTCGACCCGGAAAGTCAGATAGTTTGAGACGAAGATAATCAGTGCGCCGACTAATACCCAGATTTCAAGGCTCTCGTTGTAGAGAAAAAATCCAACCACCGCAATGAGCGGTACCCTGAAAAAATCAATGGGTATGGCAATGGACGCGTCCATAACGCTCAATGCCTTGGCCATGGCGAAGTGTGCGCTTAATCCCGTTACACCTAACAATAAAATCCACGGGATGCATTCGAGATTCGGCGTTCGCCATTGTGCGAGGGATAGACCAAAACCCAGGGGTAGTTGTAGAAGTACCATCCAAATCACGATAATCGTCGGGCTGCTGGTCAATGTCAGTTTTTTAACCATTATGATGGATGTTGCATAACCCATGGCGGCGAGCAAAACGATAAGTGCGGCGACATCAATACTGTCTATGCCAGGTCTTAGAACTACCAAAACACCCACGAAACCGCCAATGGCCGCAAGCACTCTGGCGGAGGAAATTCTTTCCTTCAAAAATAAAAACGCCAACAGGGAAACCCATATTGGCGTGGTGAACTCCAGGGCGAAGACCTTAACCAGTGGAAGTGAGGCCACACCAACAGTCCAGGCATATTGCCCTGCGAAATGAACCGCATTCCTACCGATTTGCATGCCCAGATTTAGTGTTTGTTGGAGTTGGGCACGCTGTTTGTAAATAACCGGCGAAATAATAATCAGCCCTATGAATGACCTGAAAAACAGAATTTCGAAGATCGACATGAACGTGGAAAGTTCTCGGGATGCGACGGCCATGCCAATGAATGACAGCAGGCTCGCTATCATCCACAGTGCTCCACTTAGGGGCAGCTTTACTTGATGCATCTATGATCCTCTTTATCCGATCATTGCTCGTGTAAGTGAAAATGGGTCGTCCCCAGCCTCGCGACTAAATAATCAATAAAGCGGCGAGCCTTTAGCGGCAACCTGATGCAGTTGGGGTAAAGAACGTTGACGGGAAGGGCAGAGAACTCATAATTTGGAAACAACCGAATAAGTTTGTTGGCTTGAATGTCATCTTTGAGCATCCAGGCAGGCAAGGCGGCTATTCCAAGCGAAGAAAGGGCCATTCTGTGGATCAAGGTCAGCGAGTTCGAGCCATAGCGAATAGCGGGCTTTATGACGAATTGCTCTGTCTGACCTTTTCTTAGAATCCACTTCCCTTCTTTGTAGAGTTGTTCATTGGCGATCCATGGTAGGGTGTTAAGACAGTTGATGTCTTTCAATGAGTGTCGTTTGGTGAACTCCGGAGTTGCGATCAGATAACTCTGGAATTCAGATATTTTTCGGCATTTGAATGACGAATTTTGAAGGTTGCCAAAATAGATAGCAAGGTCGTGTCTGCCGCTGGCTAAGTTGGAAAGAGGTGCGCCGACATCATGGATGATTTTTAGCTGGGGGTGTAGCTTTGAGAATTCAACGACGATCGGCAAAATGAAGCGCGACCCGTAATCCCGGGGTGATACGACCCGCAGTACGCCGCAGACGTGTTTCGAGTTGTCTTTTAAGGTTTCAAGAGAACAGTCAATTCGCTGTTTGATGTCGATAAAGTCATCGTAGAAACGTTGCCCGGCTTCTGTTAGAACTAATGTTCGGGTAGTTCTACTGATTAGGGTTGTGCCCAAAGAGCGTTCAAGTTCTTTGATGTGGATGCTGACCATGCCAGTACTAAGATTGAGCTGTGCTGCTGCACGGGAGAACGACCTGAGTTCAGCAACTTTTAGATAAGCAAGGATCCTGTTGTAGTTGAAGTCCATTATCGTTCCAGCCCCTTGGGTTGCTGAGCTTAAATAATTAACTATGCTCGGCGTGGTGGGGCGTACGATACAACGCGATAGTAGCTGTGGCAATGGTGTCTGAAAATTTGTGCCGAGGATGGAGGTGATGTCTGAAATTTCTGACAGATGCAGGTGGTTAGTTCTGACAGGCGAGCGTCGCGAATCATGGTTCAGATATTAAATCGTAAAAATTAAAGGGTTGTTATGTATGTTTTTTATATGCCATTGATACGATGTCCTATAAATATTGACGATGTGACAAGAGATGCCCGCTGGTCAGCAGGGACAACATTGGTAACCTTTATTCCCTGCAATCCATGATGGGGTTCTTGTTGGTCTCGTGATGTTGTCGCTGACGAAGCCCCGCCCAGCCCATCGCCACCGCCCCATTTCAATATCCAGAAACCTTCAAAACCGGATCGCCCTTGAAATCATCACCGTTGCCCCCACCTTGAGGACATCCCGCCGCCAATCTCTGCGAGGCGGACACCACCATCCACTTGGAGTTTGATGACCATGAGCGTGGAAACTCAAAAGGAAACCCTGGGCTTCCAGACCGAGGTGAAGCAACTGCTGCACCTGATGATTCACTCGCTGTATTCGAATAAGGAAATTTTCCTCCGCGAGCTGATTTCGAACGCCTCCGACGCTGTCGACAAATTACGTTTCGAAGCGCTGTCCAAGCCAGAACTGCTGGAAGGCGGCGCCGAGCTGAAAATCCGTGTGAGCTTCGACAAGGACGCGAAAACCGTCACCCTCGAAGACAACGGTATCGGCATGAGCCGCGACGAGGTGATCACGCACCTGGGCACCATCGCCAAGTCCGGCACCGCCGATTTCATGAAGAACCTGTCCGGCGACCAGAAGAAGGATTCGCACCTGATCGGCCAGTTTGGCGTCGGTTTCTATTCCGCGTTCATCGTCGCCGACCACGTCGAAGTGTTCAGCCGCCGTGCCGGCCTCGCAGCGAGCGAAGGCGTGCACTGGTCGTCCAAGGGCGAGGGCGAGTTTGAAGTCGCGACCCTCGACAAGGCTGATCGCGGCACCCGCATCGTCCTGCACCTCAAGTCTGGCGAAGAAGAGTTCGCCGATGGCTGGCGCCTGCGCAACATCATCAAGAAGTACTCAGACCACATCGCGCTGCCAATCGAGCTGCCGAAGGAAGTCACCGCGGCCGAAGGCGAAGAAAAGCCTGAAGTGGAATGGGAAACCGTCAACCGCGCCAGTGCCCTCTGGACCCGTCCTCGCACCGAGATCAAGGACGAGGAATACCAGGAGTTCTACAAGCACATCGGTCATGACTACGAGAATCCGCTGAGCTGGAGCCATAACAAGGTCGAAGGCAAGCTGGAATACAGCTCGCTGCTGTACGTGCCGGCCCGTGCGCCGTTCGATCTGTACCAGCGCGAAGCGCCACGCGGCCTGAAGCTGTACGTGCAGCGTGTGTTCGTGATGGACCAGGCCGAATCGTTCCTGCCGCTGTACCTGCGCTTCATCAAGGGTGTGGTGGACTCCAACGACCTGTCGCTGAACGTTTCGCGGGAAATCCTGCAGAAAGATCCGATCATCGATTCCATGAAGTCGGCGCTGACCAAGCGCGTCTTGGACATGCTGGAAAAACTGGCGAAGAACGAGCCTGAGCAGTACAAGGGCTTCTGGAAGAACTTCGGCCAGGTAATGAAGGAAGGTCCGGCCGAAGACTTCGCCAACAAGGAGAAGATTGCCGGCCTGCTGCGCTTTGCCTCGACCCAGGGCGACGACGGCGAGCAGATCGTTGGCCTGGCCGATTACCTGGCCCGCGCCAAGGAAGGCCAGGACAAGATCTATTACCTGACCGGCGAGACTTATGCACAGGTCAAGAACAGTCCGCACCTGGAAGTCTTCCGCAAGAAAGGCATCGAAGTGCTGCTGCTCACCGATCGCATCGACGAGTGGCTGATGAGCTACCTCAACGAATTCGACGGCAAGAGCTTCGTCGACGTGGCCCGTGGCGACCTGGACCTTGGCAACCTGGATTCGGAAGAAGACAAGAAGGCCGCCGAGGAAGTGGCCAAGAGCAAGGAAGGCCTGGTGGAGCGGATCAAGACTGCGTTGGGCGATGCCGTCAGCGAAGTACGCGTTTCCCACCGCCTGACCGATTCCCCGGCGATCCTGGCCATCGGCGAGCAGGACCTGGGTCTGCAAATGCGCCAGATCCTCGAAGCCAGCGGCCAGAAAGTCCCGGATTCCAAGCCGATCTTCGAATTCAACCCGGCTCACCCGCTGGTGGAGAAGCTCGACAACGAGCAGAGCGAAGAGCGTTTTGGCGACCTGTCGCACATCCTCTTTGACCAGGCGGCCCTGGCGGCCGGCGACAGCCTGAAAGACCCGGCGGCCTATGTCCGTCGCCTGAACAAGCTGTTGGTTGAATTGTCAGCTTAATCACGTTGTAGGAAAAACCCGCTTCGGCGGGTTTTTTCATTTCCATTGTTCCGCCAAGGGGAAGTCAACTATGAGTCAGATTACGGTTCGTTCGGTGGTGTATCAGCTCGATGGCCAAACCTATGAAAGCCGCCTGGCCTTCGATACCCACCAGCAGGGGCCGCGCCCGGGTTTGCTGATGGCACCGAATTGGATGGGCGTAGGGGCAGGAGCCGAGGAAATCGCCAGGTCAGTGGCGGCGAACGGTTACGTGGTGCTGATTGCCGATCTGTATGGGCAAACCGTGCGCCCGTCCAATGCCGACGAGGCCGGTGCGGCGATGATGCCGCTCAAGAATGACCGAGCCTTGTTGCGCAAGCGCATGCAGGCCGCGTTCGAGCAGTTGCAAAGCCAGGGCGAAGCGCAGGTCGACGTTTCGAAACTGGCCACGTTTGGCTTTTGCTTTGGCGGTTGCTGTTCCCTGGAACTGGCTCGCACCGGGGCGCCGCTCAAGGCCGCGATTTCGTTCCACGGCACCCTGGATACGCCCAACCCGGCCGATGCGCAGAACATCCAGGGCGCCGTCCTGGTCATGCACGGCGCCTCCGACCCATTGGTGCCGAAAGAACAACTGCCGGCCTTCGAAGATGAGATGAACGCGGCCGGGGTGGATTGGCAACTGCTGAGCTACGGCGGCGCGGTACATTCGTTCACCGACCCGCAGGCCAATGTGCCGGGCAAGATGATGTACAACGCCAAGGTCGCCGGGCGGGCGTTCCGCTCGATGCACAACTTGCTCGATGAAGTGTTCAAGGGCTGATGGTCTGACATAGCCCCGTGGCGAGGGAGCTTGCTCCCGCTGGGCTGCGCAGCGGCCCCGCTTTTTTCTGCGGTTGCTGCGCAACCGAGCGGGAGCAAGCTCCCTCGCCACGGGATGTGTATAACTCTAGGGCAGTTCGATCCGTTCGCTTTCCCCAGGTACGCTCGGCCAGTCCCCGGCCGCCCAGCGCCGGCGGGCTTCGTCTATCCGGGCCGGGTCGCTCGAGACGAAGTTCCAGTTCATCCGCCGAGGTCCGTCCAGGGGGGCGCCGCCGAACAGCATGGCATGGCAATCGCTGTCGGCCGACAGCGTCATCTCTTCTCCGGCTGGCAATATGACCAGCGCATGAGGCTCCAGCGGCTCACCGTCCAATTGTGCTTCACCCTCCAGGACATACAGTGCGCGCTCTTCATGCTCAGTGGGGATCAACAAGGTCGTCGCGGTCTGCAGGTGCAGTTCGGCATACAACGTAGGCGACAGCACCGGCACCGGCGATTCTAGGCAAAAGCCTGACCCGGCGATCATGCGGATGCTGACGCCCAGGTTCTCGCTGACCGGTAGACTTTTCGCGGGATGATGACTGTAGTGCCCAGGTCCTTCTTCGTGCGATAGGGGTGAGGCCAGCCAGACTTGCAGCCCATGCATGACAAAACCTCGTTCCACCAATGCCTGTGGAGTGCGCTCGACATGGGCAATGGCGCTGCCGGCGGTCATCCAACTGACGTCCCCGGCGTTGACCACCTGATCGGAACCGAGGCTGTCCTTATGCTGGATCTGGCCCTCGAACAGGTAGGTGAGGGTGGATAGGCCGATATGTGGGTGCTGGCGGATGTTCATGCCTTTACCCGCCGGGTAGGACGTTTGCAGCATATGGTCGAAAAACACGAAAGGTCCGACGCTGCGACATTTGGCGGACGGCAACGGCCGAAGAATCGGCTGGCCTTCCACGTCTTCTGCACGGGGGCGAACGATCAGGGGAGCGGTCATGGTGTCTTCCAGGTTGAACGACGAATCGGCAAAGCATAACCCGAGGTTGCAACGGACGGCAGCGACGGCTTGAACCCAGGCGGGACGGCGGGGGTCTATGCTGCTCATGGCTTCTGGAGAGTGCCCGTGTCGTCGATCCGTCTGATGTTCGCTTGTCTGCTGGCCGTTGCGAGCAGCGCCGCCGTGGCCCGCGAATATGCCTACAGTGATGCACACCTGCATTACGTCGATTTCTTCCAGGAAACCGCCGGCATGCCCAAGCTGCTCAAGGCGATGGCGGAAAATCGCATTGAGCACGTCATGATTTCCGGCGTGCCCGTGGCGAAGAAATGGCACGAAGACGAACCCAAGCGCCCGCGTTATTACGCCGGTGACGATGCGGACGCCTACTGGTACAGCGCCACCGATGTGATTGTCGCTGCGGCGGTCTCCAAGCTCCCCGCCGAACAACGCCAGCACTTCCATCCGTTCCTGTCAGGCTTCAACCCCAACGACAAGAACTCCGACGCCCATATCCAGCGCATGCTCGATCTCTATCCGGGGCTGTGGCAAGGCATTGGCGAAGTATTCACGCGCCACGACGACCTGACGGCGCTGACCTCGGGCGACACGCCCCGCGCCAACAACGAGGCCATGACGCGGATCTATCACCTGGCGGCAGAGAACGACCTGCCGGTGATGCTGCATTCCAACATCACTTCCAAGCGTGAGAAAAATCCGCTGTACCTGGCGGAAATCGAAGAGCCGTTGCGTAATCATCCACACACACGGTTCATCTGGGCTCATGCTGGCACGAGCCTGGAGATTCACCGGCACCAGACCCAGCTGGATTTTCTGCTGCCTACTCTGACGCGGATGCTCGAGTCATACCCCAATCTTTTCATCGACCTGTCCTGGAGCCTGCTCACGCCGTATTTGCTGGATGAGGCGGGCAAGCCCCGGGATGAATGGTTGAAGCTGGTAGAGCGCTTCCCGGAGCGCTTCATGGTGGGGTCGGACGTAGTAGGGCGATTCAACAAGTTGGGTAAGGAACTGCACAGCTTCGATCCGTTCCTCGATGCCTTGCCTGAGGACGTAGCGAGGAAGGTGGCGCGGGATAACTTTTTGGCGATATTGCCTCGCTCAGTGGCAATGGAATAGCCATTCTGTGTGGCGAGGGGATTTATCCCCGCTGGACTGCGCAGCAGGCCCAAAACTGACGAGCATGTTCGGTCTGACACACCGAAGTGACAGGTTTTAGGGGCCGCTTCGCGACCCAGCGGGGATAAATCCCCTCGCCACAAGAGCATCAGGGTGCATTGGCTTTGTCATCAGCCTGTCACCCCCGCGTCATACCCTCGCGCTCATCTCAATCAAGGAGCGCACCATGCACCTCACCCGTTCAAGCGCACTGCTCGCGTTGTTGTTGACCTGCGGCCTGGCCCAGGCGGAAGTCCGTGTCGAAGGCCCGGTGGAATATGGGGTCTTCGAAGGGCCGAAGGCCGAGTTGCAGTCGGGCGAGCGGGTCCTGCGTCGCAGCAATGAGCAGATCCGCCAGACCGAAAGTGTTCCGGCCAAGCTGGGCACAAAGTTCGGCATGCGCTACCAGTTGGCGGGCAAGATCGAGAATGACCAGCCGCTGACCTTGCTGTATTTCACGCCGGGCATCCGTACGCCCGATGGCGTGCGCCACGACAAGTTCGAAGTTATCCAGAAACTGGTGCCCGGCGCGCCGCAGGATGTCATGGCCTACGAATTCACCGAAAGCCACGAAGTGGTACCGGGGGAGTGGCGGTTCATGGTGTTCCAAGGCGATCGGCTGCTGACGCAGCAGCGGTTTGTCGTGCGCTAAGTTGAAATTAACTGTGTGCGAGCTTGCTCGCGATGGCGTCGGATCAGTCAGTATCAAGGTTGGCTGATCCACCGCTATCGCGAGCAAGCTCGCTCCCACAAAGATTTCCATCGCTTTTGAACGGACAAAAAAACGCCCCGAACCAGTCGGGGCGTTTTTGTTGGCTCCTGTAGGCGCTGGCGAAGCCTGCGATCTTTTCGCATTAAAAGATCGCAGCCTGCGGCAGCTCCTACGCGCCCTGCCAGCGCTTCATCACCAGGGTGGCGTTGGTGCCACCGAAGCCGAAGCTGTTGCTCATCACGGTGTTGATGGTGGCATTTTCGCGAGTCTTGGTCAGGATTGGCAGGTCGGCCACTTCCGGGTCCAGCTCGTCGATGTTGGCCGAACCGGCCATGAAGTTGCCTTCCATCATCAGCATGCAATAGATCGCTTCGTGGACGCCGGCGGCACCCAGGGAGTGACCCGAGAGGCTCTTGGTGGAGCTGATGGCCGGGGCCTTGTCGCCGAACACTTCACGCACACCTTTCATCTCCGCGACGTCGCCGACCGGGGTCGAGGTGCCGTGGGTGTTCAGGTAGTCGATCGGTGTGTCGACAGTGGACATGGCCATCTGCATGCAGCGCACGGCACCTTCACCGCTCGGCGCGACCATGTCGTAGCCGTCGGAAGTGGCGCCGTAGCCGACGATTTCCGCGTAGATCTTCGCACCACGGGCGAGGGCGTGTTCCAGCTCCTCGACCACGACCATGCCACCACCGCCGGCGATGACGAAACCGTCACGGTCGGCGTCGTAGGCGCGTGAAGCGGTTTGCGGTGTGTCGTTGCGTTTGCTGGACAGGGCGCCCATCGCATCGAACAGGAACGACTGGCTCCAATGTTCTTCTTCACCGCCGCCGGCGAACACGATGTCCTGCTTGCCCATCTGGATCTGCTCGACCGCGGTGCCAATGCAGTGGGCACTGGTGGCGCAAGCGGAGGAGATCGAGTAGTTCAGGCCCTTGATCTTGAAAGGGGTGGCCAGGCAAGCCGAAACGGTGCTACCCATGGTCCGCGTGACGCGGTACGGGCCGACACGCTTGACGCCTTTTTCGCGCAGGATGTCCAGCGCTTCCATCTGGTTCAAGGTCGACGCACCGCCGGAACCGGCGATCAGGCCGGTGCGCACGTTGGACACCTGCTCGTCGGTCAGGCCGGAGTCAGCAATGGCGTCTTTCATGGCCAGGTAGGCATAAGCCGCCGCGTGGCCGACGAAACGGTAGATCTTGCGATCGATCAGCTCTTCGAGGTTCAGGTCAATGGAGCCGGAAACCTGGCTACGCAGACCCATTTCGGCATATTCCGGGTTGTACCGGATGCCAGGGCGACTTGCACGCAGGTTAGCGGAGACGGTCTCTTTGTCATTGCCCAGGCACGAAACGATGCCCAGACCAGTGATAACGACGCGGCGCATGCGGATAACCCTTAGAAGTTGTCAGTGGAGGTGAAAACGCCGACCCGAAGGCCTTCGGCGGTGTAGATCTCGCGACCATCCACGGCAACCGAACCATCGGCAATGGCCATGTTCAGCTTGCCCTTGAGGACGCGTTTGATATGAATGTTATAGGTGATCTTCTTCGCAGTCGGCAGTACCTGACCGAAGAACTTCACTTCGCCCGAACCCAGGGCGCGACCGCGGCCTGGCAGGCCCTGCCAGCCGAGGAAAAAGCCGACCAGTTGCCACATGGCGTCGAGGCCCAGGCAGCCGGGCATCACCGGGTCACCTTCGAAGTGACAGGCGAAGAACCACAGGTCCGGAGTGATATCCAGCTCGGCGACCAATTCACCTTTGCCGTACTTGCCACCCTCATCGCTGATATGGGTGATGCGATCCACCATCAGCATGTTCGGGGCGGGCAGTTGCGCGTTACCTGGGCCGAACAGCTCACCGCGACTGCAGCGCAGCAGATCTTCCCGAGTAAAGGCGTTTTGTTTGGTCATGCGAGCTCCTCAATAGTCCCATGCGGCAGGGTGGGGCAAATCTTCCCGGCCGATCGAAGCGTTCATGCCTCGAGTCGGCAGCCTACTCATAGACTATTGCGTTGTAGTGAAAGTCACAGCACACGGGAAATGAATGTACACCTGTGCACTGAAATTGTTATTCCTGTCCCGCTCGAGGCGTGTCCGGGTGCTTAAGACTGCCGCACTTTCGCCTTTCACGCCAGTCGCAGATAGTCCAACGCCCCGTATTTACCCTACCCAGCGTTGGAGAGTCTGCTGCAAGTCAATTCGCTTGAAGGGTTTGGCCAAGTAATCGTTCATGCCTGCCGCCAGGCAGGCTTCCCGGTCGCCCTGCAATGCATTGGCTGTCAGGGCGATGATGGGCACCTCGGTACAGCCCGGCAATTGGCGGATCTGCCGGGTGGCTTCGTAGCCATCGATGACCGGCAACCGGCAGTCCATCAGGATCGCTTCGAAAATCAGGCTCTCGGCGCTGCGTACGGCCTGGGCGCCATCGGTGGCGACGCTGACCTTGAAACCCAGGCTGCGCAGCATGGCTTCGATCACCGTTTGGTTCACCGGGTTGTCTTCTACCAGCAGGACATTGCGGCCTTCTCCATCACGGCTTCCGCCAGGCAGGCGTGGAGGCAACGGCGGTGGGGCCAGGCGCGACAGGGCCAGGGGGATCTCCAGGGTAAACACCGAGCCCTGGCCTTCCTCGCTCTGGGCGCGCAGCGTGCCGCCCATGCGTTCGGCCAGGGTGCGCGCGATCGGCAAGCCCAGGCCCGTGCCGCCGTAGCGCCGGGAAATCGAACTGTCGGCCTGCTGGAACGCGTCGAACATCCGCTCCAGGCTCTCGGCCGGGATACCGATGCCGCTGTCACGTACCGTGCAGGTGAACCAGAGTAGTTCGTGGTCCAGGGCTTGCCATTGGCATTGCACGGTAACGCGGCCCTGGTCGGTGAACTTCAGCGCGTTGCCGATCAGGTTCACCAGGATCTGCCGGATCCGCGTCGGGTCGCCTTGTACCCGCAGCGGCTTCAGGTCGTCGGGGATAAGTAGGTCCAGGCCCAGCTTGCGTTGCGCGGCGCTGTGTTGGAACGACTGGGCGCAACTGCCCACCAGCTCCGCCAGGTTGAACGCAATGTGTTCCAACTCCAGTGCGGAGCGTTCGATACGCGAGAAATCGAGGATGTCGTTGATCACCTTCAACAGGTGCTCGGTGGACTCCGAGGCCAGCGCGGTGTACTCGTGCTGCTCGTCGGTCATGTGGGTGGTTTCCAGCAGTTGCAGCATGCCCAGCACGCCGTTCATCGGCGTGCGCAGCTCATGGCTCATCATCGCCAGGAATTCGGACTTGGCGCTGTTGGCCTTTTCCGCTTCTTCCCGGGTCTTGATCAACTGGGCCATGGCCTGGTGCTGTTCACGGCTGGCCTGCTCGAGGCCGTCGGCGAGGTTGTTGATGTGCCGCGACAATGCCCCCAGTTCGCCGTCGTCGACGATCGGCAGCGGGGCGTTGTAGTCGCCTTGCTGGATCGCCTTGACCGCGTTGCCGATGTCGCGGATCGGCCGTGACAGGTCGGCCGCCAGGCGCCGCGCCACCAGGAACGTGAACAGCAGGGCGAACAACGCCAGGATCGCGGCCTTGAGCAGGATTTCCTGCTGACGCTGGCTGAAGGCGTCGCTGGACATGCCGACGATCACCCGGCCCAGGTAATCCTCGCCGGGCGTTTCGGTGGTCGGATTATTGCCTTGCAGGAAGTCATTGTTCAGGGCAATGCGCTGCAGGCGAACCGGGGCCTGGAACACTTCCACCTGTTGTGAATGGTTGCGGGCCTGGGCCGGTTGCTCGACGTACACCAGGACTCGCTCCGTGCGGTCCTGGACCTCGAGGAAACGCACGTGGGGCGTGGCCAGGGTCGCGGTGAGCAGGCTTTCCAGCACTTCGTTGTTGCCGGAAATGACCCCGTATTCCGCTGCCGGCGCCAGTTGGTTGGCGATCAGTTGCCCGGTGTGGTTGAGTTCCTGGCGCAAGTCCTGGATCCGCACGAAGGTGAAGAAGCCGATCAGCAACACGGTCAACAACAAGGCCGGGCCGAGGGCGATGAGCTGGGTGCGGGTGTGGATATCCCAACGACGACGCAAGGTCATGGGCGGTGTTCTCCTTCTGCCAACTGCGCAGCGACGGATTCGGCATCGATCGGTTCGATCCCCAGGGAACGGGCGACCTGTTGATTGCTCAGGACTTTGAAGCGGGGCGGGTACAGGGTGCGCGGCCAGGTGGTGGCGGGGCGGTCGAGCAGATCATCGAGAATCGCCAGCCAGTCTTCCTGGTCGCTGTATGTACTGGCCAGGCTGCCCGCCTTGACGAAGGCCGGGCTCGGGCCGATCAGCGCGCGTTGCCGGGCATAACTGCTGAGCAACAGATTCTTCACCGTCTTGGGGTTGTACAGGTCGGGATCATCCAGGCCGAGCAACACGTCGCTCTGGCCCAGCAGGTTCTGTAACGGGCGGCTGTCGCTGCTGTCGTCCCAGCGCTCGCCGACAATTTCCAGGCCCAGGGCAAGCGCCGCCTGATGAGCATCCTTGAGCAGGAACTCGCTGTGCTTGTCGAACAATATGCCGACCCGTCGCACTTGCGGCAGGATCTGGCGAATCAGGCGCAATTGCCGCGCCATCGGCGGATCGCTCCAGAGCAGGCTCAGGTGCTCGGGCGTTGCATCGCCCAGGCGATCGCGGGCTTGCTGGCGACTGATCCGTAGCACCAGGGTCGCCGGTCCGCGGATCTTTTGCAGCCGCCAGTCAAGGCTCGGCAAATCCAGCAGCACCAGGCGCAGGTCGCCGGGTAACCGGTCCGGCGCCGGCAGGCCGGCCACGGGGGCAAACCGAACATTGTCGTAGGGGCGTCGGGCCTGCAAGGCCTGGGTAAACGACTGCACGCCGGGACTGTCCTGGGCGCCGGTCAGTAGGATCTCCGCAGCGCGGGCCTCAACGACGCTCAGCAGACTGGCAAAAGCCACCCACAGCAGCAGCGACAGGCGGCCACGGGATGGCGTCTTGTGTGGTTGGCGCCGAGACATCTAGAAGGACAACTCTGCGCTGAAATACAGGACGTGACGGGAGTCGTAGCGATTATCGACGTAGGTGGTCGGTTGATCGTCGAGGCGCTGTTGCATCACCCCCGCCAGCTCCAGGCTGGCCTTGCCCAAGGGGATTCGCCGGGCGAGGCGGGTGTCGACCCGCTCGTAGCGATAACCATTGAGGGCATCGGCGGCGTAATAGAAGACCGCGCTGTTCCAACCCTGGCCCCAATCGCGCAGCCAGCCGGCGGAACCACTGTTGCGGGCGGTCAGTTGTTCGTCGAGGGGGTTGCTCGCCAGAGCATCGACGTAGGCGTAAGTCAGGCGCAGCCGATCGGCAAGGGCCACGCGCCAGTCCAATTGGGTCTCGGCACCGGTGAATTGCGATTCGTTGCTGTTGCTGGCGATGTATTGGTTGTTGCGCAGCGGCTCGCTGATCATGCCGGTGATTTCGTCATGGAACAGCTTCACATCCATCGTCAGGCCAAGGTCCATGAAATAGCCGTTGTAACCGAGCTCTCGGGAGCGCATGTGCTCTTGATCCAGGTTCCCCGGGCCGCGCGTGCGTACGAAATAGCGTGCACTGTCCTGGCCGAACGCGGACGGCTGCAGGTTGGAGACTTGATAGCTCCAATTGACGTTGTTCTCGAACATGTCCGGCGAACGCACCGCCTCGGAATACACCGCCCGCAGGCCATGTCGCGGGGTGATCAGGTAGTTCACCGCCATCCGCGGTGTCAGCGAACTGCCGGTCAGGCGCGTGTCCTCGAACATCGCGCCGCCCTGCAGCAGCCAGTGTTCGCTGGCTCGCCATTCGAGCTGGCCGAACAAACGGTAGGTGGTGTCGTCCAGCGTACCGTTGAAGTAGGTCTCCGAGTCGGCCCGGTCGTAGCGATAATTCGCCCCGGTGACCAGCCGCAGGCTGTCGGACAGGCTGAGGGTGTCCTGGATCTCCAGGTCATAGCGCGACTCCCGGGCGCTTTGGTCGATGTCGCCGCACAGTGTCTGGGAAGCGCCGTTGCGCCACTGATCGAGCACCTGATTGGCCAGTGCCTGTTCCTGTGCGGTACCGGGCGGCGCGCCCGAGCCGAGGAAGCTCGGAATGTTGCGGGCCAGCTTCTCGGCGTAGTTGGGGTTGAGCTGCCAGAGGTCGGTCAATTGCGGGCTGAAGGACACCTCGGCATCACAGGCGCGCCAGGTTTGCTGGCGATCCCAATGCTGGATCGAGCCTTGTACATAGAGGCTGTGATTGGGGTTCAGGTCCAGGTTCCAGCGCAGCGAACCGGCGTAATCCTTGGCGATGACGTCAGAATTATCCCCAGCCGCTGTAATCCCGGCGAACACAGGGCGATAGGTGTAGGGCCGCTGATTGGTCCCGTCCTTGGCGTTCAATTGCCAATCGATGCTCTGGGATTCGTCCAGGGTTTGGCTGACGGACAGGTTGAAGCGGTCCAGTCGCCGGCTGTCGCGGTAATCGGCGCCGTTGCGGTCACTGTCGAAACCGTCGTCTTCCTGGCCGGACAGCGAGAGTCGGAAATCGCCGTTTTCCCAACCGCTGCCCTGGCTGGCATACCAGTCGCCAATCCCTCGCTGGCCCCGGGTGATCTTCAGTCGGGTGCCGTGGCTGTTGGCCGGGGCGCGGGTAATGATGTTGACCACCGCCATCAACGCGTTGGCACCGTAGCTGACGGTGTTCGGGCCCCGGAAGACTTCGATTCGGTCGATGTCTTCCATGGCGACCGGAATATCGCTCCAATCCACGGTCGCCAGGCCGGCGCGATACACCGAACGGCCATCGATCAACACCTGCATGCGCCGCGCTTCGCTGGCGTTGGTCCCGTGGTAATTGACGGTGGCCTGGTTGCCGCTGAGATTGCCGACCATCATGCCCGGCACCAGGCGCAACAGTTCGCTGATGTCCCGGGCGCCGCTGGCCTTGATCAATTCACGATCGAGCACGGTCATGCTGCCCGGCACTGCGGCGGGCGACTGTTTCAGGCGCGTGGCGGTCAACACCTGGGGCACGGCCTGGCTGTCCACGAACAAGTCGTCGGCCACTACCGGCGGACTGATGATCAGCGCCAATAGCAGTGAAGAACCTGGACGGGAGGGGCCAACGAACACGGCACAGCCTTGGATAATGGAAGGATGGCAGGCATGTTAACCGAGCCGAACGACTTTTCCATTCACGTTGACAGCATTTTCCTAGGAATTGATGGTCAGCTTCCTACAGCTATGGGTAATTACTGACGGGGCTGGTCGCGGTCCGGCTGCTCCGTATAATGCCCCGCATTGCCACTTGGTACGGAAGAGCGGATTGCATATGACTGAACAGCGCCCGATTGCGGTCCTGGGAGGCGGGAGTTTCGGCACTGCCGTGGCTAACCTGCTGGCGGAAAACGGCCACGCGGTGCGCCAATGGATGCGTGACCCCGAACAGGCCGAGGCCATCCGGGTCAACCGGGAGAATCCGCGTTACCTCAAGGGCATCAAGGTCCGGCCTGAAGTGGAGCCGGTCACTGACTTGCAGGCCACACTTGAAGGCAGCGACCTGTTCTTCGTGGCCTTGCCTTCCAGCGCCTTGCGCTCGGTATTGGCGCCCCATGCCGAACGCTTGAGCGGCAAACTGCTGGTGAGCCTGACCAAAGGTATCGAGGCGCAAACCTTCAAGCTGATGAGCGAGATCCTCGAAGACATCGCCCCCAAGGCGCGAATCGGCGTGATCTCCGGGCCGAACCTGGCGCGCGAGATTGCCGAGCATGCCCTGACCGCCACCGTGGTCGCCAGCGAAGATGAAGAGTTGTGCCAACGGGTCCAGGCCGCGCTGCATGGCCGCACTTTCCGCGTCTATGCCAGCGCGGATCGTTTCGGCGTGGAGCTGGGCGGGGCGCTGAAGAATGTCTACGCGATCATCGCCGGCATGGCGGTCGCCTTGGGCATGGGCGAGAACACCAAGAGCATGCTGATCACCCGGGCGCTGGCGGAAATGACCCGATTCGCCGTCAGCCAGGGCGCCAATCCGATGACTTTCCTCGGGCTGGCCGGGGTGGGCGACCTGATCGTTACCTGCTCTTCGCCCAAGAGCCGCAACTACCAGGTCGGCTTCGCCCTCGGCCAAGGCCTGAGCCTGGACGAGGCCGTGTCGCGCCTGGGTGAAGTGGCGGAAGGGGTCAACACCCTCAAGGTGCTCAAGGCCAAGTCCCAGGAGGCCGGCGTGTACATGCCGCTGGTCGCCGGTCTGCATGCGATCCTGTTCGAAGGGCGCACGCTGGAACAGGTGATCGAACTGTTGATGCGTGGCGAACCCAAGACCGACGTCGATTTTATTTCCACCAGCGGTTTCAACTGATTCCCTTTGACCGCAAGCAGGAGCGAACCATGAACGATCCGAAAGGGCAGCCTCAATACGAATCCATCCTGCTGCGCGTGCTGTGGATGGTGATTTACCTGCTGGTCTGGCAGGTGGCGCAATTCATCCTCGGCGCCGTGGTGCTGGTGCAGTTGATCTACCGGCTGATCTACGGCGCACCGAGCGCCAGCCTGATGAATTTTGGCGACAGCCTGAGCCAGTTCCTCGCGCAGATCGGCCGTTTTGGCACCTTTCACAGTGACCAGAAGCCTTGGCCATTCGCCGACTGGCCGACCCCACGCACGCCGGAAGGCGAAGCGCCCCACACCGTGGCGCCGGCACCGCACCCGGTCCGGGACGAGGAGCCGAAGCTATGAAACTGTGGGTATTGCGTCATGGCGAGGCCGAGCCCCACGGAGCCCGTCCCGATCCGGAGCGGGTGTTGACGATTCATGGGCGCGAGGAAGTGCTGCTCAGCGCCGGTCGATTGATAGGCGAGCCGTTGCGGGCCATTTATGCCAGCCCTTACGTGCGCGCCCAGCAGACCGCGCAACTGGTACGCGAGGCCCTCGGATTCGAGCCTGAGTTGATCACCGTGAACTGGTTGACGCCGGAGACTCGCCCGGCTGAAGTGTTGAAACACCTGGACGATCAGGGCAACGTTCTGCTGGTCAGCCATAACCCATTGGTGGGCAGCCTGCTGGGCTTTTTGCAGCACGGTCACTTGCAGCAACCGGAACAGGTTTCGACGGCTGGCTTGGCCGAGCTGGAAGGTGATCTGCCGCTGGCCGGTGCGATGAAGCTCAAGAGCCTCAAGCATCCCTGAAACGAACGGTCCCAAGGCAAAATAAAAATCACAAGGAACGGCAACGATGAGTCTGTGGCGCACCACCCCGAATATTGAACAACTGAACGCCGCTGGTAAAAACACCATCAGCGAAGTGCTGGACATTCGTTTCGAGTCCTTCGACGACGAGTCCCTGACTGCGAGCATGGTTGTTGATCACCGCACCCACCAGCCGTTCGGCCTGCTGCACGGCGGCGCGTCGGTGGTGCTGGCCGAAACGGTCGGCTCCATGGCCGCCTACCTGTGCGTGGACACCAGCAAGTTCTACTGCGTGGGGCTGGAGATCAACGCCAACCATTTGCGTGGCGTGCGCAGCGGCCGGGTCACGGCCACGGCCCGCTCGATCCACCTGGGCCGCACCACCCAGGTCTGGGACATCCGCCTGGTCAATGATGACGGCAAGGTCAACTGCGTATCGCGCCTGACCATGGCGGTTGTGCCGTTGGGGGAGCAGCCATCGGCGCGTTGATGCCTGCGGGGTTGGAGCAGTCCATTGTGGCGAGGGAGCTTGCTCCCGCTGGGGCGCGAAGCGGCCCTCGGTCTCGTGACTCGATCAACCGGGCACACCGTGTTGCCCATCTTCGGGTCTGCTGCGCAGCCCACCGGGAGCAAGCTCCCTCGCCATGGGGCAGTGGCACGAGCCCATATCCCAACCCCGACTGTCATCATTCCTGTCAGTTACGGTCATTGCCGCGCCGCCGGGTTCTGCGCAGAATCGGTCGCAGTTCTCGCAATGGATCGGCCCAACATGTCGCAACAGGTGTTTTTCGCTCACGCCAATGGTTTCCCCTCGGCCACGTACGGCAAGCTGTTCGCCGCGCTGGCGCCGCAGTACCAGGTCGCGCATCTGGAATTGCACGGGCACGACCCGCGCTTCCCCGTCGATGACAACTGGAACAACCTGGTGGACGAGCTGATTCATCATCTGGAGCAGCAACCGGAACCGGTCTGGGGAGTGGGGCATTCCTTGGGGGGCGTGCTGCATCTGCACGCGGCGTTGCGCAGCCCTTGGTTGTATCGGGGCGTGGTCATGCTCGATTCTCCGGTGCTGACCCGTGTGGATCGCTGGCTGATCCTGGCCGCCAAGCGCCTGGGCTTCATCGATCGCCTGACGCCGGCGGGGCGAACCCTGGGGCGGCGGGAGGAGTTCAGCGACCTGGAATCGGCGCGGACTTATTTTGCTGGCAAGACGCTGTTTCGCGGTTTCGACCCAGAGTGCTTCGAAGCGTACCTGCAACATGGCTTGCAGCCGGTCGGCGATCGGTTGCGACTGCGCTTCGACCCGGCCACGGAAATCAGCATCTACCGAGGTGTGCCGCACACCAGCCCCGGAAGGGCTCGAAAACTCGAAATCCCGCTGGCCGTGGTGCGGGGGCGGCAGAGTCGGGTGGTGATGCGTCATCACGCCCGGTCGGTGGGACGCATGCCCTTCGGCGAGTCGCTGAGCATGCCGGGCGGCCACATGTTTCCTCTGGAGCGCCCACTGGACACCGCCAATCTGCTCAAGGACCTCTTCCAGCGCTGGGAAGGACGCCGCCCATGAGCGTCGTTGAAGAAGTCCGCCTGAGCCTGCCCCATATCGAACTGGCGGCTCATCTGTTTGGCCCGGAAGACGGCCGACCGGTGATCGCCTTGCATGGCTGGCTGGACAACGCCAACAGTTTCGCCCGACTGGCGCCCCGGTTGCAGGGCGTGCGGGTGATCGCCCTGGACATGGCCGGCCACGGTCATTCCGGGCATCGTCCGCCTGGCGCCGGCTATGCCCTGTGGGACTATGCCCACGATGTGCTGCAAGTGGCCGAGCAACTGGGATTGAAGCGTTTTGCCCTGCTGGGCCATTCCATGGGGGCCATTGTCTCGCTGGTGCTGGCCGGGTCGTTGCCGGAACGTATCACGCACCTGGGCCTGATCGATGGTGTGATTCCTCCTACGGCGAAAGGCGATAATGCGGCGGAGCGCATGGGCATGGCCTTACAGGCGCAGTTGGAGTTGCAGCAAAAACGCAAACCCGTCTATAAAACCCTTGACCGGGCCATCGAAGCCCGCATGAAGGGTCTGGTGGCGGTCAGTCGCGAGGCCGCCGAGTTGCTGGCCCAGCGCGGCTTGATGCCGGTGCCGGGAGGCTACACCTGGCGCACCGACAATCGCCTGACCTTGCCCTCACCGCTGCGCCTGACCGACGAACAGGCCATGGCCTTCGTGGCGCGGATCGCTTGTCCTGCTCATCTGGTGGTGGCGGCGGACGGTATGCTGGCCCACCACCCCGAATTGCTGGAACGTCTACCCTTCAGTCATGAACAGTTGCCCGGCGGCCATCATTTGCACCTGAACGATGAGTCCGGGGCGGCGCTTGTAGCAGACTGTTTCAATCGGTTCTTCAGCGTTTCTTGACTTGCGCCGGGCAAGTGTCGAGGCTGGGCGGGTTGAAAGGGAGCCAACCATGACTGATAACCGTCCACTCGCCTTGCTGCGCATTGACGAACGCCTTTGCGTCGCGCGGATCCAGGCGAAGCCGATCCAATGAAATCATCCGTCCACTCATTCGTCCTGCTGACGCTGGCCTGTTTCGCGCCGGCAGTGCTGGCCGCCGATGTGCCTGGCAGCCAGGACCTGGAGCGTGTGCCACGCATGCCCGACGCGCAAATCGTCGACTATCGGCAAACCAGCGACCTGGAGCGGATCTACCCCATGGGTTCGATCCGCAAGATCAGCGGCCAGTTGCGTTTCGACGGACAAATCGATGCCCGGGGCAACGCCACCTCGGTGACCTACGAGCTGCCGCCCGAGCATTCCGCCACACAGGCCTTTACCGCTGCCCGCGAAGCGCTGCAGAAACAGGGCGCCGAGCTGCTGTTCTGGTGCCAGGCCCGCGACTGCGGCGAAAGCAGCCTGTGGGCCAACGAAGTGTTCGGCAATGCCAAGCTCTACGGCGCCGACAACGGCCAGGCCTATCTGCTGCTGCGCCTGGCGCCGCCAACGGACAACACGCTCATCGCGCTGTATGCCATCACCCGTGGCAATCGCAAGGCCTACCTGCACGTCGAACAGTTCGAAGCCAATGCGCCGCTGGGCGATGTCTTGCCGACCTCGGCGACCCTGCTGCGCCAGCTCAAGGACACCGGCGTGCTGGACCTGCCGCGCCTGGCCGGTGAACCGGACGATACCTGGCTGCGCCTGCTGTCCCGGGCGTTGAACCTGGACACTGGGCTGCGAGTCAGCATCGCCGGGCCGCAAGCCGAGGCGTGGCGTCAGGGCTTGATCGGCCAGGGTGTGCGCGCCGCTCGAATGGAGGCGGCCAGCGCTGAGGCGGCGGGCCTGCATCTTGAATTGCTGCGATAAGCTGTTGCGGGGGCGGCGCTTGAATTGGTTACCCCCGTATCTTTCATTTTCCGAGATCTTTCATGCTCAATAACGATCGGCTATTGGTGCAGATCCTGCTCCTGGTGTTGTTCGGTGCAAGCCTCTGGGTGATGGCTCCGTTCTGGTCGGCGCTGTTCTGGGGCGCGGTGCTGGCGTTTGCCAGTTGGCCACTGATGCGCCTGCTGACCCGTTGGGTCAACGGGCGCGAATCCCTGGCGGCGGGCTTGCTGACGGTGGGCTGGATGTTGCTGGTGGCGGTGCCGCTGGTATGGCTGGGATTCAACCTGGCCGATCATGTGCGCGACGCCACGGCGTTCATCCGGGATGCACAGGTCGACGGCTTGCCCGAGGCGCCCGACTGGCTGGCCGGCGTGCCATTGGTGGGCGGGCGCCTGGTCGGTATCTGGAACAGCATCGACCAGCAGGGCGCGGCGATGATGGTGTCCATCAAGCCGTACCTGGGGCAGGTCGGCAACTGGTTGCTGGCCCGCAGCGCCCAGATCGGCGGCGGCATCCTCGAACTGACCCTGAGCATCGTATTCGTCTTCTTTTTCTATCGTGACGGCCCGCGGCTGGCCGCGTTTGTCCAAGGGCTGCTGGAACGACTGATCGGCGACCGTGCCGGTTATTACGTCGAGCTGGTGGCCGGGACGGTGCAGCGGGTGGTCAATGGCGTGATCGGGACCGCGGCGGCCCAGGCGGTGCTGGCGTTGATCGGCTTCCTGATCGCCGGGGTCCCCGGAGCGCTGGTGCTGGGTATCGTCACCTTCCTGCTCAGCCTGATCCCGATGGGCCCGCCACTGGCCTGGATCCCCGCCACGGCGTGGCTGGTCTGGAAAGGTGAATACGGGATGGCAGTGTTCCTGGGCATTTGGGGCACCTTCATCATCAGCGGCGTGGACAACGTGCTCAAGCCCTATCTGATCAGCCGTGGCGGAAACCTGCCGCTGGTGATCGTGCTGTTGGGGGTGTTCGGCGGGTTGATTGCGTTCGGCTTCATCGGGCTGTTCATCGGCCCGACATTATTGGCAGTGGCGTACAGCTTGCTGACGGATTGGAGCAAGAGCCAGGCGCGATAATTGAAAGCCGTGCACTCGTGTTTCGAGTACCTGTGGCGAGGGAGCTTGCTCCCTCGCCACAGGGGAAATCGGTGGGGCTTAGAGGCGAGGCAAGCTGATCACCGCCGTCAATCCACCCCCCGGCGTTTCTTCCAGGCTCAAGTGCCCGCCCAGGCGCTCGGCGGCCTCCCTGGCGATGGTCATGCCCAGGCCGACGCCACCGGAGTTACGGTTGCGCGAGCCCTCCAGGCGAAAGAATGGCTCGAATACCGCTTCGCGTTTGTCCGCCGCGATGCCGGGGCCATGGTCAATCACCCGGATCAGCAATTGATCCTGTTGATCTTCCAGGACAATCGACGCGTCGCCCGCGTAGCGCAGGGCGTTGTCGATGAGGTTGTTAAGGCACGAACGCAGGGCCATCGGTTGCACCTGCATAGGCCCACAGGTGCCGCTGGCCTGCACGTTGGCGCCCTGGTCCTGGGCGTTTTCGCTCAATGACTCCACCAGGGCCTGCACGTCCATCCACTGCAACGCCTCGCTGGTGCGTTGTTCGTGCAGATAAGTCAGTGTCGCGTCGAGCATGCCGATCATATCGTCCAGGTCCTGGCGCATCTGATCCTGCAACCGGGTGTCGTTGATCTGCTCCAGGCGCAGCTTGAGCCGCGACAGCGGGGTGCGCAGATCATGGGATACAGCCCCCAGCATGCGCGAGCGCTGCTGCACCTGCTCGCGGATCCGTCGTTGCATCAGGTTGAAGGTATGGGCGGCCTGGCGGGCCTCACGCGGACCGTTTTCCTCCAGTGGCGGACTATCGAGGTCCTCGCTCAGCCGTTCGGCGGCGTCGCTCAGGCGTTGGATCGGCCAGGTCAACAGCTTGGCGCCGTACCAGGCGGCGACAATCAGGAACACGAACTGAAACGTCAGCGGTACCACGGGGCCGCCGAACCAGGGGCGTTGGCCCGGTGGCGGGCCGGAGCGCGGGGGACCTGCGGCTTGATGGGAGAACGCCGGGGGCGGCCCAGGAGGTGGCTTGTCGTAATGAAAGAACCAGGCAAAGGCCAACAGATGCGCCAGGATGATCGCCAGCAGCAGCACGCCGAACAGGCGGCCGAACAGGGAATCGAAGCGCAGGCGCATCAGCCGATATCCCGCGCGTCGAACAGGTAGCCTTCACCGCGCACGGTCTTGATCAATTGCGGGGCCTTCGGATCGTCACCCAGTTTCTGGCGCAAGCGCGAGACCAAAAGGTCGATGCTGCGGTCGAAGGCCTCGATGGAACGACCGCGCGCGGCGTCCAGCAATTGTTCACGGCTGAGCACACGGCGCGGTCGCTCGATGAACACCCACAGCAGGCGGAATTCGGCGTTGGACAGGGGCACTACCAATCCAGTGGGGGAGACCAGCTGGCGCAGCACGCTGTTGAGTCGCCAGTTATCGAAGCGAATGTTGGCGCGCTGCTCGCTGCGGTCATCGCGCACGCGGCGCAGGATGGTCTGGATTCGCGCCACCAATTCCCTGGGTTCGAAGGGCTTGGCCATGTAGTCATCGGCGCCCAGTTCCAGGCCGATGATGCGGTCGGTGGGCTCGCAGCGGGCCGTCAGCATCAGGATGGGGATATCCGACTCGGCCCGCAGCCAGCGGCACAATTGCAGACCGTCTTCGCCTGGCAACATCAGGTCCAGCACGACCACGTCGAAATGCTCGGCCTGCATCGCCTGGCGCATGGCCGCGCCATCGGTCACGCCACTGGCGCGAATGCCGAAGCGGGCGAGGTAGTCGATCAGCAACTCGCGGATCGGTACGTCGTCATCGACGATCAGGGCGCGGGTGGTCCAGCGCCGATCATCGTCAGGCACTTTCTGATCGCCAGCATTTGCAATGGGGGTGTTCTGCATGGGTGCGTCATCTGCCAGTTGGGTTGCCAACCGCATGGAGGGCGGCGAGGGCGTGGTTTGAGCATAAGCTTCGGACGGTGGGCCGTGAAGCGCTGGAATAACCGGTTGCGGCGGCGCAGGGTAGCGTCCTGCCGTATTGTGCGCGTGTCATGAATGTATCGGCTGCGACACAAACGGGAGCAGGGCGATTGATGATTTACCGATCATCGGGTCCCGCAAGGGCGCTGGTTCCGCTACAATGCGCGCCGATTTCGACTTGCCTGAGAGCCCGCTCATGTCCGCCTGCCAGACGCCTATCATCGTCGCCCTGGATTTCCCTACCCGTGACGCCGCCCTGAAGCTGGCCGACCAGTTGGACCCCAAGCTGTGCCGGGTCAAAGTCGGCAAGGAACTGTTCACCAGTTGCGCTTCGGAAATTGTCGGGACCCTGCGCGACAAGGGGTTCGAAGTGTTCCTGGACCTTAAATTCCATGACATCCCCAACACCACCGCCATGGCCGTCAAGGCGGCTGCGGAGATGGGCGTGTGGATGGTCAACGTGCATTGTTCCGGCGGCCTGCGCATGATGGCGGCCTGCCGTGAAGTGCTGGACCAGCGCAGCGGCCCGAAACCGCTGCTGATCGGCGTGACCGTGCTGACCAGCATGGAGCGCGAGGATCTGGCGGGGATTGGCCTGGACATCGAGCCTCAGGAGCAAGTGCTGCGTCTGGCGGCGCTGGCACAAAAGGCTGGCCTGGACGGCTTGGTCTGCTCGGCGCTGGAAGCCAGTGCCCTGAAAGCGGCGCACCCATCGCTGCAACTGGTGACACCGGGGATTCGTCCGGCGGGCAGCGCCCAGGACGACCAGCGGCGCATCCTGACTCCGCGCCAGGCGCTGGACGCGGGCTCCGATTACCTGGTAATCGGCCGTCCGATCAGCCAGGCTGCCGACCCGGCCAAGGCGTTGGCAGCGGTCGTGGCCGAACTGGCCTGACCGAGACGCTGTAAAACGTGTGGGAGCGAGCTTGCTCGCGATAGCGGTATCTCAGTCGATTCAAACGTGACTGATGAACCGCCATCGCGAGCAAGCTCGCTCCCACAGTCGTTTTATGTCAGGCCGTGGCATCAGCACTCACAGTGATGTGTGTCAGACCTTGAGCACGAGCTTCCCGAAATTCTCCCCACTGAATAATTTGGTCAGCGTCTCGGGGAACGTCTCCAGCCCTTCGACAATATCTTCCTTGCTCTTGAGCTGCCCCTTGGCCATCCACCCGGCCATTTCCTGCCCGGCGGCGGCGAACTGCGAGGCGTAGTCCATGACCACGAAACCTTCCATGCGCGCGCGGTTGACCAGCAGCGACAGGTAGTTGGCCGGGCCCTTCACCGCTTCCTTGTTGTTGTATTGGCTGATGGCGCCGCAGATCACCACGCGGGCCTTGAGATTCAGGCGGCTGAGCACGGCATCGAGGATATCGCCGCCGACGTTGTCGAAATACACGTCCACGCCTTTGGGGCACTCGCGCTTGAGACCGGCATGGACGTCTTCATGCTTGTAGTCGATGGCCCCGTCGAAGCCCAGCTCCTCGACCAGAAACTTGCATTTGTCGGCACCACCGGCGATGCCGACCACGCGGCAGCCCTTGAGCTTGGCAATCTGCCCGGCAATGCTGCCCACGGCACCGGCGGCGCCTGAAAGCACGACGGTTTCGCCAGCCTTGGGCGCGCCGACATCCAACAGGGCGAAATAAGCGGTCATGCCGGTCATGCCCAGTGCTGACAAATAACGTGGCAGCGGCGCCAGTTTCGGATCGACCTTGTAGAAACCTCGTGGCTCGCCGAGGAAATAATCCTGCACGCCCAGGGCGCCATTGACGTAGTCCCCCACCGCAAATGCCGGGTTATTCGACGCAATGACCTGGCCGACGCCCAATGCCCGCATGACTTCGCCGATACCGACCGGTGGGATGTAGGACTTGCCTTCGTTCATCCAGCCGCGCATCGCCGGGTCGAGGGACAGGTACTCGTTCTTGACCAGGATCTGGCCCGCCGCCGGTTCGCCAACCGGGACTTGTTGATACGTGAACGTCTCGCGGGTCGCGGCACCCACCGGGCGTTTGGCGAGCAGGAATTGGCGGTTGGTCTGGGCGGTCATGACAGGCACTCAAGATGAATGAAGCCTTGTTGATAGACCTTCGACGCGCTTACCGCAAGGTTTGCCGATCCAGCGAATGCAGGTTGATCCAAGCCAGTGATGGTGTGGTGGGTGGTGTTATCACGGGCGTTCATGCAGCGCCAACCGGCCACTGGATAGTGCTGCCGTGCCGTTGCGATCGGTGGCTATAGTACGGCGGTCAGTAATTCTTCGAGGCAGTGACAATGAGCATGACGTTTTCCGGGGAGGTTGCCGTGGTGACGGGCGGCGCGGCGGGTATTGGCCGCGCCACGGCCCAGGCGTTCGCGGCGCAGGGGCTCAAGGTCGTCGTTGCCGACCTGGACGTGGCGGGCGGCGAGGGGACGGTACAGTCTATTCGCGACGTCGGTGGCGACGCCGTATTCGTGCGCTGCAACGTGACGCTCGACGGTGACGTGCAAAACCTGATGAATGAAGTGATCAACACCTACGGGCGCCTCGACTACGCCTTCAACAATGCCGGCATCGAGATAGAGAAGGGCAAGCTGCCGGACGGCACCCTTGATGAGTTCGACGCGATCATGGGGGTCAACGTCAAAGGGGTCTGGCTGTGCATGAAGTACCAGTTGCCATTGCTACTGGCCCAGGGCGGCGGTGCCATCGTCAACACGGCCTCGGTGGCGGGGCTTGGGGCGGCACCGAAGATGAGCATCTACGCAGCGTCCAAGCATGCGGTGATCGGCCTGACAAAGTCGGCGGCCATTGAATATGCCAAGAAGAAAATCCGCGTCAACGCCGTGTGTCCGGCGGTGATCGACACCGATATGTTCCGTCGGGCCTATGAAGCGGACCCGAAAAAAGCCGATTTCGCCAACGCAATGCACCCGGTCGGGCGTATCGGCAAGGTTGAGGAGATCGCCAGCGCGGTGCTGTATTTGTGCAGCGATGGCGCGGCGTTTACCACCGGGCATTCATTGGCGGTGGACGGCGGCGTTACGGCGTTCTGACGGAAGCGGCTGCGATATTTTGTAGGACGAAGCCCGCATTGACTGCGGGCTTTTCCTTCCGTCTGTGAAGGTTCCCTTGCTTGAGTCATCAATGTATTTCAAGGGATGAGAATGGGGCGTTTTTACAGCGTTGTCATACATCGCCCGGCGTCGGCCTGTGCTTAACTGTTTGCGGATTCAAAACAATGCTTAGGAGCTTGATTACTCATGGAGTTGAGAATCGACCGGCAGGCCCTTGTGCCTGTCGTGCAGCAAATCGTCGATGCGCTGGTCAGTTGGGTTCGACAGGATACGGTGCAACCGGGGACGCGCCTGCCATCGGTCCGGCAGTTGGCGCGGGAAAACCTGCTTAGCCAGGCCAGTGTCCACGAAGCGTGTCAGCGCCTGGTCGCCCAGGGTTTGCTGGCGTCTCGTAACGGTTCGAGCTTTTTCGTCACCGCCGCTCTTCCACCCAGGCACGAGTCCGCCGGAAGCGGCGGGCTAAAAGGCGCCCTTTTCGATTCCGACGCGGTAGAAGGTTCGCAGTGGGAGCTGAAGCTGGGCTGTGGCGGGCTGCCCGAAAGTTGGCGAGAAAGCGATGACCTGGGGTACGCGATACGGCAGGTTAGCCGAACCGACATGGCCGGTTTGTTCAACTACAGTACCGCCCTCGGCTTGCCGGCACTGCGTCAGCAACTGTCCAGGCGGCTTAAGCAGTTCGATATCGAGGCTGATGAAAGCCGGATACTGACCACCTCGGGGGCGACCCATGGACTGGACTTGATCGTGCGGACACTATTGCCGCCGGGATGCTGCGTCGTGGTGGAGAGCCCCGGTTATTCGAAACTGTTCGACCTGCTCAGGCTGCACGGGATTGACATGGTCGAACTGCCCAGGACGCCACGGGGGCCTGACGTCGATGCTCTCCAGTGTTTGCTGATGACTCATCGCCCCTGTGCTCTTTTCGTCAACAGTGCCTGCCATAACCCAACCGGCAGCAACCTGGCTCCGACCGTGGCCCAGCGGTTGATGGAGCTGGCGAAAGAGCATGCGTTGCTCGTCATCGAAGACGATGTCTATGCGGATTTCCAGAGTCCAACACGAGCCCGGCTGGCGGCGCTGGACGACGAAGTGATTTATTTGGGCAGTTTCTCGAAAACCCTGAGCAGCTCGCTGCGAGTCGGTTTCGTGGTGGCGTCGCCGCCCATCATCGCGCGCCTGAGCGAAGTCAAGGAAGTGACCAGCATGGGCGCATCGCGCTTCTGTGAATCGGTGTTGGCCAATCTCCTGGCCAATGGTGCCTACCGCAAACTGGTCCAGCGTCAGCGCCAGCGTCTGAATAGTGACATGACGGTGACGCTGCAGGCGCTGGAGGATGCCGACTGGAGCGTTTTCGGTAAGCCGACCGGCGGGCTTTTCATCTGGGCACGTCCACCGTTACGTGACTATGCTGGGTTGCAGCGCCTGGCAGAGCGGTGCGGCATCCGACTGTCGTCGCGCACCGCATTCAGCCCTCTGGGCCTGGACACTGACTGGCTGAGGATCAACGTGGCCTACGCCAGGGATCCCAAGGCCCTGGCGTTCTTCCGCGCTACGGCTCTGGATCGACCTCAAGTGTCCTGAAAACGACGCGGCTGTAGCTTTTTGCCATTATTCCGACGCCAGCATCTTGTGTTGCGGGGCGTCTCGTTGCGAATCTGCAATCAACACACACTGGCAGAGGACTGGGCGCAATGATTTCGGCCGTGCAAGGACGTTTTGCCAACCTCGGTATGGCAAAGAAACTGGGTATCGGGTTTGTCCTGGTGCTGCTGCTCACCGCAGTGGTGGCGGCCATAGGCGTCTGGTCGCTGCAGACCATCAGTTATCGCTTCGATGGCTTGAAGCAGATGTCGTCCCTCAACAGCGGGCTGCTCAAGGTTCGCCTGCTGGAGCAGGAATACGCCTCGCGTTCCGACCCCAAGACAGCCGATGTGTTGCGTCAAGGCGTCGATGGGTTGATTGCGTTGGCGAACGAACTCAAAGGCCAGTCGGCGGCCAATGTGCCGGTGATGAATGACGTCGATCTGGCCCTGGCGGCCTACCGCAAGGCATTCGATGAATTCGTCGAACTGAGCCAGAGCAAGGACCTGGCGCTGGAGATGGCCAGTTGGTCGGTTTCCAGTGTCGCCAACAACCTGGACGTGTTGCAGGCCGGGCTAGCGGATGACGGCGCCTATACCTTGAAGGACTCCGAGGGCAAGGAGGGTGCTGAATTCATCGAGCAGGCCAACCAGGTCAGCGAAGTGTCGCGACTCATGCTGCAGTCGATGAACGAGGCACGGGTTCGCCTGGACCAGAGTCGCAAGGGTAATGACGAGGCTGCCGGGCAAGGCAATATCGAACAGGCCGAGCAGGCCATGAAACTGGCTGAAGCACTCAAGAGCGCCGTCAAGGATCCCGGCTACCAGACCGTGCTCAACGAAGTGGCCGGGCATATTGGTGGATTCAACCAGCAACTGGCCGAATACACCGGCCTTTTGGCCAAGGAAAAGATCGTCTACCAACAATTGCACGAGCGCGCCGACCAGGTCGTGGCTCGGGTTGATCAGGCGTACACCTCCGAAGACGCCGCCATGCAGGCGGAGCTGAAGAAAAACTCGTTGATGATCATCGGTTCGTCGGCCCTGGCCCTGCTGGTGGGACTGGTTGCAGCCTGGGTCATCACCCGGTTGATCGTCTCGCCGTTGCGCAGTGTCATCCGCGTCGCCCAGCAAATTGCCGCCGGGGACCTGAGCGCTAAAGTCGACGTGACACGCCGGGACGAGATCGGGCAACTGATGCTCGCGATGCAGCAGATGGGGGCGGGCTTGAGCAGCATCGTCAGCGGTTTGCAGGCGGGCATCGAGCAGTTGGCCAGTTCGGCCCAGTCGCTGTCGTCCGTGACTGAGCAGACCAATTTGGAAGTCAGCAGCCAGAAAGAGGAAACCGAGCAGGTTGCCACGGCAATGAACCAGATGACCGCTACGGTGCACGACGTGGCCCGCAATGCCGAAGAGGCGGCGCAAGCGGCCCAGACAGCCGATGACAAGGTCGAAACGGGTCAACAAGTGGTGCGCCAGAGCATGGTGCGCATCGAGCAACTAGCCGACTCGGCCACATCGGCCAGCACCAGCATCGAGAGCCTGAGCGCCGAAATACAGAACATCGGCACGGTCTTGAGCGTGATCAAGAGCGTGGCGGAGCAAACCAACCTGCTCGCCCTCAACGCCGCGATCGAGGCGGCTCGGGCAGGTGAGCAAGGTAGGGGATTTGCAGTAGTGGCCGATGAAGTCCGCGCCTTGGCGAGACGCACGCAACAGTCCACCGAAGAAATCGAGCGACTGGTGAGCGCGCTGCGTTCAGCGGCCCAGACCTCCGTACAGCAAATCCAGGCCAGTGGCGAACTGGTGAAAATGGCCGTCAGCGATGCGCTGCAGACCGAAAGCGCACTGGGCAGCATCGCGGCGGCCGTGTCGTTGATCCAACAGATGAACCAGCAAATCGCAGCGGCCGCCGAACAACAGAGCTCAGTGGCTGAAGAAATCAACCGCAGCGTCACCAGCATCCGCGCCAGCGCCGATCAATCGTCCGTGGCCATGCAAGGCAACGCCGCGTCCAGCATTGAATTGGCGCAGTTGGGCGTTGAGTTGAAAGGGATGGTGGGGCATTTCAGGTTGTGAATGGGTGGGCTGCTGCTATCGCGAGCAAGCCCGCCCACAGTAGGGGAAGAGTGTTCAGAGATCCATGTGGGAGCGAGCCTGCTCGCGAAGAAGCCAGTACACTCAGCCTCTTCATCGACTGCTATAGAGCCTTCGCGAGCAGGCTCGCTCCCACTGGAGATGCGCGGTGCGTCACCAGAGCCAGGTCGGCCCGGAAGCTCTTCAAAAGTGACCCGCTGTAAGAGCGGAACCGCCAGTTGCCGTTACCGAAGAAACGGATATGCACCCAAACCCAACTCAGTCGTAAACCTTCTTCTTCTTCCACTCATCGTTCGCTTCGTCTTCCTTCAACCCTTCAGTCAACTGGTTCACCTCACCCTCTACAGGCTGGGTGCTGGCCAGGACCTGGGCGTTGGCCCGAGCCAGAAGCTTCTCGAGATAGGCCAACTGCTCGGCGTAGACCTGCGGCTCCTGCTGCTTGCGCAAATATTGCACGCCACGCTCGAACGCCAGGCGAGCCTGCCCAGGCTGTTCCTGCTGCAAGGCCTGCTGGCCGAGGTTGTTGAAAAACTCGATGTGCAGCAACACCAGGAGATGTCGCACTTCGCGAATCCAGCGCTTGGCCTCGTTAGGCGGCAGGAATCCATCCTGGGCGGCGCGGGTGATCTGGCCGTGCAAGGCTTCGAGCAGGAACCGCACATCCTTGGCCTTGGCTTCGGTCTGGATCGGTGCCGGCGGGTTGTTGACCGGAATCGACTCACCCTGGGCGGCCAGCGCAGACAGTTCGTCCAGGCGTGCCTTGACGGCGGCGTTGGACTTGTCGAGATTGAGCAAGCGCTGGCAGACGTTGAGCTCAAGGCGTGTCATCAGCAACTTCAGGGCCGGGGTCATCAACTGGCCAGGGAAGGTTTCGGTGAGCTCGCCACAACGACGCAGGCGGTCGTTGAGTTCAACCTTGGTGCGGGCCTTTTCCAGCTTGTTGTTTTCCACCACATGGTTCATGTAGCCAATGGCGATCAACAGTGCGATCCCGGCTACGACGAGCAGGGTGATCATGAGTGGTGTCACCGGTAAGACCTCTTTATTGGGGTACGCATGTCATGAGTGTAGTGGCTTGGCTTTTATGCGCATAGTTCCACGCCGTGCGATTAGACGGGCGTCATGCTGTTTATGGGTGTGCAACACCATGGATGCACATTGCCACTATTTGCCCGCCGAGACTATAACGTCTTGGCGGGCGACAGAATATAGACGCCAAGGACCGGACGGGTAAAATCCGCAGATCCTCCCAAATTGGGCGAAGTCATTGATTTAAATAAATTTATATCTGGGGGTTGACGACCCTCCAATCCATCCATAGAATGCGCGCCACTTACAGCGTAAAGCACTCAGCCAAACGCGATAAGCAGTGAATGTTGTACGTGTGTCCCCTTCGTCTAGTGGCCTAGGACACCGCCCTTTCACGGCGGTAACAGGGGTTCGAGTCCCCTAGGGGACGCCAATGCGGGAATAGCTCAGTTGGTAGAGCACGACCTTGCCAAGGTCGGGGTCGCGAGTTCGAGTCTCGTTTCCCGCTCCAATTTTAAACAGCGTTGCTTTCGGGCGGGGCTGAGTGAAGCCAGAGCCGACATCTTCGGATGCGGATTTGGGCACTGGAATACACACCATGTGTTTCAGTTAGTGTGTCCCCTTCGTCTAGTGGCCTAGGACACCGCCCTTTCACGGCGGTAACAGGGGTTCGAGTCCCCTAGGGGACGCCATTTGCGGGAATAGCTCAGTTGGTAGAGCACGACCTTGCCAAGGTCGGGGTCGCGAGTTCGAGTCTCGTTTCCCGCTCCAAATTCAAGAAAACGCCGCTCATTCGAGCGGCGTTTTTTTATGCGCGTTAAAAATGCTTTAGCCCTCCAGACTGTGCACCAGGCTTTCCAGCGCCTCCTCATCGGCAGGCGGCGGAGCAAGGCTCGAGCAGCGCACCTGGTACGCAAGCCGGTACTCGCTGGGCGTACAGTTGGCGTACTGCTTGAAGGCGCGGGCGAAATACGACGGATCCTTGAAGCCGGCCTCGTAGCCGATGCTGGTGATAGGCATCTGGCTGTTATCGAGCAAGTCCTTGGCAAAGCTCATGCGCTTGTTCAATACGTAATCGGTAAAGCCCAGCCCGTTGGCCTCCTTGAACACCCGGCTGAAGCGAAACGTGGTCATGCCGCAGCGCTTGGCGAGGTCGCGCTGGTCGATGCTGTCGCGAAAATGCTGGTCGATGTACAGCATGATGTGGCTGAGGGCCTGGTGTTTCTGATGCCCGGAGGTCAGTCGGATGCTGTCCGGCAGGGTCGGGGAGTGATCGATCTGCGAGGTCGAGCCACGGCTGCCGGCCTGGCGGCGCAACTCGCACAACTGCGTCACTGCGGTCAGGTAACGCTTGCGCTCGGTGGTTGCAAGGGGGAGCACCATGTATTCCCAGACGCTCGAACGCATGGCCCAGACGGCCAGTTCCTCGGAGTGCTGCACGGTGAACATGGTGATGGGGATGGCCGGGACGGTGCGCTTGATGTCCAGCAGCCTCCTCAAGCCCTGGGTGTCCGGGCGATCGAAATGGATGCAGATCATGTCGGCCTGCACGCCACTGAGCAGCAAGGCATTTTTCGCCACGGCGCAGTCGCACGCTTGCTCGAACTGGCTGATGAGTTCCTGGGTGGAATGATCATGAGTCAGATCAAAC
This sequence comes from Pseudomonas sp. BP11-1-1, assembly GCF_052112105.1. Classification (NCBI taxonomy): domain Bacteria; kingdom Pseudomonadati; phylum Pseudomonadota; class Gammaproteobacteria; order Pseudomonadales; family Pseudomonadaceae; genus Pseudomonas; species Pseudomonas sp. BP11-1-1. The sequence goes on from NZ_JAUTYU010000008.1 coordinate 69,371, forward strand.
CATAACAGCTTTGGCTTGCCAGTCAGATTCGACGCCATAGGACGACTACTCGGTGGTTCTTCCTGCCCGTTAGCTAGCAGTATTGCCAATGTGCTATCAGTTTGCCGAATTAATTTTCATAAGCCGTTCATCCTTTAGTGCAGGGTCTCTGAAGGCGCCGTACCTGCGATCCAAAAACACGGGGGAATTGTCAGCCTGGACAATTTCGCGGCTGGCGCAAAAAAATCCTAGCGATGTGCAAAATCCTCCTAACGACAATACCGGCCTCCTGACTAGGGTTGCATCAGGCAGTTCGCAATGTACTGCCTCTTTGAAAACAACCCCGATGAGGTGTGCGAAATGACTCTTCAAACTATCAAGGCTTCGGTACTGAAGTTCGCCAAAGATGAAGACGGCCTGACCATTGTGGAATACGCCGTTGCCGGCGGGTTGATCACCGTGGCCGTGGCCGCGATGTTCGTTTTGCTGGGCGGCGCCGTGAACACCCGGATTACCGCACTGTGCGCCGCCGTCAAGGGCGCTGCCTGCTGACAACCGCTAGGGGTGAGGCCCATCGAAGCGCCGGTTTCAGCTTTATTCGATAAAGCTGTGGAGTACCTGCTTAGTGGGCTTCGCGTTGTTCTCCGCAAGTCGTTTTATTACCGCTGAAGTGAGGTAAATAAGATGAAACTTCAAACAGTCAGAACTTCGATAGCCAAGTTCTTAAATGATGAAGACGGCCTGACCATTGTGGAATACGCGGTGGCCGGTGGCCTGGTAACGGTGGCGGTTGCCGCGATGTTCGTTCTCTTGGGCGGTGAGGTGAACACTCGAATCACTGCCCTCTGTGCCGCGGTTAAAGGCGCTGCCTGCTAACCATAACCACCCTTAGGGAGACGCATCATGTCCATGGAATTGCTGATGTCGACGGTACTGCTGCTAGGACTGCTGGGCGTGGCGGTGGTGAGCGATTTGCGTCGCCACCGCATCCCCAACACGCTGGTCTTGTTGGGCCTGGCCCTGGGATTGGCCAGCCAGGTCTATACCGGCGGGATCGGCGGCCTGGGCGACGGCCTTCTGGGGATGCTGATCTGTTTCGCGCTGTTCCTGCCCATGTACGCCGTCGGTGGCATGGCCGCTGGTGACGTCAAGCTGATGACCATGGTCGGCAGCTTCCTGCCCTTTCATTTCGCACTGTGGGCGGCGCTGTTCAGCCTGATTGCCGGCGGCGTGTGCGGTTTCCTGATTGTCCTGGCCCGTGGCCAGTTGCTCCAGACCTTGCAGCGCTACTGGTTGAGCGTCCGCGCCCAGGCTTATCTGGCGCCGGCGTCGGATGAAGTGGCCGGCAAACCCTTTCCTTATTCGATTGCGATCCTGATCGGCACTTTGAACAGCGTTTACTGGCAGTTGGTTGCCGGTGGCTGGGGAGTCTAGTCATGCACGTCATCAACGATAGCGATGCCTACCCCAGCGAACGGGAAGCAGTGCAACGCCTGGCGCCTCAACCGAGCTCGATTCGCGACACCGGCCTGACTGACAGCTTCCTCGGCGAACTGGTGTGCAAACACCTGCATGACGCCGGCGTGCTGGACATGACGCGGCTGGTGGAACGCCTGGCCCTGACCGGCGCGGTGCTCGAAGAAGTGCTGGCGTTCCTGCGCAAGGACGGGCGGGTCGAAGTCCTTGGCCAGATGGGCCAGTCGGGTGGACAAACGCTGCGCTATGGCCTCACGGAACGCGGCCGCAGTTCCGCCCGCGACGCCTTGGCTCGCAGCGGCTACATCGGTGCCGCGCCGTTTCCGGTCAGCACCTACCGCTCGCTGATCAAGATCCAGACCATCCACCATGGTCGCATCACTGCCAAGGACATGAACCAGGCCCTGGCCGGCATGGTGCTCAGCCAAGGCATGCTCGATCAACTCGGCGTCGCCCTCAACTCCGGCCGGGCGATCATGATCTACGGCCCGGCGGGCACCGGAAAAACCTACGTCAGCAGCCGGTTGATCCGGTTGTTCGCCGAGGCCATCTGGGTGCCTCATGCCATCGTCATCAACGAGTCGGTGATCGAGATCTACGACCCGCAGGTGCATCAACGCCTGGATGACAGCAGCCAAACGAACAACCTGATGCTCAACGAAGGCATCGACCGTCGACTGTTGTGCTGCAAACGCCCGATCGTCATCACTGGCGGCGAGTTGAGCATGGAACAGCTGGACGTGCGCTACGACCCGTTTACCCGGCAATACCAGGCGGCCCTGCAACTCAAGGCCAGCAACGGCCTGTTCATCATCGACGACATGGGTCGCCAGCGCATGGCCCCGGCCGAGCTGCTCAATCGCTGGATCGTGCCGATGGAAGAAAAACGCGACTTCATCAACCTGGGCGGCGGGCGGCATTGCGAGCTGCCGTTCGACCTGGTGCTGGTGTTTTCCACCAACCTCAATCCCCTCGAACTGGCGGACGAGGCCTTCCTGCGGCGCATCGGCTACAAGGTCCAGTTCGGTTATCTCAAGCCCGACGAATACGAGCGCATCTGGCGCCAGGAGTGCGAACGCCTGGGCATCCCGTATGACCCGCTGCTGGTGCGCTATGTGCTGCAGCGGCTGTATGCAAGCGAAGGCATGCCGCTGGTGCCTTGCCATCCTCGCGATCTGTTGAACATGGCGCTCGACCGCCAGCGTTACCTGGGCGGTTCCGGGCCCCTGTTGCCGCAAGAGCTGGAATGGGCCTGGCACAACTACTTCGTTCAGCTCGACTTCCTTTGATCTGGAGATACCGACATGAGCTCTCGTACGCTTCCGCTGATAGGCGTTTCCCTGGTAATGGGCCTTGGTGCCGCATGGATGGCTGACTCCTGGCTGAGCGCGCGACTCAACGCGACCCCCGATGATCACTTGCGAAGCGTGGTGGTCGCGACGGTGGAAATCCCCTTCGGGCAAATGGTCGAGGCCCAGCAGGTCACGACGGTGCGCATGCCCATGGACACGATTCCGGACGATGCTTTCGACAGCAGCGACAAGGCCGTGGGCAAGATTGCCACGTTCGACATCCTGCGCGGCGACATCGTGCGCGGTGCCCGGCTGAGCGAACACCTGGGCGGCAGCACCCTGGCCTCGCTGATCGCGCCGGACAAACGGGCGATATCGGTACGCGTGGATGATGTGGTCGGCGTCGGCGGATTCCTGTTGCCGGGCAACCGGGTCGATGTCCTGGCGACCAAGACCACTAACGCCGGCAGCAACAACGCGACATCCCGGACTCTCCTCGAAAATCTGCGGGTGCTGGCCGTGGACCAGACCGCGGGCACGGACAAGACGCAACCGGTGGTGGTGCGGGCCGTGACCCTGGAGATGTCCGCCAGCGAAGCGGAACTGCTGGTCACCGCGCAGACCGAGGGCAAGCTGCAACTGGCCCTTCGCAACCCCCTGAACCTGGAGAAAAAAGCCGTGGCCGTCGCGCCGCCAGCCCCTGCGCCGGTCATGGCGGTGGCCGCCGCGCCGGTGCCAAGACCCGTAGTGCAGCGCAGTGCCAAGCCCCAGGGCGGCGCGATCACGTTGATCCGTGGCGTTGAAAGCAGCGTGATCAATGTCCGCTAGGTGACTTTCCCGTGCCGGGCCCCATAGGGCAGGGCGATACCGATCCTCAACGTTGTAGATGAGGGCTCGATGATGAATGCCAAGATCCGGCAGCCGTTGACGCTGCCACGACGCCAGGGAGGGGCGGTGAGTGTACTGATGGTGATCGCCATGGCGGCCATCGCCATGACGGCGGCGTTGGCCCTGGACGGCGGGCATATGCTGCTGAACAAGACCCGCCTGCAAAACGCGGTGGATGCCGCCGCCTTGGGGGGCGCCAAGACCCTGAGCCAGGTCAAAGGCAGCATGAACATGGCCAGCACGACCCGCACGGCGGCCCTCGACACGCTGAGCAGAAATGCCAGCGCCGTGGGCAACACCGAACTGGCCACCGCCGTCGCTGGCAATCCGGGCACGTTTGCCGCGGTTGAATTGTCCAGCAGCGTCTACGGCCCGTTCTCTTACCCCGGCCCCAGCGACGCCAAGTACGTGCGGGTGTCGGTCGCCAACTATCAACTCAACGGTTTTTTCTGGAGCTTCGTCCAATCGATGGGCAGCGGCAGCCTGGGCAACAAAGCCGTGGCGGCCATCGCCACCGCCGGCCCTAGCCCCACATCGCCTTGTGACGTCGCGCCGCTGATGGTCTGTGGCGATCCCGGCCAATATGACCCGTCCGCCGGGAATTTCTGGAGCTATCACTTCGGCGACCTGGTGGTGCTGAAGACCGCAGCGGGAAACAGCTCACCGATCGGGCCGGGCAATTTCCAGCTGCTCGATTTCGGTTCCGGCGGCAGTTCGGTGCGTGAGGACCTTGCAGGGGGCGGTTCGGTCTGTCGTGCCGTCGGGGACAACGTCCAGACTTCCCCCGGCAATACGGTCGGTCCGGCGTCCCAAGGCTTGAACACGCGCTTCGGCATCTACAACGGCCCGGTCAGTGCTTCCAACTATCCACCGGACCTGGTCACCTCTTCGAGCTCGCCAGCGATGACCTACAACGGCACGCTCGGCCAGGCGCAATACAAAGGCCAGCCTGTCACGTCGAGCAGTGGCGACCTCTCGGCAGGCGGTGAGGCGATAGCGGACTACAACGATTGGCGCACCCAAGTCGCCGCCTGCGTGGGCGGGAGCGGCAGTGGCTGCCAAAGCAACGGCGTCTTCGAGCGCCGGATGCTGAAGATTGTGGTGGGCAATTGCACCGGTAAACAGGGCGGCTCAAGCACCATTCCCGTGTTGGGTTTCGGCTGCTATTTCGTCGTGCAGCCCATGAACAGCGGCGGCACCCAGGCGCAGATCTTCGGCCAGTTCGTCCACGAATGCGAAGGCGACAATGTGCCTGGCCCGACACCCAGCAGCGACGCCGGACCGCAGATCATCCAGCTCTATAAAACCTATATCAATGGCAGCGGCACGCCGAGCACAGACTCGTAGGAGGCGTCATGAAACTTGCCCCGTTCAAATCACCCCGGGCCCAGCAAGGCGTCGCGCTGGTGGAGTTCACCCTGGTGCTGCCGGTGTTGCTGCTGCTGTTGCTCGCCTTCGGCGAGTTCGGCCGCATGCTGTACCAATACAACGTGCTGTTGCAGGCCAGCCGCGATGCCGACCGCTTCGTCGCCAGCCAGGCCTGGAATTCCACCCTTGGCGCGGTTTCCCTGAGCAGCACGCTGCAGACCCAGACGAAAAACGTCGCGGTGTATGGCGTGCCCAGCGCTTCCGGGACTGCCGTGGTGTCGGGCCTGACCACGGCGAACGTGCAGGTTGTCGCCGAAGGCACCAGCCATGTGCGCGTCACCATCACCTACACCTTCTGCCCGGTGATTGGCGCGGGCAGTTGCAGCGGATCGATCCCCGGCTTCTTCGGCAGCGCCATTGCGCTGGGCATTCCGCTGGTGGCGACCACCGTCATGAGGGCGCTGTGATGAATCGCAAGCAGATGCACGGCACCTATATCGTCGAGTTCGCCTTCGTCGGCCTGCTGGTGTTCACCCTGCTGTTCGGTGTGCTGGAAATGGGCCGGTTGTATTTCACCGTCAACGCCCTCGATGAAGCCGCGCGGCGTGGTGCGCGCCTGGCGGCGGTGTGCAACATCAGCGATCCGGTGATCCTGCGCCGGGCGATTTTCAACGCCGCGACGGATTCAGGCACCAGCCAACTGATCAGCAGCCTGGCCACCTCGAACCTGGTGCTGACGTACCTGGACGTCGACGGAGCCGTGGTGGCAAACCCCGGCGACACCTCCGGCAGCACGGGCTTCAGAGCCATCCGCTATGTCCAGCTGAGCCTGCAGAATTTCGTTTTCAACCTGTTCATTCCCGGACTGGGCGTGCCCATTACCTTGCCCACCTTCAGGGCAACCTTGCCACGCGAAAGCCTAGGGCGTCATTCCGATTCAGGGGAGATCACACCATGCTGAACACCCGGGAAACTCCGCTCACAAGCGCCACCGGCAAGGTCGGGCTGCGCATATTGATCAGCAGCCGCGATGCTGCGTCGTTGCGCGATCTGCAATGCGTCTGCCAGCGCATGCCCGGCCTTGAAGTGAGCACGCGCCTGGTCAGCAACGGCCATGTCGATCCGCTCTACGGCCTCGACCGGATGCCCGATCTGCTGCTGTTGCGGGTCAGCCATTTGTGGCGCGAGGAACTCTCGGCGTTACTGCAACGGCCGGCCCACGAGCGTCCGGCGATGTTGGTGTGCGGTCTGTTGGGCGAGCAGGAAGGCATGCGCCTGGCGATGCAGGCCGGTGCGCGAGACGTGTTGCCCGAACCTTTCGCTGATACCGAACTGGTGGCGGCCCTGAATCGCCTGGTGGCGGAAGTACGCCTCGGCAATGGGAACGAAGGCAAGTTGATCGCAGTGATCAGCGCCAAGGGCGGCTCCGGCGGCACGCTGGTGGCGTGCAACCTGGCCCAGCAACTCAGCGCCCGTTCAGGCAATACCTTGTTACTGGACATGGACCTGCAGTTCGGCAGCGTGACCCATTACCTGGACGTCGCCCAATCCCACAGCCACCTCGAAGTGCTGCAACAAGTCGAGGACATGGACAGCGTGGCATTGCGAGGCTTTTGCAGCCACTTTAGTCCGAGCTTGCACGTGTTGGGTGGCCGCGCTGGCGAATTGTGCCTGCCCCAGGATGCCCAGCCGGAACAGCTCGACGCACTCTTGCAACTGGCCCGCACCAGCTATGACTGGGTGGTGGTGGACTTGCCCCGGCAGATCGATCACCTCACCGGCTCCGTCCTTGAACAGGTGGACCGGGTCTACGTGGTGGTGCAACAGAGCGTCAGTCATCTGCGGGATGCCAGCGCCCTGGTGCGGATCCTTCGCGAAGACCTCGGCGTACGCGGCGACCAGTTGCAAATCGTGGTCAACCGCTACGACAAGACCGCCGCGGTCAGCCTCAAGGACATCGGCGAGGCCCTGCGCTGCCCGAATATTTCGAAATTGCCCAATGACTTCAACCTGGTCAGCCAGAGTCAGAACACTGGTGTGCCGTTGGGACTGCATGCGCCAAAGGCGGCCATCACCGCCGCGTTGCGCGATTTGACCGAAGACCTGGTCGGTCACCAGATGGCGGCAGGCAAAGGCCTGCTCAAACGCGCCTTCAACCGTTTCTTCGGGGGATGACCCATGATCAGCGACTTCCGCAACCGCTTGCGCAAACAACCCGGCAAAACTGGTGCTTCAATGGCCGCCCAGCCCGGTGACGGCCAGACAGACTCGACCGAAGCGTTGATGGCCTGGGAGCATGCCGTTCCCGATGTGCCTTACGAAACCCGCACCCAGGTCACCCCGGTAGAAGCCGAGTGGCGGGAAAAAATCTATCAGCAGTTGCTCAAGGTGATGGACCTGTCCTTGCTCGATGCACTCGAACAAGCCGAGGCCACGCGGCAGATCCGCGATATTTGCCAGCGCTTGCTTGAAGAACATTCGGCGCCGGTGAGTACAGTCAGCCGGCAGTTGATCATCAAGCAGATCACCGATGAAGTGTTGGGGCTTGGCCCGTTGGAACCGCTGCTTGCCGACCACAGCGTGTCCGACATCCTGGTCAACGGTTTCGCCTCGGTCTACGTTGAGCGCTTCGGCAAGCTGCAACGCACTGACGTGCGCTTCCGGGATGACCAGCACTTGCTGAACATCATCGACCGCATCGTTTCCAGCCTTGGGCGGCGCATCGATGAGTCCTCGCCGTTGGTAGACGCCCGGCTCAAGGATGGTTCGCGGGTCAACGCGATCATCCCGCCGCTGGCCATCGACGGCCCGAGCATGTCGATCCGGCGCTTTGCCGTGGACCTGCTCAACACCGACAGCCTGATCCAGGTGGGCACCATGACACCGGCCATTGCCTTGCTGCTCAAGGCCATTGTCCGCGGGCGCTTGAACGTGTTGATTTCCGGTGGTACCGGCAGTGGCAAGACCACCATGCTCAACGTGCTGTCGAGTTTCATCCCGCATAACGAACGGATCGTCACCATCGAGGATTCGGCCGAACTGCAACTGCAACAACCTCACGTGGTGCGCCTGGAAACCCGGCCCTCGAACATCGAGGGGCGCGGCGAGGTGAGCCAGCGCGAACTGGTGCGCAACAGCCTGCGGATGCGCCCGGACCGCATTGTCATCGGCGAGGTGCGTGGCGCCGAAGCGCTGGACATGCTCACGGCGATGAACACCGGCCACGACGGTTCGCTGACCACCATTCACGCCAACACCGCCCGCGATGCGTTGGGTCGTGTCGAGAATATGGTGTCGATGACCGGGGCGACCTTTCCGATCAAGGCCATGCGTCAACAAATTGCCTCGGCCATCGATGTGGTGATCCAGTTGGAGCGTCAAGAAGACGGCAAGCGTCGCGTCACCAGCATTCAAGAGATCAACGGCATGGAGGGGGAGGTCATCACCATGACCGAAATCTTCTCCTTTGCGCGCCACGGCATCGGTGAGCACGGCGAGGTCCTCGGTGAATACAAGCCCAGTGGCATGATCCCGGCCTTTCGCGATGTACTGGCCAAGCGCGGCATCGAATTGCCGCTGAGCATGTTCCGTCCTGAATGGATGGAGGGCCGGCAGTCATGAAAGGTATCCCGGGCGAATTCATCCTGATCTTCCTTGGCATGGTGTTCATTGCCGTGTTCCTGCTGTCCCAGGGCGTGGTGGTGCCGGTGTTCGGCGAGGCCGGGAAAATGCGCAAGCGCATTCGCGGTCGCTTGCTCGTCCTGGAGAAAGCCAACCACCTGCCGAACATGCAGACCGTACTGCGGCAAAAATACCTGACGCGCCTGTCTCCCCTGGAAGCCCGGCTGGAACAGCTGCCGTTCATGGCCAACCTGACTCAGTTGATCGAGCAGGCCGGCCATGAGTACCGCGCCTATCGGGTGATGTTGCTTGGCCTGGCCATTGGCGCGGCGGTGGGTGCCTTGGTGTTGATGGTCTGGCCGATCTGGTGGGTGGCGCTGTTGGTGGCGTTTGCCGTGGCCTGGTTGCCGGTGCTGAAAATCCTGCGCGATCGCAACAAGCGTTTTGCCGCGTTCGAGGAAGGTTTGCCGGACGCCCTGGATGCCATGTGCCGGGCCTTGCGCGCCGGCCATCCCTTCAACGAAACCCTGCGCCTGGTCGCCGAGGAGCATAAGGGGCCGGTCGCCCAGGAATTCGGCATGACCTTCTCCGACATCAACTATGGCAACGACGTGCGCAGAGCCATGCTCGGCCTGCTGGAGCGCATGCCGAGCATGACCGTGATGATGCTGGTGACGTCGATCCTGATCCACCGCGAGACCGGCGGCAACCTGACCGAAGTACTGGAACGCCTGAGCCGGTTGATCCGTGGGCGTTTCCGTTTCCAGCGCAAGGTCCGGACGCTGTCGGCCGAAGGGCGTATGTCCGCCTGGGTGCTGGTGGCGATTCCTTTCGTGCTGGCGATCGCCATCGTGGTGACCAGCCCCAGTTACATGCCGGTACTGGTCAATGACCCCATCGGCCACAAGCTGATCTTCGGCGCGTTCTGCGCCATGTTGGTGGGGATTTTCTGGATCCGGAAGATCATTCGGATCCAGGTCTAACGCTGTTGCGCCCAGAGGTATCGGTCATGGACTTTTTGCTCGGGTTGTTCAGTCGATTCACCGGGAACGAGGAGCTTGCGCGCCTGCTGTTCGTCACCGTGATTGGCGTCAGTACGGTGTTGGCGGCCGGTGCCGTGCTGTTGATGATGCTGGGTCTGCAAGACCCGGTGCAGCGTCGGCTGGCGTTGATCAAGCGCGGTTATGCCGGTAGCGCGACGGGGCAGGAGGCGCCCGGTAATCTGCAACTGCTACTGGAGCGAGTCGGCCAGCGCTTCGCCTCGACCGACACGACCCAGACGTCCGCGACCCAGACGTTGCTGACCCATGCCGGTTATCGATCCGCTTCGGCGGTGCAGATGTATTGGGCCGTGCGCCTGATGCTGCCCCTGGTGATGATCGGCGTTGCCTTGTTGTTGCTGCCGATGGTCAAGGTCTCACTGGCCATCGGCCTGCTGGCGGTGGTCCTCATGGCGGGCATTGGTTGGCTGGTGCCGGCGCTCTATGTCGGCAAGCGCAAGAACGCACGGCAAGGTCGGCTGCGCGCCGCATTTCCGGATGCGCTGGACCTGATGGTGGTCTGCGTCGAGTCGGGCCTGGCCTTGCCCACCACCATCGAACGGGTGGCTGAAGAAATGTCCGTCAGCCAGGTCGAGCTGGCCGAGGAACTGGCGCTGGTCAACGCGCAGATCCGCGCGGGCATCACCAGCACCGAGGCGCTCAAGCAACTGGCCGTGCGCACCGGCCTGGAGGACATCCAGGGCCTGGTCAGCCTGTTGGCGCAAAGTATCCGTTTCGGCACCAGCGTGGCCGATACCCTGCGGATCTACGCCGATGAGTTCCGCGACCGGCGGACCCAGGCTGCCGAAGAAATGGGCGCCAAAATCGGCACCAAACTGATCTTCCCGCTGATCTTCTGCCTATGGCCAAGCTTCTTCCTGGTCGCCATCGGCCCCGCCATGATCGGCGTGTTCAGGGCTTTCGGGAACATGTAGCAAGGCCGGCTTGCCGAATATGCTGTGGGAGCGGGCTTGCTCGCGAAAGCGGTGGGTCAGTCAATGCAGGTGTTGACTGTGATTCCGTCTTCGCGAGCAAGCCCGCTCCCACAGGGTTTTTGTGTTGTTGCATGCGCCAGATGTCGCCGCAGAACCGATGTGGGAGCGAGCTTGCTCGCGAAAGCGGTGGGTCAGTCAATGAAGATGTTGGCTGTGATTCCGCCTTCGCGAGCAGGCTCGCTCCCACAGGTTTTTTGTGTTGTTGCATGCGCCAGATGTCGCCGCAGAACCGATGTGGGAGCGAGCTTGCTCGCGAAAGCGGTGGGTCAGTCAATGCAGGTGTTGACTGTGATTCCGTCTTCGCGAGCAAGCCCGCTCCCACAGGTTTTGTGTTGTTGCATGCGCCAGATGTCGCCGCAGAACCGATGTGGGAGCGAGCTTGCTCGCGAAAGCGGTGGGTCAGTCAATGAAGATGTTGGCTGTAATTCCGTCTTCGCGAGCAAGCTCGCTTCCACAGGTTTTTGTGTTGTTGCATGTGCCTCATGTCCACCCCGGATCCAGTGTGGGAGCGAGCTTGCTCGCGAAAGCGGTGGGTCAGTCAATGAAGATGTTGGCTGTAATTCCGTCTTCGCGAGCAAGCTCGCTCCCACAGGGTTTTGTGTTGATGCATGTGCCGCATGTCCACCCCGGAGCCTGTGTGGGAGCGGGCTTGCTCGCGAAAGCGGTGGGTCAGTCAATGCAGGTGTTGGCTGTGGTTCCGCCTTCGCGAGCAAGCCCGCTCCCACAGGCGGCCCCGGCTTGCTTTAGTCAATGCCTTCAGCCAAAAGACCGCAGCCCCCGGCAACTCCCTACATCAAGCGTAGGGGTGTCGGAGGCTGCGGTCTTTATGCTTGCAACGCTTCACTCACTCTTGCTGACGTCTCCCCCCATGTCCTGGTCGAAGAACATCGGGATCGGGTAAGTAAAGCTGTTGAGCCAGCGCTGCATGGCCAGCTCGCGTTCGGCGGCCGAGGCGGTTTGCAGGTTGGTGGAGGCCACCACGCCGCGGATTTGCAGTTGCATCCAGCTCTCGGTCCCTTGCTGCGCCGCCGAAGACGGGCCTGGGTCGATCGCCCAGGCGGAAGTGGACAGGCAAGTCAGGCATACGATCAACAATTGTTGGGTCTTCATCTCTCGGACTCCTCGAAACGCTACTTGACCGCGCCGGTAGAGGCATCGACGACCTCGGTCAGGCGGTTCGATTGTGAGGTCGTTGCATTACCGGCAGAGCCGCGGATTTTTTCCGCACGGGCTTGTGCATCCGCCACCTGTTGGGGGCTCAGCTTGGCCATGCTCGCCAGTTCCGCCGCCTGCTTCCAGTTGTCCTGGTAGATCAGCAGGGTCACCATGTTGAGCGCAGCCAGCGTGTTTGACTGCTGCAGTTCCATGGCCGTCATGAACTCGAAGCGGGCTTGGGGAATCCGCTTTTGATTGAGGTAGACAACCCCCAGGTCATTGCGGATTTTTCCTTCGGTGGGCGCCATCTTTGCTGCACGTTCGAGGTGTTCCGTGGCGTTGGCGTTGTCATTCTTGGCAGCGGCCAATTGACCAAGACCATGTTCACCATCGGCAGCCAGGCAAGTTCCAAGCAGGCTTTTATACAAAGGCTCGGCCTCGCTGCGTCCCATCAGGCGCAGCACCCGGGCCTTGCGCAAACGGACCTGGACCAAGTCCTCGGGCAAGCGTTCGAGGTTCGCCAGGCTGGCATACAAGCGACCTTCATTGGCCATGTCATCGGCCAGGTTAAGGGCCAATTCCTGATCGGCGCCGGGCTTGGCGCAACTGGCCGCGCTCGACGCCACGGTGCCATGGCTGGCACAACCGGCGAGCATCAAGGTCGCCGTTATCGCAATCATTGCTTTCATCCCATGCCCCTTGGAAACCGGTTGAATGGCTGGCGCTTCGCACTGCACGTAGCGGCTCATTGGGACAGCCCGCTGCGGTTATCGAACTCGCCATGTTCAAGGAAATACATGCGGTAGAAATTCGGGTCGTAATTGCGCAGTTGCTCGCCCGGCAAAGTAGGCAGTTGCGCGTCGGCGGCCAGCGGTTGGACCAGGTGCGGGGTGACAATCATCAACAGCTCGCGCTCTTCGCGGTTGATGGAGTTATCGCGAAAGAACGCGCCGAGAATGGGTATATCCCCCAAACCGGGAAACTTGTTCACCTGTGAGCTGTTGCGGGTACTGATCAGGCCGCTGATGACGAAGCTTTCGCCATCGGCCAAAGCGATGCTGGTATCGGTGCGGCGCACGGTCAGGGCGGGTACCAGCGTCCCGGCGATGTTCACGGCGTTGGTGAAATCCAGCTCGCTGACTTCTGGCGCGACTTTCAACGCGATGCGGTTTTTGCCGATCACGGTGGGCGTCAGGGTCAGGCGGATGCCGAATTCCTTGTACTCGATGGACACGTTGTCGCTGCCGGCACTGGGCACGGGAATCGGCACTTCGCCACCGGCCAGGAAGCTGGCGCTCTGCCCGCTGAGGGCCACCAGGCTTGGCCGCGCCAGGGTGTAGGCGAAGCCGCTGCCTTCCAGGGCGTTGATCATCAATAGCGTCTTGCCGGTGGCGAACGACAGATTGAACATATCGTTATTGACCGGCAAGGAGGGCCGGACGATACCGCCGACGGTGGGCAAGGTTCTCGGCGAGCCAAACAGGAAATTGCCTCGTGTGCCGAGAATGGAGGTCGAGGCCTCCTTGAGTTTGGTCCGGCTGACTTCGACGAAACGGATGTCGGTCTGCACTTGGGCGAGCAGCATCGGGTCGTCCGACGGCACGCTTGCTGCGCTGGTCAGTGCGGTGGTGGCTCGGCCTGTCACGAAAACCATGCTTTGACGGGGAATTTTCGAACAGGCCGTCCACACCATCAGGCTGGTGGCGCCGGGCATGAGGCCCGTAAGAATGAAGGCATCGTTGCCGCTGGGTTGCACATCGGCGATTTTCGGATCGCCCACCGCCAGCTTTGTGACGGGAGCAAGAATACGCAGCTCGCTCTGCAGGCCCTGGCCAACCTCGAAGGTGGCGGGCAAATTGTCCAGTTGGGAACAACTGTCCGCCGCAGCGTAAGCCGCATCCAGGCCGAGGCCCATCCAGAACAAACCATGAACAAGGTGTTTCAACGCGGGCACAGTACGATAGCTCATAAAATGATCCTCGACAGACAGGCCGTCCCTAGGCTAACCAGTGCCTCGGATCATTTATGGGGCCCGGGCTGCCCCCCCATTTTCATCAAATCACTCAATGTCGCCGGCAATTGGCCTGGGGCACATTGGACGTCCTGACTGGATGGCACGCGGTACTCAGCACATCTTGAAACGCCCTTGATAGCCGGGCTGGCGAGCAGAACGACGGTTGCCAATCAGGTCGGCTATGGATCGGTTCGCCTGTTCCCTGCTCGCTTCTGATTGACAGTAGTTCAACGCTGGCAAAGCGCCACGGCGTTTGTGAAAAAAACGTCTAAAAAGTGACGGGGGCGAAAAGCATGGGGTTGAGTGCGTCAATAATTTGTCTTTCGCTGTTATTCAGCAGGACAAATCCCAGGCGCCGCCATCAACAAAAAGCCGCAAAAAAGCCCGCAGGGTTAAACCGTGCGGGCCTTTGCATTGCTGCTTGCGATCAGTGCTTGCTGTCCTGATCCGACATTGCCAGCAATTGTTTTTCCTGGTTCCAATCGAAGGGCTCGTCGTTTTGTTCTGCTTCGAAACGACGCTCCTCCAGGGCCTGGTACAGACTGATTTCTTCGTCGGGCATGTAGTGCAGGCAATCACCGGCGAAATACCACAGCAGGTCGCGGGGGACCAGGTGGGCAATCTGGGGATAACGGACGATCACCTGGCACAGGAGATCCTGACCCAGGTACTGGCTTTCGATCGGGTCGACGGGCAGTTGCGCGCGCAGGTCATCAAAGCGCTCCAGGAACAGCGCATGGCTTTCTTCGGGAACCTGTTCGGCCTCACCCACAGCGACCAGGATGCTGCGCAAGTGGTCAAGCAAGACAAGGTGATCGGCAACGACATTGGACACGAGATAAGTCCTCAAGAGCAAAACGGGCGCAGGAGTATAAAGTGCCTGCGCCTGCTTTTACATGCTAGTGATCAGATCGCCGTCCGGATCACCGGACTTTGTCCTCGGCGAGCGTCAAGGCTTCCTTATCGAAGTCATCCACGTCGATGACCTTGCGCCGTGCCGCCTCGGCCGCCCGCAGGGTCTGTGCTTCACCGGCTTGCAACACGCCTGCTTCCAGGGCAGCATCGATGAGGTGTTCTCCGGGGGGCGGATTGAGCTGGCCCTGCTTGAGGGCAGCATGGATTTTTTTCTGCAGCGGATGGGCTGCGGCCAGCAGGTCGGCAGCGTGTTGCAGCGCGCCCACCGGATCGTCGGTGGATTGCGGGCGATAGCAGCCCTGTAGCAACTCTTCCAGGGTCGGGTCGCCCTTGGAACGTCCGATAACAGCCGCGACCTCGGCATCGAGCCTGTCGCTCGGTCCCCTGTGGCGACGACCCAAGGGGAACACCACCAGGCGCAACAGGCAGCCCAGCACCCGGTTGGGAAAGTTGCCCAGCAGTTCGTCCAATGCGCGCTCCGACTGGCCCAGGCTTTCTTCCATGGCCCACTGGAACAGTGGCGCCATGTGGTCCGGCGAATCGAGATCGTGATATCGCTTGAGGGCAGCCGAGGCCAGGTAAAGGTTGCTCAACACGTCACCCAGTCGGGCAGACAAACGCTCGCGGCGCTTGAGCTCACCGCCCAGCAACATCATGCTCAGGTCCGCCAGCAGGGCGAATGCTGCCGCCTGCCGGTTGAGTGCACGGAAATAACCTTGGCTCAGGGCATTGCCTGGCACGTTGTCGAAATGCCCCAGGCCCAGGTTGAGCACCAGCGTACTGGCGGCGTTGCTGATGGCGAAACCGATGTGCTTGAGCAGCAGCCCGTCGAATTCGAGCAACGCCTGGTCCTTGTCTTCGCGGGTGGCCAGGGCCATTTCCTTGAGCACGAACGGATGGCAGCGGATGGCGCCCTGGCCGAAGATCATCAAGTTGCGCGACAGGATATTCGCGCCTTCCACGGTGATGAAAATCGGTGCGCCTTGCCAACTGCGCCCCAGGTAGTTGTTCGGCCCCATGATGATGCCCTTGCCGCCATGCACGTCCATGGCGTGGCTGATGCATTCGCGGCCGCGTTCGGTCAGGTGGTATTTGAGGATCGCCGACAGCACCGAAGGTTTTTCGCCGAGGTCCACCGCGTTGGCGGTCAGCATGCGCGCGGCGTCCATCAGCCAGGCGTTGCCACCGATCCGCGCCATGGCTTCCTGGATGCCTTCGAACGCCGACAATGGAACGTTGAATTGTTCACGCACCTGGGTGTACTGGCCGGTGACCAGGCTGGTGAACTTCGCCGCGCCGGTACCGACCGCCGGCAGGGAAATCGAGCGGCCGACCGACAGGCAGTTCATCAGCATCATCCAGCCCTTGCCGAGCATGGCCTGGCCGCCGATGAGGAAATCCAGGGGGATGAAGACGTCCTTGCCCCAGTTCGGTCCGTTCATGAAGGCGGCGCCGAGGGGCAGGTGGCGACGGCCGATGTGGACGCCGGGCGTATCGGTAGGAATCAGTGCCAGGCTGATCCCCAGGTCTTCTTCGTCGCCGAGCAAGTGGTCCGGGTCATAGGCCTTGAAGGCCAGGCCAAGGAGCGTGGCGACCGGGCCAAGGGTGATGTAGCGCTTTTCCCAGTTCAAGCGCAGGCCGAGGGTTTCCTCGCCTTGCCATTCGCCTTTGCAGATGATCCCGGTGTCTGGCATCGCCCCGGCGTCGGAACCGGCCAATGGACCCGTCAATGCAAAGCAGGGGATGTCGTCGCCACGGGCCAGTCGCGGCAGGTAGTGGTTGCGTTGTTCGTCGGTGCCGTAATGCAGGAGCAGTTCCGCCGGACCGAGGGAGTTGGGGACCATCACGGTGGAAGCCAAGTCGCCGCTGCGGGTCGCGAGTTTCATTGCCACCTGGGAATGGGCGTAGGCGGAGAACCCCTTGCCGCCGTATTCCTTCGGAATGATCAGGGCGAAGAAACCGTGCTCCTTGATATGTGCCCAGGCTTCTGGCGGCAGGTTCATGGCCTGGCCGATCTGCCAGTCGCTGACCATCGCGCAAAGCGCTTCGGCTGGGCCATCGAGGAATGCCTGTTCTTCTTCGGTCAGTTTTACCTTGGGATAGGTCAGCAGCAGGTCCCAGTCCGGCCGGCCGCTGAACAGTTCGCCATCCCACCACACCGTGCCCGCGTCGATGGCATCGCGCTCGGTCTGCGACATGGGTGGCAGGGTCTTCTGGAACCAGTCGAACATCGGTGCGCTGAAATATTTGCGGCGCAGGTCCGGCAGCAGCAGCGGCGTCGCGATGGCGGCGAGCACCAGCCAGAGAAGGAGCATCAGCCAGCCGGGCGCATGGCTGGCGACACCCATCGCCAGCAGGTAGACCGCGACAATACCCAGCGCCGGTAGCGGGGCGGTGCGCCGATGCGCCAGCCAGGCGACTCCGATGACCAGAACCAGTATCCACAACAACAGCATAAGTGATCCTCCGTGAACCAAGGCAAAACCGACCTTCAGAGCGTAGACGGCCCGTGCAAAACCGGCGGTAGGCGCAATGGGACTGATTTCGTGGGAAACCCTCCCTGTATTGCGCCAGTCTGGTTGGCAACAGCCGTGGGAAATCGTTCGTTGCCGAAGTGAGAAAACGTCATTGTTTGGCGTAAATGCCCTGGCGGCTCAGGAAGGTTTGGCGGTGCGCTCTCGCTCGGTGATTTGAGCCATTGCTGATCCGGCGTATGCTGCTGCGGCATTTATCCATCGAGGGAAGCCGTGATGCTGAAGATCTGGGGCCGGAAGAATTCATCGAACGTGCGCAAGGCGTTGTGGTGCGCCGAAGAACTGGGGCTCATCTATGAGTCTGTTGATGCAGGCGGCGCGTTCGGTGTGGTGGACACGCCCGAATACCGCGCGAAGAACCCCAACGGCCGGGTTCCGATGATAGAAGACGACGGCTTCGTGCTCTGGGAGTCGAACACCATCGTCCGGTATCTGGTTGCTCGCCACGCCCCGGATTCCGCCTGGTACCCCGCTGACGTACAGGCCCGGGCCACGGCGGAAAAATGGATGGATTGGACGACGTCGAGTTTTGCCGCACCGTTTCGCACGGTGTTCTGGGGCGTCTTGCGCACCCCAGCCGAGCAGCAGGATTGGGCCGCCATCAAGGCTGCGATCAAGGAATGCGAAGACCTGCTGGCAATGGTGGAGCAGACCCTGGGCCAACAGCCTTACCTTAGCGGCAATGAAATCGGCATGGGCGATATCCCCCTGGGCAGTTTCATTTATGCCTGGTTCGAGATGCCCATCGAGCGTGCCGCGCTGCCCAATGTGCAAGCCTGGTACGCACGGCTCCAGCAGCGTCCGGCCTATCGCAAAGCCGTGATGACCGCGTTGACTTAATACTTACTATCGACACGCTTCACTGTACTTGTGCGGCGACGCCACGCACCATTGCCTTCGTGCGGGTGGTTGCATTGCTCGTCGCACGCCCTTATCTATTCTTCTCTTTTCCCCTTCTTGGTGCGTAATCCGATATGAGTTCCGCTCTGTCCATACGGCAGTTAACCAAAACCTACGGCAACGGTTTCCAGGCCCTGAGTGGTATCGATCTGGACGTCGCCGAAGGTGATTTCTTCGCCTTGCTTGGCCCTAACGGCGCCGGCAAGTCCACCACCATCGGCATTCTTTCCACCTTGGTGAACAAGACCAGCGGCACGGTCAACGTGTTCGGCCATGACCTGGACCGCGCTCCCGCCGCGCTCAAGCGCTGCATTGGCGTGGTGCCCCAGGAATTCAATTTCAACCAGTTCGAAAAGACCTTCGATATTGTCGTGACGCAGGCCGGCTACTACGGCATTCCGCCGAAAATCGCCAACGAACGCGCCGAGCAATACCTGACCCAACTGGGGCTGTGGGACAAGCGTGATGTGCCGTCCCGCTCGTTGTCCGGCGGCATGAAGCGCCGCCTGATGATCGCCCGTGCGTTGGTGCACGAACCGCGCCTGCTGATCCTCGACGAACCGACCGCGGGCGTGGACATCGAGTTGCGCCGTTCGATGTGGACCTTCTTGACCGAATTGAACCAGAAAGGCATCACCATCATCCTCACCACGCATTACCTGGAAGAGGCCGAACAACTGTGCCGCAACATCGGCATCATCGACCATGGCACCATCGTCGAGAACACCAGCATGCGTCAGTTGCTGAGCCAGTTGCATGTGGAGACCTTCCTGCTGGATCTCAAGCATGACCTCAGTGTCGCCCCGCAGCTCATCGGCTACCCGGCTCGGTTGCTCGACGGCCATACCCTGGAAGTCCAAGTCGACAAATCCGCCGGCATCACCGGGCTGTTCACTCAACTGGCCCTGCAAAATATTGAAGTGCTGAGCCTGCGCAACAAGACCAATCGCCTTGAGGAGTTGTTCGTGTCCCTGGTGGAAAAAAACCTGGCGAAGGTGGCGGTATGAGTTCCGAACTGCGACCCAACCTGATCGCCCTCAATACCATTGTCTACCGTGAAGTCCGGCGCTTCATGCGGATCTGGCCGCAGACCCTGCTGCCCCCGGCCATCACAATGGTTCTGTACTTCGTGATCTTCGGCAACCTGATCGGTCGGCAGATCGGCGACATGGGCGGCTTCACGTACATGGACTACATCGTGCCGGGGCTGATCATGATGTCGGTGATCACCAACTCCTACGGCAACGTCGTGTCGAGTTTCTTTGGCAGCAAGTTCCAGCGTTCGATCGAAGAACTGATGGTCTCGCCGGTTTCGCCCCATACAATCCTGATCGGCTTCACTTTGGGGGGCGTGTTACGAGGGTTGGCGGTGGGCCTGATCGTGACGCTGCTGTCGCTGTTCTTCACCAATCTGCAGGTGCATCACCTGGGGGTGACGATCCTGGTGGTAGTCCTGACGGCCACGATCTTTTCGCTGCTGGGGTTCATCAATGCCGTGTTCGCGCGCAACTTCGATGACATCTCCATCATCCCGACCTTCGTGCTCACGCCGTTGACTTACCTCGGTGGCGTGTTCTATTCGATCTCGTTGCTGCCACCGTTCTGGCAGACCGTGTCCCTGGCCAACCCGGTGCTGCATATGGTCAACGCGTTTCGCTATGGGATCCTTGGGGTTTCGGACATTCGGATCAGTATTGCGATTACGTTCATGCTGGTGGCGACTGTTGTGCTTTATGTGGGCTGCGCGCGGTTGCTGGTCAGCGGCCGCGGGATGCGCACCTGACAAGACGCATCGCCTTCTTCGCGAGCAAGCCCGCTCCCACACTGATCTATGTCGAACGCTGATCTGGCGTTCACTGAATATCGAATGTGGGAGCGGGCTTGCTCGCGAAGAGGCCCATCAGAACACCACAAAAAAGGCCTCCATTCCCAGGAGGCCTTTATGCATCTCACTTACGGCTTTTTTTGCGCCGCCGCCACTGCCGCGCCACCCACCAGCGCCAGTAACTCATGGTCACGAAGTAGGCCAAAGCCCCAAGCACCAACCCAGTCACCACCGAACCCAGCAAAAACGGCTGCCACAACGTTGACAGTTGATTGGTAATCCACTCCCAGGTCAATTCGTCCGGCAGCGTACGGGCGGGCACGTCCATCAGCCAGGCGCCGGTTTGATAGGTACAGAAAAATACCGCAGGCATGGTGATGGGGTTGGTCAGCCAGACCAGGCTCACGGCAATCGGGATGTTGCCGCGAACCATGATGGACAGTGCGGCGGCCAGCAACATCTGCAAAGGAATGGGTAAAAAAGCGGCAAACAATCCGACAGCCATTGCCCGCGCCACTGAATGGCGATTGAGGTGCCAGAGGTTGGGGTCGTGCAGCAGGGTGCCAAGAAAGCGTAAGGATTTGTGTTCCCGAATGCTCGCAGGGTCAGGCATGTAGCGTTTGAATAGGCGCCGGGGCATAAGGCTTCTCGGTCGGGTCAAAGCAGTCAGGCCGCAAGTATGTCCGGATTCTACGGCCGGCAGATTCAGACTTTGTGACAATTGATAACGTTCGCGGTGCCGCAGACCGGCTAAGCCTTAGAGGGAACTCTCAAGGATGGGCTTATGCGCACAGTGATGATCGCGCTCGCACTCGGGTTGCTGGTCCCGATTTTCTTACCGGCGTTGCCGCCACCGTGGCTGATCGTGGCGATGGCGATAACAGCGATGGTCATGCTGCCGTTTCGCACCTGCCCGGCCAGTTTTTTTCTTCTCGGATTGGCCTGGGCCTGCGTTGGGGCGCAGCTTGCGCTGGATGACCGGTTGCCCGCTGCCCTGGACGGTGAAACCCGCTGGGTCGAGGGAAACGTCGTCGGTTTGCCGCAATACGGTGAGGGCATGGTGCGTTTCGAGCTTGCCGATGCCCACTCCCGACGCACGCGCTTGCCTGCGTTGATGCGTCTGGCCTGGTATGGCGGGCCGCCGGTCAGGAGCGGTGAAAAGTGGCGCCTGGCAGTGAAGCTCAAGCGGCCCGTCGGGTTGCTCAACCCCCATGGTTTCGACTACGAATCGTGGCTGCTGAGCCGTGGCATCGGCGCGACCGGCACCGTCAAGGAGGGTTTGCGGGTGCAGCCGACGCAGGGCGCTTGGCGCGATGGGGTGCGCCAGGCGTTGGCAAAGGTCGATGTCCAAGGGCGTTCCGGTGCGCTGATGGCGCTGGTGCTTGGCGACGGGGCTGGATTGAGCCGCGAAGATTGGCAAGTACTGCAAGACACCGGCACGGTCCATCTGCTGGTGATTTCCGGCCAGCACATCGGCCTGTTTGCCGGCTTGGTGTATCTGCTGGTGGCTGGCGCGGCGCGTTATGGCGTTTGGCCGGCGCGTCTGCCGTGGTTGCCCTGGGCCTGCGCCTTGGCTTTCGTCGCCGCTGTGGGCTACGGCTTGCTCGCCGGATTTGAAGTGCCGGTGCGGCGGGCCTGCACGATGATCGGTCTGGTGTTGCTGTGGCGCTGGCGTTACCGCCAAGCCGAACCTTGGTGGGCCTGGCTGCTGGCCTTCATCGGCGTGTTGATGTTCGATCCGCTGGCGAGCCTGCGCCCCGGGTTCTGGTTGTCGTTTGCCGCCGTCGCGATATTGATGTTCACCTTCGGCGGTCGCCTGGGCCCTTGGCGCTGGTGGCAGACCTGGACCCGAGCCCAGTGGCTGATTGCGCTCGGCCTATGCCCGTTGTTATTGATCCTTGGCTTGCCGGTCAGCCTGAGCGGTCCGTTGGTCAACCTGGTGGCGGTGCCCTGGATCAGTTTGCTGGTATTACCGGCGGCACTGCTTGGCACGGCGTTGCTGCCGGTTCCGGGCGTCGGGGAAAACCTGTTGTGGGTCGCCGGTGGGTTGCTCGATCTGCTGTTCAAAGGCCTCGAACTGGTTGCAGGGCGAATGGCGGCCTGGATGCCTCCCGCTGTCCCGTTGTGGGCGCTGTGTATCGCGGCGCTCGGCGCTGTGCTGTTGTTGCTGCCCAAGGGCCTGCCACTGCGTGTCCTGGGTTGGCCGATGTTGATGCTGATCGTGTTTCCTCCTCGGGAACAGGTGCCCCACGGACGCGCCGAAATCTGGCATTTTGACGTCGGCCAGGGGCTGGCAGTCCTGGTGCGTACCCATCGGCATGCGTTGCTTTATGACGCGGGGCCACGCTTTGGCGAGGCCGATGCAGGCGAGCGCGTGGTGGTTCCGACCTTGCGCAAGCTTGGTGTGGGACGGTTGGACCTGATGCTGCTCAGCCATGCCGACGCTGATCATGCCGGCGGAGCACAAGCGGTGCGCAATGGGTTGGCGACGACTCGGGTCATCAGCGGCGATCCTGATGCGCTGCCCGCCGATCTGCTGGCGGCGCCGTGCGACAGCGGCGAGAGCTGGGAATGGGATGGGGTCCGGTTCGAGCTGTGGCGCTGGGCGTCAGCGGTCGAAAGCAACCAGAAGTCCTGCGTCTTGTTGATCGAAGCCGACGGCGAGCGCTTGCTGTTAACCGGGGATATCGATGCCCACGCCGAGCGAGCCATGCTCGATGGCCCGCTGGGGGCGCCGATTCATTGGCTGGCCGCGCCGCATCATGGCAGTCGCAGTTCGTCGTCGATGGCGCTGCTGGCGCGTCTCAAGCCGCATTCGGTATTGATTTCCCGAGGGCGAAACAACGCATTCGGCCACCCGCATCCCTGGGTCATGCAACGCTATAGGAAATTGGGCATGGCAATCCACGACAGCGCCGAGCAGGGCGCCATTCGTCTGCAACTGGGTGCATTCGAACCCGCGCACACCGAGGCTGGGAATCGCCGCTACTGGCGCGAGCCGCCGTCCGCTGGGCCGTCGCCCCGGCATTGACCTGCCTCAGTGTTGTGGGTTGCGTTGTTGGCTGGGCGGGCCTGCACGGCGAGTCTGTATGATAAAGTGGCGCACTTTTTCGAGGGGGCTGTCACTGTGTGGGAATTGGTCAAATCCGGCGGCTGGATGATGTTGCCGATCATTCTGAGTTCCATCGCGGCACTGGGTATCGTTGCCGAACGCCTGTGGACCCTGCGGGCCAGTCGCGTAACCCCGGAGCATTTGCTCGGGCAGGTCTGGGTCTGGATCAAGGACAAGCAACTGAACAAGGACAAGCTCAAGGAACTGCGGGCCAGTTCGCCGCTGGGAGAAATCCTTGCCGCAGGCCTGGCCAACTCCAAGCATGGTCGCGAGATCATGAAGGAATGCATCGAAGAGGCGGCGGCCCGGGTCATCCATGAACTGGAGCGCTACCTCAATGCATTGGGCACCATCGCCGCCATGGCCCCGTTGCTGGGTTTGTTGGGCACGGTGCTGGGCATGATCGATATTTTCAGCGCCTTTACCGGTACCGGCATGACCACCAATGCGTCGGTGCTGGCGGGCGGTATTTCCAAGGCCTTGATCACCACCGCCGCCGGTTTGATGGTGGGGATCCCCTCGGTGTTTTTCCATCGTTTCCTGCAGCGCCGCGTCGACGAGTTGGTGGTCGGCATGGAGCAGGAAGCCATCAAGCTGGTCGAGGTGGTCCAGGGCGACCGTGATGTGGACCTGGCCGGGGGCAAGAAGTGAAATTCCGCCGCAAACCACGGGAAAACATCGAGATCAATCTCGCGTCGCTGATCGACGTGGTATTCATCCTCTTGCTGTTTTTCGTCGTGACGACCACGTTCACCCGGGAAACCCAGCTCAAGGTCGAATTGCCGGAGGCCGTCAGTGGTTCGCCGGCTGAAGACCAGCAATTGAAGAATCTCGAAGTCACGATCAGCGCCGAAGGGACGTTCTCGGTGAACAACCATTTGCTGCCCAAAAGTGACCTCGCCAGCCTGATCGAGGCCTTGCAGAAGGAATCCGGCGGAGACACCAGCCTGCCGCTGTCCATCAGCGCCGACGGCAAGACGCCCCATCAATCGGTCATCACTGCCATGGACGCAGCCGGCAAGCTCGGCTTCAGCCATCTGCGCATGACGACGGTCGAGGCGGCGCCTGCACCTTGATGGCCATGTCCGATCGATTGCTTGCCGCCTGGTATGAAGGGCATCCCGCCCTGGCGCTGCTGCGACCGCTGGAGTGGCTGTACCGCCGCGTCGTGGTCGGCAAGCGCGAGCGTTTCCTGGCGGGCGAGGGTGAGATCTACCAGCCGCCCGTGCCGCTGGTCGTGGTCGGCAATATCACGGTAGGTGGCACTGGCAAGACGCCGTTGATCCTGTGGATGATCGAGCATTGCCAGCGCAGTGGCCTGCGGGTCGGCGTGGTCAGTCGGGGCTATGGTGCCAAGCCGCCGCAATTGCCTTGGCGAGTCGAGGCCAGCCAAGGCGCCGATGTCGCGGGCGACGAGCCGCTGCTGATTGTCCAGCGCACCGGTGTGCCATTGATGATCGATCCCGATCGCAGCCGGGCTGTCCAGGCTTTGCTGGAGGCCGAGCCGCTGGACCTGATCCTGTCCGACGACGGCATGCAGCATTATCGGCTGGCCCGCGATCTCGAGTTGGTATTGATCGACAATGCCCGTGGCCTGGGCAACCGGCGGTGCCTGCCCGCCGGCCCGTTGCGCGAGCCGGTCGAGCGCCTGCAATCGGTCGACGCCGTGCTGTTCAACGGCGCTGCCGCTGATCGCGACGACGGCTTTGCCTTCGAATTGCGGCCCACCGCGCTGGTCAACCTGGCCAGCGGTGAACGGCGCCCCATCGACCATTTTCCAGCGGGCCAGGCCCTGCACGCCGTGGCCGGTATCGGCAATCCCCAGCGTTTCTTCAAGACCCTCGAAACGCTACACTGGCGGCCCATACCGCACGGGTTTGCCGACCATGCCGAATACAGCGCCCAGGCCTTGAGCTTCACGCCGTCCCTGCCGGTGGTCATGACGGAAAAGGACGCAGTCAAATGCCGCGCCTTCGCCGCGCCCGACTGGTGGTACCTGGCGGTGGACGCAGCTCCGTCGCCGGCCTTCGCGGACTGGTTCGATACGCAGCTGATGCGCCTGTTGCCGGATCGACTCTTGCCTTAACACGTTTTATCCAGGGGAATTACATGGACACCAAACTGCTCGATATCCTGGCTTGCCCGGTCTGCAAAGGCCCGCTCAAGCTCAGCGCCGACAAGACCGAGCTGATCAGCAAGGGCGCCGGATTGGCCTATCCGATTCGCGATGGCATCCCGGTGATGCTCGAGAGCGAAGCTCGCACTCTGACCACTGACGAGCGCCTGGATAAATGACCACTGCCTTTACCGTTGTTATTCCGTCGCGCTTTGCCTCGACGCGTTTGCCTGGCAAGCCGCTGCTGTTGATCGCCGGCAAGCCGATGATCCAGCATGTCTGGGAGCAGGCCAGCAAGAGCAGCGCCCAACGCGTCGTGGTCGCGACTGATGACGCGCGCATCGAGGAAGCCTGCAAGGGCTTCGGCGCCGAGGTGGTGATGACCCGTGAGGATCATAATTCCGGCACTGATCGCCTGGCGGAGGTGGCCGGCAAGCTCGGTCTCTCGCCCGACGCCATCGTGGTGAACGTGCAAGGTGACGAGCCGATGATTCCGCCCAGCGTGATCGATCAGGTCGCGGCCAACCTGGCGGCTCACCCCGAAGCGCAGATGGCTACCCTGGCCGAGCCGATCGAGGACGTGCAGACCCTGTTCAATCCCAGCGTGGTCAAGGTCGTCAGCGACCTCAATGGCCTGGCGCTGACCTTCAGTCGGGCGACCTTGCCATGGGCCCGGGAGGCATTTGCCAAGAACCCGGACGTGTTGCCCGAAGGCGTGCCGTACCGTCGTCACATCGGCATCTATGCCTACCGCGCCGGTTTCCTCCAGGACTTCGTGGCATGGGGCCCGTGCTGGCTGGAAAACACCGAATCCCTGGAACAACTGCGTGCCTTGTGGCACGGCGTGCGAATCCATGTTGCCGATGCGCTGATCGCCCCGCCCACCGGTGTCGATACCATTGAAGACCTTGAGCGCATCCGTCGCCTGTTGGAGGCTTGATGCGGGTTTTGTTCGTCTGTCTGGGCAACATCTGCCGGTCGCCCACTGCCGAAGGCATCTTGCGCCACAAGTTGCGCGAGACCGGGCTGGAGGGGCAGGTGGAAGTCGCTTCCGCCGGTACTGGCGACTGGCACGTCGGCAAGGCGCCGGACAAACGCAGCATGGCCGCGGCCCTGCGTCGCGGCTACGACTTGTCGGCCCAACGTGCCCGGCAGGTGACGCGGGCCGATTTCGCTGCCTACGACCTGATCCTGGCGATGGACAGCAGCAACCTGCGCAATCTCAAGGCCCTGCAACCGGCCAATGCCCGCGCGGAACTGGATCTGTTCCTGCGTCGTTACGAGGCCGAACTCGACGACGTACCAGACCCGTACTACGACGGTGAGCAAGGTTTCGAGCAGGTGCTGGACCTGATCG
Source organism: Pseudomonas sp. BP11-1-1 (assembly GCF_052112105.1). Lineage (NCBI taxonomy): Bacteria > Pseudomonadati > Pseudomonadota > Gammaproteobacteria > Pseudomonadales > Pseudomonadaceae > Pseudomonas > Pseudomonas sp. BP11-1-1. The sequence continues at coordinate 95,958 of NZ_JAUTYU010000008.1, forward strand.
AGCGCGCCACGGATCGTCTGGTGATCGAATTGAAGGGGCGGCTATGAGCTTGCAAGTCCAGGCGGACGTCAGCCTCAAGCCGTTCAACAGCTTTGGCGTCGACGTAAAAGCCCGGCTGTTCGCCGAAGCCCATAGCGATACGGATGTTCGCGAGGCCCTGGCTTACGCCGCGGGTCACGACGTACCGTTGCTGGTCATTGGCGGCGGCAGCAACCTGTTGTTGACCGGTGACATCGACGCCTTTGTGCTGCGCATGGCCAGCCAGGGAATCCGCCTGCTCAGCGATGACGGTGAGCGCGTGGTGGTCGAGGCCGAAGCAGGGGAGCCGTGGCATCCATTTGTCCAGCACACGCTGGCCCAAGGTTGGGCGGGCCTGGAAAACCTCAGCCTGATTCCCGGTACGGTGGGTGCGGCGCCGATGCAGAACATCGGAGCCTACGGCGTTGAGATAAAGGACGTCTTCGCGGGCCTCACCGCGCTGGATCGCTACACCGGCGAGCTGCGCGATTTCACCCTCGATGAATGTGCTTTTGCCTACCGCGACAGCCTGTTCAAGCAGCAGGCCGATCGCTGGTTGATCCTGCGGGTGCGTTTCGCCCTCAGTCGTGTCGCTCATTTGCATCTGGAGTACGGCCCGGTGCGCCAGCGGTTGACCGAACAAGGCATCGACCAGGCAACGCCCACGGACGTCAGCCGGGCTATCTGCAGCATCCGCAGCGAAAAACTCCCAGACCCAGCCGTGCTGGGCAACGCCGGCAGCTTCTTCAAAAATCCGTTGGTGCCAGCCGCTCATGTGGCGCATCTCAAGGAGCAGTACCCCGACCTGGTGGCTTATCCACAGCCTGGCGGCCAAATGAAAATCGCCGCCGGCTGGTTGATCGAACGGGCCGGCTGGAAAGGTTTTCGTGAAGGCGACGCCGGGGTGCATAAGTTGCAGGCGCTGGTGCTGGTCAATTACGGCGATGCCACGGGGCTGGAGTTGCTGGACCTGGCTCGGCGGATCCAGAAGGACATCGCGGAGCGGTTTCAGGTTGATCTTGAGATGGAGCCTAATCGGTACTGACAGGCACCTCGCAACCGCGAGAAGAAAAACGCCCTGCATGACCTGCACAACGTGATTCGTGCAGGATTGTGCAGGGCGTTTTGCTTGATCCTGAGTTAATTTAATTGGCTGACGATGCGAGCATTCGTATCCACAAGGCCCGGTGCAGACGCTTGCTTGCGTGTGCACAAGAGAGCCCGATTTAGCCTGAGCCAGTCTGCGATACCGAACCGATAACCCAACGGCAGATGGCTCGACCCACATAACTCGATAACGATGCGGGCGTGCCCATGATTACCCTGAAACTCAATGGAAAAGACCACTCACTGGATGTGACCGAGGACATGCCGCTGCTGTGGGCGATCCGAGACGTGGCCGGCTACAACGGCACCAAGTTCGGCTGCGGCATGGGCTTGTGCGGCGCGTGCACCATTCATATCGACGGCGCCCCGGCGCGCAGTTGCATCACGCCGATTGGCTCGGTGAAAGGCCAGGAGATCAGCACCATCGACGCACTTCACGTCGACCCGGTCGGGCAAGTGGTCCAGAAGGCCTGGTTGGATACCGCGGTGGCCCAGTGCGGTTACTGCCAGGGCGGGCAAATAATGTCCGCCACGGCGTTGCTCAAGACCAACCCCAACCCCAGCGACGAGCAGATCGAAGAGGCCATGGCTGGCAACATTTGCCGCTGCGGCACGTATAACCGGATCAAGACCGCGATCCGCCAGGCTTCCACCCACCTGAAGGAGGCCAAGGCATGAGCCGTCTGCCCAATGATTTCGTGCTGAGCAACCTCAGTCGTCGGGGTTTCCTCAAGGGCGCCAGCGCTACCGGCGTGCTGGTGTTGGCGGCCACCTGGGGGTTGCCGGATGCCTTCGCCGAAGAGAAGAAATACGGCGCCGAGGGGATGCCCCATGGCGCGGTCGATGACCCTAATATTTACGTAAGCATTGCCGCCGACGGCAGCGTGACGGTGATCTGCAACCGTTCGGAAATGGGCCAGGGTGTGCGCACCAGTCTGAGCATGGTGGTGGCCGACGAACTGGATGCCGACTGGGCGCTCGTCAAGGTTCGGCAAGCACCGGCGGACGAGGCGCGTTTCGGCAACCAGGACACTGACGGTTCACGCAGCATGCGTCACTGGTACGAGCCGATGCGTCGCTGCGGTGCCGCCGCCCGGACCATGCTCGAACTGGCCGCCGCTGCCCAGTGGAAGGTGCCGGTGGGCGAATGCCACGCGCAGCTACATAAAGTGGTGCACCAGCCTTCAGGTCGAGAATTGGGTTATGGCGAGTTGGCCGCCGCCGCCAGTGCCTTGCCGGTGCCGGGGCGTGACAGCCTGCGTCTCAAGCAGCCGTCGGAGTTTCGCTATATCGGCAAGGAAGCGAGCCGCGCCATCGATGGTGCGGACATCGTCAACGGTCGCGCGGTGTTCGGCGCCGACGTGCATTTTGATGGCATGCTCTACGCCGTCGTGGCGCGTCCGCCGGTCTATGGCGGCAAGGTCAAGTCCGTCGATAGCAGTGCAGCGCTGAAAGTACCGGGCGTGGTCAAGGTGCTGCAGATCGAGGGGCGTCCGTTGCCCTCCGAATTCCAGCCCCTGGGCGGCGTCGCCGTGGTGGCGAAGAATACCTGGGCGGCGATCAAGGGGCGCGAAGCACTGAAGATCCAGTGGGACGATGGCCCGAATGCCGGTTATGACTCCATTGCCTACCGCAAGGAACTGGAAGCGGCCACCCGCCAGCCGGGAAAAGTCCTGCGCAGCACCGGCGACCTCGACGACGCATTGGCCAAGGCCGACTCGACGTTGGAGGCTTCGTACTACCTGCCGCACCTGTCCCAGTCGCCCATGGAACCCATGGTCGCTGTCGCCCGGTTCAAGGACGGTCAATGCGAAGCCTGGGCGCCGAGCCAGGCACCCCAGGTTACCCGTGAGCGCGTGGCGGAACGCCTGGGCATTCCTTTCGAGAAGGTCACGGTCAACATCACGTTGTTGGGTGGCGGTTTCGGGCGCAAGTCAAAGCCCGACTTCGTCGTCGAAGCGGCCGTGCTGGCCAAGGAGTTCCCCGGCCAGGCAGTACGGGTGCAGTGGACCCGTGAGGACGACATTCATCATTCGTACTTCCACACCGTCTCGGCCGAATACCTGAAGGCCAGCCTGAACCAGGACGGGTTGCCCTCCGGTTGGCTGCACCGCACCGTGGCCCCGACCATCACCGCGCTGTTCGCGCCGGGGATGACCCATGAAGCGCCGTTCGAAGTGGGGATGGGCGTGACCAACATGGCCTACGCCATTCCCAACATGCGCCTGGAAAACCCTGAAGCGGTGGCCCACACGCGGGTTGGCTGGTACCGCTCGGTGTCGAACATTCCCCATGGGTTCGCGATCCAGAGCTTCATTGACGAACTGGCCCACAAGGCCGGCCAGGATCCGCTGAAATATCACCTGAAGCTGCTCGGCCCGGACCGCAAGATCGATCCGAACAGCCTCAATGACAGTTGGAACTACGGTGAATCTCCCGAGCGCTATCCCATCGATACGGCGCGGATCCGCACCGTGCTGGAAACCGCCGCGAAGGCTGCCGGTTGGGGGCGAGAGTTGCCCAAGGGCCGCGGGCTGGGGCTGGCGGTGCATTACAGCTTCGTCACGTATGTCGCGGCGGCGATCGAAGTCGAGGTCAAGGACGACGGCACGGTGATCGTGCACAAGGCTGATATTGCCGTGGACTGCGGCCCGCAGATCAACCCTGAACGCATCCGTTCGCAGTTCGAAGGCGCCTGCGTCATGGGCCTGGGTAACGCGATGATCGGCGAGATCAGTTTCAAGGACGGCAAGGTCCAACAGGACAATTTCCACATGTACGAAGTCGCGCGCATGTCCCTGGCTCCGAAGGAAGTGGCGGTGCATCTGGTCACTCCGCCGGGCGAGGTGCCGTTGGGCGGCGTTGGCGAGCCGGGCGTGCCGCCGATTGCGCCAGCCCTGTGCAACGCCATCTTCGCCGCCACCGGCAAGCGTATCCGCGATCTGCCCGTGCGTTATCAGCTGCAAGGCTGGCAGCAGGCCAAAGCCTGATGGACAGCGTTGACCTGAACGTATTGCGCAGTGTGCTGGAATGGCGCCGCGCCGGGCAGCGAGTGGTGTTGTTTACCGTGGTTCAGACCTGGGGCACCGCGCCAAGACCTCCGGGGGCCATGTTGGCCCTGCGCGAGGATGGCATGGTGATTGGTTCGGTGTCGGGCGGCTGTGTCGAGGATGACTTGATCGCCCGGTTGCACGACGGTCGGATTCCGGCGGAGGGGCCGCCAGTGCAACTCATTACCTACGGCGTCACCCGCGAGGAGGCGGCGCGCTTTGGCCTGCCGTGTGGCGGCACCTTGCGCCTGACGGAGGAGCGGGTGGGCGATCCACACTGGGTTGCCGAGTTGCTGGAGCGTTGCGAGGCCCATGAGATCGTCGCCCGTGAGCTGACGGTGGCCAGTGGTCGCGTGACTCTGGTTCCGGCGAGCAAAACCGACGCCCTGGTGTTCGATGGGCAGGTGCTGCGCGCCATTTATGGGCCGCGATGGCGGCTGTTGCTGATCGGCGCCGGGCAACTGTCTCGCTACGTGGCGGAAATGGCTCGCTTGCTGGATTTCGAGGTGTTGATCTGTGACCCGCGCAAGGAGTTCGTCTACGGTTGGGAAGAGCAACATGGCCGCTTTGTCTCGGGTATGCCCGACGAAGCGGTGCTGAGTATCCAGACCGACGAGCGCACGGCCATCGTGGCCCTGACCCATGATCCACGCCTGGACGACATGGCGCTGCTCACGGCCCTGGACTCCAAGGCTTTTTATGTGGGTGCCCTGGGGTCGCGGGTCAACAGCCAGAAGCGCCGGGACAATCTGGCTCAGCTAGGCTTGTCTGCGGAGGCGATTGGACGCCTGCATGGACCGATCGGCTTGCACATCGGCAGCCACACCCCGGCGGAAATCGCCTTGTCGCTGCTGGCGGAAATCGTGGCCGTCAAGAATGGCGTGGAACTGCGGCAGAAAAAATCGCTGTAGGCCGTGGGCGAGGAGGGCGAATGGGAAAGTCGATAGGCGTGATTATCCTGGCGGCGGGATCGGGCAGCCGTTTCCGTCAGGTGGCCGGTGCGGAAAAGGATAAGTTGCTGGCCGATTGTGCGGGCCGAGATGGCGCCGTCAGATCGGTGATCGAGCATGTACTGGTCAACCTGCCGGCCTCGTTGGAAAAGCGTGTGCTGGTGACAGGCAAGGGGCGGCCGCAAGCCATTCGCATGGCCCAGGCTTACGGGTGCGACTTCGTGGAACTGGACTCGCCCGGGTTGGGCGACAGCATTGCCGCGGGCGTCCAGGCCTGCCCGGACCTTGATGGGTGGCTGATGATCTTGGGCGATATGCCTTTTATCCTGCCGTCGAGCATCGAGCAGGTCGTTGCAGGAATACGTGAGGATGGCATCAGCGTGCCAGTCCTGGCTGGCGAGTACGGGCATCCGGTGGGATTTGGTCGGGAGTTTGGGCCGAAACTGATGGCGCTGACCGGGGATCGTGGTGCCAAGGTGTTGTTTGCCGGGGCGCAGGTGCTTGAAGTGCCGGTGGATGATCCTGGCGTGACCTGGGATGTCGATGTGCCAGAGGCCTTGGTCTTTAAATAACAGATGACACAGAACCCTGTGTGGGAGCGGGCTTGCTCGCGAAAGCGGTCTGACATTCATTATTGATGCAAGCTGACCCACCGCCTTCGCGAGCAAGCTCGCTCCCACAACGATCTTCGATGGGCATCAGGTCCCTGTGGATAAGTCTGAAGGCATAAAAAAGCCCCGCCTGGCATCACCAGGCGGGGCTTTTTACTGGGCGATGGAATCAGGCGTGAGGTTTAGGCTCGTGCTCTTTTTCCAAGGCTTCAGTGTGACGTGGCGCGACTTCGACTTCTTCAGCGGTGTGCTGGGGTTCGTCGAGCGCCGGGGTTGGTTCGGCTGGGGTTTCAGCGACCGGGGCAGGGGCTGCCTCGGTGACTTCTTCCACGACCGGAGCCGGTTCGGCAGCAGGCGCTTGAGCGGCGGCAGCGGCGGCTTGTTCAGCTTCCTTTTGCAGGCGCTCGGCTTCACGCTTGCGGCGACGCACTTCACGTGGATCGTTCGGTGCGCGGCCATTCGCGGTCAGGGCACTGGCAGGGGCAGGCTCATGCGCGGGGGCAGGCGCTTCGACAGCCACCGGTGCTTCGATCACTGGAGCAGGTTCGACCACTTCTGGCTCGACCGCTTGCACGGGCTCTGGCGTTGGCTCAGGCTCGACAACAGGTGCCGGTGCGGCGGGCTCTGCGGTCCAGTTGAACGCAGTCTGCTCCTCGCGGGCAGGCTCTGGCGCCTTTTCCTCGGCCGGTGCTTCGACAACCGGTTCGGCAGCGACGATGGGCGCTTCAACAACGGGCGCAGGCTCGGCGGCGACTTCAGCTTCAGGCTGGGCTTCACGTACCGGCGCGAGTTCCACTTCTGGCGAAGCGGTGACTTCTACCGGGGCAGTGGATTCGACGACAGGCGCTTCAACTGGCGCGTTTTCCACCGCAGCGGTGGCGCGTTCAGCCTGCTCGTTTGCCTGGGCTTCGGCCGGAGCGCTGATCGCACTGCTGGCAACGGCCGCAGTGACGGCCAGGCCGGCAGCCAGGTCAGCAGCGCTTGGCGCTTCGGCGTTCTCGGTGGACTCGGATTCTTCCGAACCTTCGATCACGTTGCCGTTGGCATCGCGCTGACGCTCACGACGGTTGCTGCGACGACGCTGGCCGCGGGAGCGGCGACGTGGACGATCGCCTTCGACGGTGTCCTGGCCGTCTTCCTGCAACTGCTCTTCGGCGTTCAGCACTTCTTCTTCGCTGGCAGCGGCGGCGGCTTGCTCGGCGCGTGGCTGGCGCTCCTCACGTGGCGGACGCGGTGCGCGTTCTTCACGAGGCTGGCGGGCCGGACGCTCTTCAGCGGTGGCGGCAGCAGCGGCCGGGGCGGCATCCAGTGGCTCGCGCAGTTCGCGAACACGTTCTTCACGCTCGCCACGCGGCTTGCGATCTTCACGCGGTGCGCGAGGCTGACGCTCTTCACGCGGCGGACGCGGTGCGCGTTCTTCGCGGGCTACGGCTGGCACTTCCTCACGGACTTCGCGAGGCTGGCGTTCTTCACGCGGCTCGCGTGGCGCGCGCTCTTCACGCGGTGCACGTTCTTCGCGGGGCTTGCGCTCTTCGTCGCGACGACCGTTGCGGTTGCGGGTCTGCTGGCGACCGTTGCGGCGTTCTTCGTTGCGGGCAGGGCGCTCGGTGGCGGCCGGCTTGGCGACGACGGCCGGGGCGGCAGGTTCTTCCTTGGTGGCGAACAGGCTGACCAGGGACTTCACCAGGCCTTTGAACAGGCTTGGCTCTGGTGCTGCGGCCGGAGTGGCAACCGGAGCGGCCACTTCGGTCGGAACCGGTGCGTTGGCGCGGGCCGGAGCGGTCTTGACCGCTGCTTCCTGGCGAACCAGGGTGCGAGTGGCGGCAGCTGGCTGGACGTCTTCCACTTCGGCAGCGGCAGCAGCGATTTCGTAGCTGGACTGGTTGGTGTGGGCTTCCGGGCTGTCATCGCGCAGGCGCTGCACTTCGAAGTGCGGCGTCTCGAGGTGATCGTTCGGCAGGATGACGATGCGGGCACGGGTGCGCAGTTCGATCTTGGTGATCGAGTTGCGTTTTTCGTTGAGCAGGAACGCGGCCACCGGGATCGGCACTTGGGCGCGGACTTCGGCGGTGCGGTCTTTCAGGGCTTCTTCTTCGATCAGGCGCAGGATCGCCAGGGACAGCGATTCGACGTCACGGATGATGCCGGTGCCGTTGCAACGCGGGCAAACGATGCCGCTGCTTTCGCCCAGGGATGGACGCAGGCGTTGACGGGACATTTCCAGCAGGCCGAAGCGCGAGATGCGACCGACCTGTACGCGGGCGCGGTCGGCTTCCAGGCATTCACGGACCTTTTCTTCCACGGCGCGCTGGTTCTTGGCCGGGGTCATGTCGATGAAGTCGATGACGATCAGGCCGCCGATGTCACGCAGGCGCAACTGACGGGCGATTTCTTCGGCGGCTTCAAGGTTGGTCTGCAGGGCGGTTTCTTCGATGTCGCTGCCTTTGGTGGCGCGCGCCGAGTTGATGTCGATGGACACCAGGGCCTCGGTCGGATCGATGACGATGGAACCGCCGGACGGCAGTTCGACGACGCGCTGGAATGCGGTCTCGATCTGGCTTTCGATCTGGAAACGGTTGAACAGCGGGACGCTGTCTTCGTAGAGCTTGATCTTGCTGGCGTACTGCGGCATCACCTGGCGGATGAAGGTCAGGGCTTCGTCCTGGGCTTCGACGCTGTCGATCAGCACTTCGCCGATGTCCTGGCGCAGGTAATCGCGGATGGCGCGGATGATCACGTTGCTTTCCTGGTAGATCAGGAACGGCGCGGAACGATCCAGCGAGGCTTCTTTGATGGCGGTCCACAGTTGCAGCAGGTAGTCGAGGTCCCACTGCATTTCTTCGCTGCTGCGGCCCAGGCCGGCAGTGCGAACGATCAGGCCCATGTCGGCAGGTGCGACCAGGCCATTGAGGGCTTCACGCAGTTCGTTGCGCTCTTCGCCTTCGATGCGGCGGGAAATGCCGCCGGCACGCGGGTTGTTCGGCATCAGGACCAGGTAGCGGCCGGCGAGGCTGATGAAGGTGGTCAGGGCGGCGCCCTTGTTGCCACGTTCTTCTTTTTCGACCTGGACAATGACTTCCTGGCCTTCGCTCAGGACGTCCTTGATGTTGACGCGGCCTTCTGGGGCCTTCTTGAAGTATTCGCGGGAGATTTCTTTGAGGGGCAGGAAGCCGTGGCGCTCGGAGCCGAAATCGACAAAGGCAGCCTCAAGGCTTGGTTCGATGCGAGTAATCCGGCCTTTATAGATGTTGGCCTTCTTCTGCTCGCGTGCACCGGATTCGATATCCAGGTCGTAGAGGCGCTGGCCGTCTACCAGTGCAACACGCAACTCTTCGGGTTGAGTTGCGTTAATCAGCATTCTTTTCATGTAGTACCGTCGGTTTCCGGGCTGCCGGAAACGGCGTTCGGCACACACGACTTCTCACGGTCGGTGTCAGGTGCGTCCTGGAGATGGCAGTGCCATTCCAGTGTCCAGCGAGTTCGACCCAAATGGCGGTGAAGTCGCGACGGACGCGTCCTGCTTGCTGGTACTCAAGCACTCAGTCAGGAGGAGGAATCAACCGGCGCCTGTGGACGAGATGAAGCGTCTAAATATAAGCCTAGTGCTACACAGTCCGACGGTTGTACATCTCCACCCTACACGTATCCCTGATAATTCGGGTGCTGCCGCGCGCAGAATCCGCAGCGGGTTGGCATTTACCGTGAGCTCCGAAAGGGGAGGTCACGCATCATGGCTAATTTAGGCGTTGTTTCCGAAGCTCTCGCTCGGGGTCGTTTCCGGGTGACTGCACTTTGTGAACTGGCCGTGAATGTGGCGCGCAAGGCGAGTCAGAACTCTGCTTTGCGGCGTATTTCAGGCCTCATGTCACCTGCGCTCGTTACACCTGCAAACTCTGCCGTTACGTAGCAAGAACCCCGTAGGACGGCCTCTCGTCCTCGTGAATTGCGTTGGTCAGGGCCGGTTTTTGACCGCTAGTCCGCTGTCCAGCCACTTTTGGCGGCGTTCGCGACTATAGCAGCAATGATTAAGTGCTTCAATTCCATAAAAAATTGTTATGATCGCCGCCATGACGACTACTGCCCCTTCGACCCCTGGCGTTCAACTGCTCGAGGTCTCGCCGGAATATGCCGGCCAACGAATCGATAATTTCCTGCTGGCCCGGCTCAAAGGCGTGCCCAAGACCTTGATTTACCGCATCTTGCGCAAAGGCGAAGTGCGGGTGAACAAAGGTCGGATCAAGCCCGAATACAAGCTGCAGGCCGGCGATGTCGTGCGCGTACCGCCGGTTCGCGTGCCTGAGCGTGATGAGCCGGTGCCTTTGGCCCAAGGCCTGCTGCAACGCCTGGAAGCCTCCATCGTCTACGAAGACAAAGCGCTGATCGTGGTCAACAAGCCTGCGGGCATCGCGGTCCACGGCGGCAGCGGCCTGAATTTCGGCGTGATCGAAGCCTTTCGTCAGTTGCGTCCGGACGCCAAGGAGTTGGAGCTGGTCCATCGCCTCGATCGCGATACTTCCGGTCTGCTGATGATTGCCAAGAAGCGCAGCATGCTGCGCCACTTGCACGAGCAATTGCGCGGCGATGGTGTCGACAAGCGCTACATGGCGCTGGTGCGTGGGCGTTGGGATACCTCCATCAAGCAAGTCCGCGCACCGTTGCTCAAGAGCAACCTGCGTTCAGGCGAGCGCATGGTGGAGGTCAACGAGGAAGGCAAGGAGGCGCTGACCGTGTTCAAGGTGCTTCGGCGTTTCGGCGACTTTGCCACCATGGTCGAGGCCAAGCCGGTCACCGGGCGTACCCACCAGATCCGCGTCCACACGCTGCATGCCGGACACTGCATCGCCGGCGACAGCAAATACGGCGATGATGATTTCACCAAGGAAATCCGCGACCTGGGTGGCAAGCGCCTGTTTCTGCATGCCTACATGTTGACCGTGCCACTGCCCGATGGCGGCGAGCTGAAATTGCAGGCTCCCGTGGATGACATGTGGGCCAAGACCGTGGAGCGGTTGAGTGCATCCTGACTACAAGCTGCTGATATTCGATTGGGATGGCACTCTGGCGAACTCCATCGGTCGGATCGTGGACGCGATGCACGTGGCGTCGGATCGTACGGGGTTTGCCCGGTGCGATGATCTGGCGGTAAAGGGCATCATCGGTCTCGGCTTGCCGGAGGCGATTCGCAGCCTGTACCCGGAAATCGAGGAGGGTGAGCTGATCGTTTTTCGCCAGCATTACGCCGACCACTACATCGCCTTGGAAGCCGAGCCGTCGCCGCTGTTTGACGGCGTGGTGGAAACGCTCGATGCCTTGCGCGAAGAGGGGTATCACCTGGCAGTCGCAACCGGCAAGGCCCGGCGTGGGCTGGATCGGGTATTGAAGGCCCATGGCTGGGAAGATTATTTCGATATCACCCGTGCGGCGGATGAAACCGCGAGCAAGCCACACCCGCTGATGCTTGAGCAGATTCTCGCCCATTGCGATGTATCGCCTGGGCAGGCGCTGATGGTCGGCGACTCATCGTTCGACCTGCAGATGGCCCGCAATGCAGGCATGGGTTCGGTGGCTGTCAGCTACGGCGCGCAGACGATCGAGGCGTTGAAGACCTTCGAACCGTGCCTGGCGATTGACCGCTTTCCTGAATTGCACGCCTGGTTGAGCCGGCGTACCGATTAAGTTTTGATGGAGTGGCATGCATGACGGACGAATGGAAGGCCCCGGCCAAGGCGAATGCCGAAAGCGGTGACGATAAAAGCTGGAAACTGCTGGAAAAGACCCTGCTGGCCAGTGTGCAGGAGCAGCGTCGTTCACGCCGCTGGGGTATTTTCTTCAAATTGCTGACTTTCGTGTATCTGTTCGGCGCGCTCATGCTGTTTACACCGCTGATGAGCATCGAAAAAAGCGCCGTGAGCGGCTCGGCTTACACTGCGTTGATCGACATCGAAGGCATGATTGCCGATAAGGAGCCTGCGAGCGCGGACAATATCGTCGGCAGCCTGCGGGCGGCGTTCGAGGATCCAAAGGTCAAGGGCGTGGTGCTGCGCATCAACAGTCCTGGTGGCAGTCCGGTGCAGTCCGGTTATGTCTACGACGAGATTGTCCGATTGCGCGGCTTGCACCCGGACATCAAGGTCTACGCGGTGATCGCCGATCTCGGCGCATCAGGCGCTTATTACATTGCCAGTGCGGCGGACCAGATCTATGCCGACAAGGCCAGTTTGGTCGGCTCCATTGGCGTGACGGCGGCCGGATACGGGTTTGTCGGGACCATGGAAAAGCTTGGTGTGGAGCGTCGGGTCTATACCTCCGGCGAGCACAAGTCGTTTCTTGACCCGTTCCAGCCGCAGAAGCCTGAGGAAACCGCATTCTGGCAAGGCGTGCTGGACACCACCCACAAGCAGTTCATTGCCAGCGTCAAGAAAGGGCGGGGCGACCGTCTGAAGGACAAGGAGCACCCGGAGCTGTTTTCCGGACTGGTCTGGTCTGGCGAGCAGGCCTTGCCCCTGGGCCTGATCGATGGCTTGGGCAGTGCCAGCTCTGTGGCGCGGGATGTGATCGGCCAGAAGGATCTGGTGGATTTCACCATCGAAGAATCGCCGTTTGATCGCTTCTCGAAGAAGCTGGGGGCTAGCATCGCCGAGCACCTGGCGATGTGGATGGGCTTCCAGGGGCCGGCGTTGCGCTGATTTTTGAAAGGCTGCGCACCTGAAGGGTGATGCGGTCCCTGTGGCGAGGGGGCAAGCTCCCTCGCCACGGAGGCGGTTCAGGGAACCTGCACGCCCTCAGCCAGCAACATATCCACAAGACGAATCAGCGGCAGGCCAATCAGGCTCGTGGCGTCCGGGCCTTCAGTGCTCTGGAACAGGCTCACACCGAGGCCCTCGGCCTTGAAGCTGCCGGCGCAGTCGTACGGCTGTTCGGCGCGCAGGTAGCGCTCCACGCGGGCCGGATCCAGGGTTCGCATATTCACGGTGAACGGAACGCAGTCGACCTGGCATCGGCCTGTCTGGCTGTTAAACAGCGCCAGGCTGGTCAGGAACGTCACCCTGGCGCCACTGGCGGCCATTAGCTGCTCGCGGGCATTTTCGAATGTGTGGGGCTTGCCCAGGATGCGCTCGCCGAGCACGGCGACCTGGTCCGAGCCGATGATCAGGTGCGCTGGGTGTCTGTCGGTCAATGCCAAGGCCTTTTCCCGGGCCAGGCGCTTTACCAGCTCGACCGCGGATTCGTCGGGGTGGCGGCTTTCGTCGATGTCTGGCGAGCTGCAGACGAATGGCAGCCCCAGGCGGGCGAGCAGTTCCCGGCGATAAACCGAGCTTGAGGCTAATAATAAAGGCAGCATGGCTCTCTCCGATGGGCAGGGGAGGATTCTAGCCAGGCGCGCAAGTGACGGACAGGGCTGAATTTCCTTTGACATGGCCCGGTGCATCCCTATAATGCTGCGCCTATGTTGAATGACCCGATTCCACCTCACGTTGACCCGCGCAAATTGGCTGACCGTGGCACCACCCTTCAAGGTGAACTGCTGCTGGCCGATTTGAAGAGACTCTGCGACCCGCTTTCCGACGATGTCGGGACGGTCCAGGCCAAATTCGTTTTTGAACGAGATGAACGTAAATCTGTGGTGATCCACAGCTTTATCGACACTGAAGTCAAAATGGTTTGCCAGCGTTGTCTTGAGCTGGTCACCCTGCCGATCCACAGCGAATGCAGTTACGCCGTGGTGAAGGAGGGTGCGAATACCCAGTCGTTGCCGAAAGGTTATGACGTGCTGGAACTGGGCGAAGATCCATTGGATCTGCAGTCACTGATCGAGGAGGAGCTTCTGCTCGCCTTGCCCATTGTGCCTGCTCATCATCCGGAAGAATGCCAGCAGCCGGCGGGAGCAGATGAGCCCGAACCGAGCGAGGACGAGGTAACGCGGTCCAACCCGTTCAGTGTATTGGCGCAGTTAAAGCGTGACCCAAACGTTTAGGAGTTAATCAATTATGGCTGTTCAGCAGAACAAAAAATCCCGCTCCGCCCGTGACATGCGCCGTTCGCACGACGCTCTCGAGGCTAGCACCCTGTCTGTAGAAAAAACCACTGGTGAAGTTCACCTGCGTCACCACGTATCGCCAGAAGGCGTATACCGTGGCCGTAAAGTGATCGACAAGGGCGCCGACGAGTAATCACTTGTCCGCTCAAGTCATCGCGATTGACGCAATGGGCGGGGACTTCGGTCCCCGCAGCATTGTTCAGGCCAGCCTTGCTTGCCTGAATGCTACGCCCTCGCTGCACCTGACCCTCGTCGGTCAACCCTCTCTCCTTGAAGAACTGCTCAACGGCCAGTCGGCTGTCGATCTTGCGCGCCTGACAATTGCGCCAGCGTCCGAAGTCATCACCATGGACGAAAAGCCGGCACAGGCCCTACGCGGCAAGCCTGACGCGTCGATGCGGGTAGCCCTTGAGTTGCTGCGCGACGGCAAGGTCCAGGCCTGTGTCAGTGCGGGTAATACCGGGGCGCTGATGGCGCTGTCGCGCTATGTCCTGAAGACGTTGCCGGGGATCGATCGTCCGGCAATGGTCGCGGCGATCCCGACCCAGCGCGGGTTCTGCCAACTGCTCGATTTGGGCGCCAACGTCGATTGCAGCGCCGAGCACCTTCTGCAATTTGCCGTGATGGGCTCGGTTGCCGCGCAGACACTCGGCATTGCGCGACCTCGCGTTGCGCTGCTGAACATTGGCACCGAAGACATCAAGGGAAACCAGCAGGTCAAGCTGGCGGCGACCTTGTTGCAAAATGCGCGGGGCATCCATTACATCGGGTTCGTCGAAGGCGATGGTCTCTATCGCGGCGAGGCCGATGTGGTGGTCTGTGATGGTTTCGTTGGCAATATCCTGCTCAAGTCCAGCGAGGGGCTGGCGACCATGATTGGCCAGCGCATCGAGACACTGTTCAAGCAAAGCCTGGCTTCGCGGGTGGTGGGTGCCCTGGCGCTGCCATTGATGCGACGGCTGCAGGCAGACCTGGCGCCGGCGCGGCACAACGGTGCGAGTTTCCTCGGGCTGCAAGGTATCGTTATCAAGAGCCATGGTTCGGCGGGCGTGCAGGGCTTTCAAAGCGCTATCAACCGGGCGGTGATCGAAGTGCAGGAAAACCTGCCGGAACGCTTGCACGGCCGTCTCGAGGATTTGTTAACTTAGGCGTTTTCGTCTGACAATGCTTAAATGTGACCGGTCGGTTCAAGCCGTCATCCAACTGTCAGTTTCCTAGCGCCCCCAGGGGCGTCAATTTTTGACGACAAGATCATTAGGGGCTTTGTTTTCATGTCTGCTTCCCTCGCATTCGTCTTTCCAGGACAGGGCTCGCAGTCCCTCGGCATGCTGGCCGAGCTGGGCGCGCAATACCCGCTGGTCCTCGAAACATTCAAAGAAGCGTCCGACGCGCTCGGCTACGACTTGTGGGCACTGACCCAGCAAGGGCCGGAAGAGCAACTCAATCAAACCGATAAAACCCAACCGGCCATCCTCACCGCCTCGATTGCCTTGTGGCGCCTGTGGCTGGCTGAAGGCGGCGCGCGCCCGGCGTTTGTCGCCGGTCATAGCCTGGGTGAATACAGCGCACTCGTGGCCGCTGGCAGCCTGAGCCTGGCTGATGCGGTGAAACTGGTGGAGCGTCGTGGCCAGTTGATGCAAGAAGCCGTTCCGGCCGGGCAGGGCGGCATGGCCGCGATCCTCGGCCTGGAAGATGCCGATGTGTTGGCTGCCTGTGCCGAAGCGGCGCAAGGCGACGTGGTCAGCGCCGTCAACTTCAACTCCCCGGGCCAGGTGGTTATCGCCGGAGCCAAGGCTGCCGTCGAGCGTGCCATCGAAGGCTGCAAGGCCCGTGGCGCCAAGCGCGCCATGCCGCTGCCGGTCAGCGTGCCGTCGCACTGCGAACTGATGCGTCCGGCTGCCGAGCGTTTTGCCGAGTCCATCGCCGCCATCGACTGGCAGGCTCCGCAGATTCCTGTTGTGCAGAACGTCAGCGCCAACGTGGCACCGGATCTCGAGACCCTCAAGCGCGACTTGCTGGAGCAGCTCTACAAGCCGGTTCGCTGGGTCGAATCGGTGCAGACGCTGGCAGCCAAGGGCGCGACCGAGCTGGTCGAATGCGGCCCTGGCAAGGTGCTGGCAGGCCTGAACAAGCGCTGCGCCGAAGGCGTGTCCACTTCCAACCTCAACACCCCAGACGCTTTCGCTGCCGCTCGCGCAGCGCAAGCCTGAACAGGAGAAGCTTGCATGAGTCTGCAAGGTAAAGTTGCACTGGTGACCGGTGCAAGCCGCGGCATCGGCCAGGCCATCGCCCTGGAACTGGGTCGTCAAGGCGCCATCGTTGTCGGCACCGCGACGTCCGCTTCGGGCGCCGAGCGTATCGCCGCGACCTTGAAGGAAAACGGTATCCAGGGCACCGGGCTCGAGCTCAACGTGACCAGTGATGAATCCGTTGCCGCCGTGTTGGCAAGCATCCAGGAGCAGTTCGGTGCACCGGCGATCCTGGTGAATAATGCCGGCATCACCCGCGATAACCTGATGATGCGCATGAAAGATGACGAGTGGTTCGACGTGGTCGACACCAACCTGAACAGCCTGTACCGGCTGTCCAAGGGCGTCTTGCGCGGCATGACCAAGGCACGTTGGGGTCGAATTATCAGTATCGGCTCGGTTGTGGGTGCCATGGGCAACGCAGGCCAAGTAAACTATGCTGCGGCGAAAGCCGGTCTGGAAGGTTTCAGCCGTGCGCTGGCACGAGAAGTCGGTTCGCGCTCGATTACGGTAAACTCGGTTGCACCGGGTTTCATCGACACCGACATGACCCGTGAACTGCCGGAAGCACAGCGTGAAGCCTTGTTGACGCAGATTCCGCTGGGTCGTCTGGGGCAAGCTCAAGAAATCGCGTCCGTGGTCGCTTTTCTTGCTTCGGACGGTGCGGCATACGTGACCGGGGCTACAATCCCGGTGAACGGCGGGATGTACATGAGTTAAATGTGACGGATTGCTTCAAAAAAATGTCATACGAGCTGTCTAAAATCCGTTATAAAGCTGCAATCTATTTATAGGCGGCGGGCCCCAGGGTTCGAGGAGTGAAGCTTTCGGTTGAAAAACCGAAAAGTCTTTCTATACACTTACCCACCGGCCAGCTGCCTGAATTTGTCCATTAGGAGTGAAAACAAGGTATGAGCACCATCGAAGAGCGCGTCAAGAAAATCGTTGCCGAGCAACTGGGCGTTAAAGAAGAAGAAGTTGTGAACACCGCTTCCTTCGTTGAAGACCTGGGTGCCGACTCCCTTGACACTGTTGAGCTGGTGATGGCTCTGGAAGAGGAATTCGAGACCGAGATTCCTGACGAAGAAGCTGAAAAGATCACTACTGTACAAGCTGCTATCGACTACGTTACCAGCCACCAGGCGTAATCGTTTTTAGTCGTCGCTAGCTGTCATGGAAAAACCGCACTGCCATCACGGCGTGCGGTTTTTTCTTTAGGCCTGATGCAAAGTCGTCATTTGAAAAAGGAGAGTGCTGTGTCGCGTAGACGCGTCGTAGTCACCGGTATGGGTATGTTGTCGCCACTGGGCACGGATGTGCCAAGCAGTTGGCAGGGCATTCTGGCTGGCCGTAGTGGCATTGGTCTGATCGAACACACCGACCTTTCTGCCTATTCCACCCGTTTTGGCGGCTCGGTAAAAGGCTTCAATGTCGAGGAATACTTGTCGGTCAAGGAAGCTCGCAAGCTTGACCTGTTCATTCAATACGGCTTGGCAGCCGGGTTCCAGGCGGTGCGCAACGCCGGGCTGGAAGTGACCGATGCCAATCGTGAACGCATCGGCGTGGCCATGGGCTCGGGTATTGGCGGCTTGACCAATATCGAAGAAACCAGCCGCACGCTGCACGATTCGGGGCCGCGACGGATTTCTCCGTTCTTCGTGCCGGGCTCGATCATCAATATGATTTCCGGTTTCCTGTCCATCCACTTGGGTGCACAGGGGCCTAACTACGCCATCGCTACGGCGTGCACCACCGGCACCCACTGCATCGGCATGGCCGCGCGCAACATCATGTACGACGAAGCCGACGTGATGATTGCCGGTGGCGCCGAAATGGCCGCTTGCGGCCTGGGCATGGGCGGTTTCGGCGCGTCCCGTGCGCTGTCGACCCGCAACGATGAGCCAGCACGTGCCAGCCGACCATGGGACAAGGGCCGTGACGGCTTCGTGCTGTCCGACGGTGCCGGTGCGCTGGTGCTCGAAGAGCTGGAACACGCCAAGGCCCGCGGCGCGACCATCTATGCCGAGCTGATCGGTTTTGGCACCAGTGGCGACGCGTACCACATGACGTCGCCACCGGCCGATGGCGCCGGTGCCGCCCGTTGCATCGCCAACGCCTTGCGTGACGCGAAGATCAACGGCGACCAAGTGCAATACATCAACGCTCACGGCACTTCTACTCCGGCGGGTGACTTGGCCGAAGCCCAGGCGATCAAGACGGTGTTTGGCGAACACGCCTACAAGCTGGCGGTCAGCTCCACCAAGTCCATGACCGGTCACCTGCTGGGTGCGGCAGGGGCGGTGGAAGCGATCTTCAGCGTCTTGGCGATCAACAGCCAGACGGCGCCGCCAACCATCAACCTCGATGAGCCTGACGAAGGGTGCGACCTGGACTTCGTGCCGCATACAGCCCGTGGCATGGACATCGATGTGGTGTTGTCCAACTCCTTCGGTTTTGGCGGGACCAATGGTTCGCTGGTGTTCCGCCGGTTCGCAGGTTGATGGAGAGCTGGGTCGACGGTCAACCGGCTGACGTCCTGTCGCTGAAAGATCGCGGCCTGGCTTATGGCGATGGGTTGTTCGAGACCATCGCCGTGCGCAATGGCAGGCCACTGTTGCTGGAGCGTCACTTGCAGCGCCTGGAAACAGGCTGCCAGCGATTGGCGCTCAGGGTCGACATGACGGTGGTGAGCGCCGAGCTGAGCGCTTACGCCCGGTGTCAGGGTGACGGCGTGATGAAATTGATCGTGACCCGTGGCGACAGTCAGCGTGGTTATGCCGCCGATCCCTCGGCCACCGCCCGACGCATCCTGCAGGGCAGTGCTCCTGTTGCTTATCCCGCTGCCCATGCCGAGCAAGGCGTGCTCCTGTTTCCCTGTTCAGTGCGCTTGTCCGAGCAGCCTTTGCTTGCCGGTCTCAAGCACCTCAATCGCCTGGAACAGGTGCTGGCCCGTGCTGAATGGACTGATTCGCGGTATGCCGACGGCTTGATGCAGGACGCGTCCGGGCGGGTGATCGAAGGCGTGTTCAGTAATCTGTTCCTGGTGCGCGATGGGGTCTTGTCTACAGCGGACCTGAGCCGTTGCGGTGTCGCCGGGGTGATGCGCGCAGAATTGTTGTTTCAAGCCAATTCCCAAGGTATCGCTACGCAAATCATGGATATCAGCCTCGAACAGTTGCACCAGGCCGATGAGGTCTTTGTCTGCAACAGCGTATATGGCGTGTGGCCGGTACTCGGATGCGGTTCGGCACGCTGGTCGGCTGGCCCACTCACCCGTAAACTGCAGACCCTTGCCCGTGCGCTATTGGATGCCTGATTCGTGAGACGTAAATTCTTGCTGCTGCTGGAGACCGGACTGGTTCTGGCAGGGCTGTTGTTGGGCGCTTCAGCCTGGAAGATTCATTCGGCGCTGCAACAGCCGCTGAACATCACCCAGGAAGAGTTGCTGGACGTACCCAACGGGACCACCCCGACCGGAACCTTGAAGCGCCTCGAAGCCGACGGCCTGATCAAGGACGCCTTCTGGCTGCGTATTTATTGGCGCTTCAATCTAGCCGACCAGCCATTGCACTCCGGTGAATATCGGATGGTGCCGGGCATGACCATGGAAGCCTTGATCGGCGTCTGGAAGCGCGGAGATGTGGTGCAGTACAGCGTGACGCTGGTGGAGGGCTGGAATTTCCGTCAGGTGCGCGCGGCATTGGCCAAGGACGAAAAACTCCAGCAGACCCTTGCTGGCCTGAGCGACAGCCAGGTCATGGACCGCCTTGGTCATTCGGGCGTGTTCCCCGAAGGCCGGTTCTTCCCGGATACCTACCGCTTCGTGCGGGGCACCACGGATGCCGATCTGTTGAAGAAGGCCTACGATCGGCTGGACGACGTGCTTGCCAAAGAGTGGGCACAGCGTGCCGCCGACGTCCCGTACAGCCAACCCTATCAGGCCCTGATCATGGCCTCCCTGATAGAAAAGGAAACCGGGGTGCCCCAGGAACGTGGCCAGATCGCTGGAGTGTTCGTGCGTCGCCTGCGTCTGGGCATGCTGCTGCAGACCGACCCGACCGTGATCTATGGCCTCGGCGAGCGCTACACCGGCAAGCTCACCCGTGCCCATCTGAAAGAAGAGAATCCCTATAACACTTACCTGATCCCGGGTTTGCCGCCGACACCGATTGCAATGGTGGGGCGCGAAGCGATCCACGCGGCGTTGAACCCGGCCGACGGCAACAGTCTTTACTTCGTTGCCCGTGGCGATGGCAGCCATGTCTTTTCCGATGATCTGGAGACGCACAACAACGCGGTGCGTGAATTCCAGCTCAAGCGCCGTGCCGATTATCGCTCCAGTCCGGCCCCGGCGACCCCGGATGATTCGGCACCGATTCCCGCAGCGTCACCGGACACGGCGCCTGAAGCCGTGCCTCAGGTGCCGCCACAAGAGCCTGCCCCCGAACCGAATGCGAGCGAGCCGCCGAGCTCGCAATGACTTTGACTAAGGATCGCCCGTGACTGGCTTGTTTATCACACTGGAAGGCCCGGAAGGCGCCGGCAAGAGCACCAATCGCGAGTACCTGGCCGAGCGCCTGCGGGCTGCCGGCATCGAGGTGGTGCTGACCCGCGAGCCGGGCGGCACGCCACTGGCCGAGCGGATTCGCGAGGTGCTGCTGGCACCGGCCGATGAAATCATGAATCCCGATACCGAATTGTTGCTGGTGTTTGCCGCGCGGGCGCAGCATTTGGCCGAGGTGATTCGCCCGGCGCTGGCTCGCGGCGCTGTCGTGTTGTGCGACCGCTTTACCGATTCGACTTATGCCTATCAGGGCGGCGGGCGTGGCTTGTCCCTTGAACGCATCGCGACGCTGGAAACCTTTGTCCAGGGTGACCTTCGTCCCGACCTGACCCTGGTTTTCGACCTGCCAGTGGAAATCGGCCTGGCACGGGCAAGCGCTCGTGGCCGGCTGGACCGCTTCGAGCTCGAAGGGCAGGGGTTCTTCAACGCCGTGCGCAATGCCTTCCTGGGGCGCGCCAAGGCCGATCCGGCGCGTTACCTGTTGATCGATGCCGCTCAGCCGTTGACGCAGGTCCAGCAATCGCTGGAGGATTTGTTGCCGCGCTTGCTGGAGCGTGCCCGTGGCTGAAGCTTATCCCTGGCAGGACGGCCTTTGGCAACAACTGGCCGGCCGTGCCCAGCACGCCCATGCCTACCTGTTGCATGGCCCGGTCGGAATCGGCAAGCGAGCGCTGGCCGAACGCCTGATGGCCAGCCTGTTGTGCCAGGCCCCGGCGGCCTCGAATGCCTGCGGTGAATGCAAGTCCTGCCTGTTGCTCAAGGCCGGTAGCCATCCTGACAATTACGTGCTGGAGCCGGAAGAGGCGGACAAGGCGATCAAGGTCGACCAGGTTCGTGACCTGGTCAGCTTCGTGGTCCAGACCTCGCAAATGGGCGGGCGCAAAGTGGTGCTGATCGAGCCGGTGGAGTCGATGAACATCAACGCCGCCAACGCCTTGCTCAAGAGCCTCGAAGAGCCTTCCGGCGATACCGTGCTGTTGCTGGTCAGCCATCAGCCGAGCCGTTTGCTGCCGACCATCAAGAGCCGTTGCGTTCAGCAGACCTGTCCGCTGCCCAGCGAGGCAATGAGCCTGCAATGGCTGGCCAAGGCCTTGCCTGACAGCTCCGATGAAGAGCGCGTCGAACTGCTGACCCTGGCCGCCGGCTCGCCGCTGGCGGCGGTCAGCCTCCAGGCCCAAGGCGTGCGCGAGCAGCGGGCCCTGGTCGTGGACGGCGTGAAGAAGCTGCTCAAGCAGCAGCAATCGCCGACACAACTGGCCGAGGGGTGGAACGCCATCCCCTTGTTGCTGTTGTTCGACTGGTTCTGCGATTGGTCGAGCCTGATCCTGCGTTATCAGCTCACCGAGGACGAAGCCGGCCTCGGATTGCCGGATATGCGCAAGGTGATCCAGTACCTGGCGCAAAAAAGCAGCCAGGACAAAATCTTGAACATTCAGGACTGGATTCTTGCCCAACGTCAGAAGGTGCTGAGCAAGGCGAACCTCAATCGCGTGTTGCTGCTGGAGGCGCTGTTGGTGCAATGGGCGAGTTTGCCTGGTCGTACCTGACAGAGGCACTAGACTCAGCTCAATCGCAGCGGAGATCAGCATGAACGAACCTGTCAGTCCCGGGCCACGCAACGGCATCCTGTCCCTGACCATCAAGGACAAGTCCGTGCTTTACGCAGCCTACATGCCGTTTATCAAGAACGGTGGCCTGTTCATTCCTACCAACAAGAATTATCGCCTGGGCGACGAGGTGTTCATGCTGTTGAGCCTGATGGACGAAGCGGAAAAGATACCGGTCGCCGGCAAGGTCATCTGGATCACCCCCAAGGGCGCCCAGGGTAATCGGGCCGCCGGCGTTGGCGTGCAGTTCAACGAGGGTGACAACTCGGCCCGCAATCAGATCGAAACCCACCTGGCCGGATCGCTCAAGTCCGACCGTCCTACCCATACGATGTAGCCTGGCCCCTTATGCTCGTAGACTCTCATTGCCACCTCGATCGCCTCGACCTTGCCGCCCACGGCGGTTCCCTGGATGCCGCGCTGGATGCCGCGCGCCAGCGGGGCGTCGGACACTTCCTGTGCATCGGCGTCAGCGCCGACAACGCTGCCGACGTCAAGGTCCTGGCCGAACGTTACGAGGATGTCGATTGTTCGGTCGGCATCCACCCGCTGGACGTACAACCCGATGCTACGCCCGCCCTGGACTGGCTGCTGCATGAACTCGACCACCCTCGAGTCGTCGCCATCGGCGAAACCGGTCTCGATTATCACTACGAGCCGGAGGCCTCCGAGGTACAGCAGGCGTCGTTCCGCTTGCACTTGGAAGCCGCAAGACAGACCGGCAAGCCGGTGATTATCCACACCCGTGGGGCACGGGCCGATACTTTGGCCCTGTTGCGCGACGCGGCGCTGCCCCAGGCCGGTGTGTTGCATTGCTTCACTGAAGATTGGGACATGGCCAAGGCTGCGCTGGACATGGGTTATTACATTTCCTTGTCCGGTATTGTCACGTTCCGCAATGCCGACGCCTTGCGCGACGTTGCCAGCAAGGTGCCGGCCGATCGCCTGTTGGTCGAGACCGACTCGCCTTACCTGGCGCCAATCCCGTATCGCGGCAAGCCAAACCTTCCGCAATATGTGCGGGAAGTGGCGGAGTTCCTGGCGATGTTGCGGGGGGAATCCTATGGCCGGTTCGCGGAGCAAACCACGGAAAACTTCAAGCGCCTGTTCCCATTGGCGCGCGTCCGTTCGCCGATGGCCTGAAACCGAGACAAAAAAAACCCGGGTTCTGGGGGGTGAATCCGGGTTAAGACCATTAGGAGTAAAACAAAGGCACGCGGTCCGTTGGCACCTTTATCGGCGCGTCACTTGGGGGAGATGTCGCGCCGACAGTTCAAGTATTGATCACTATGGCAGTGCGTCCAGTTTCACCGGGTTGGTTTTTAAACAAATTTGGAATACGTTCGCTTCGGATAGGTTCTCATTGTGCCTGACGCCTGCGCGGCGATAAGGCATCAGTTGAAACGGAGGAGCCGGATTTGCGCGGTTTTGTTGAGATCTGTGGCCCAGAACGGATGATCCGTGCATTTTTGCGTAAGTTAGGCATAATACCGGGCTTCGAATTTTGACCCTTCAGACCTTTTTCTTATGCACAAAGAACCCCGTAAGGTCCGTGAGTTTCGTCGCCGCGAGCAGGAAATTCTCGACACCGCGCTCAAGTTGTTCCTCGACCAGGGCGAAGACAGCGTCACCGTCGAGATGATTGCGGATGCCGTGGGTATCGGCAAAGGCACGATCTATAAACACTTCAAATCCAAGGCCGAGATCTACCTGCGCCTGATGCTCGATTACGAGCGCGATTTGAACGAGCTCCTGCATTCGGCCGATGTCGACAAGGACAAGGAAGCCCTGTCCCGGGCCTACTTCGAGTTCCGTATGCGCGACCCGCAACGTTATCGCTTGTTCGATCGCCTCGAAGAAAAGGTGGTCAAGGGCAACCAGGTGCCAGAGATGGTCGAGGAGCTGCACAAGATTCGCGCTTCGAACTTCGATCGCCTGACCCTCTTGATCAAGGGCCGGATCAGCGAAGGCAAGCTCGAAGACGTGCCGCCGTATTTCCATTATTGCGCTGCCTGGGCATTGGTACATGGCGCGGTGGCGCTGTATCACTCGCCGTTCTGGAGCAACGTGCTGGAAGATCAGGAAGGTTTCTTCCAGTTCCTGATGGACATCGGCGTGCGCATGGGCAACAAGCGCAAGCGCGACCCGGAAGTCCCGAGCAGTTGAGGCATTCAGCTACCTGATTGCGCCATGTCCGCTTACATGGCGCAGTGCCCGAGGAATATACTCAGGCTTGGGTCTTGCGAAAACTTGATTTCTAGGTCAATTTTCTCGGACTCGATTCTTCTTTCGCCGGAGTGATCCATGATCGTTGACCGTCAAGGCAGGCGTTTTCGCAATTTGCGGATCAGCCTGACTTCAGCCTGCAATTACGCCTGTACCTACTGCGTGCCTGACGGCAAGCGGCTGGTGGCTGCGCAGGATGAACTGTCGGCCGAGGCCATGGCGCGAGGCGTTGCTTATCTGATCGAAGCCGCCGGTATCGAGCGGTTGCGCATCACCGGTGGCGAGCCGCTGGTCAGCCCCAAGCTCGAAAGTTTCATGACGGCGGTGGGGCAGATGGGGTTGGAAGACATCAGCCTGACTACCAACGGTCAGTTGCTGGCGAAGAAATTGCCGTTGTTGGTAAACGCCGGTATCCGTCGCATCAATGTTTCCCTCGACACCCTCGACCCTGCTGCGTTTCGCAGCATCGCCCGTGGCGGCGACCTGGCGACCGTGCTGGACGGCATGGAGCAAGCCCGGGCCGCCGGGATGAAAATCAAGGTCAACATGGTGCCGTTGCGCGGGCAGAACCTCGATCAGGTGATGCCGTTGCTGGAGTATTGCCTGGAACGTGGCTATGAACTGCGGTTCATCGAGTTGATGCGCATGGGCCACCTGGCCAGCGATTCCAATGCGTTCCTGCAACAGTTCGTCAGCCTCCAGCAACTGCTGGGCCTGATTGGCGAGCAATACGAATACCTGCAGGCCGATGCGCCTGTCGATGCGACAGCCGTGCGCTACGAAATTCCGGGGTTAGGCCATTTTGGCGTGATCGCCAACGAGAGCGTGCCGTTCTGCCGGACCTGTTCGCGACTGCGCTTGTCGTCCACCGGCTGGCTGCATGGCTGCCTGTCGTCGAGCAACCGTCACTTCGTCGGCGATCTGCTGGACAAGCCTCGTCACCAAGCCTTGCCGGCGCTCCAGCGTCTGCTGGTCAAGGCGCTGGGGGACAAGCAGGAAGTGGCGTTTTCCGGTGGCGCAACCATCATGAAAATCATCGGTGGCTGAATAAGGCTGTTGTGGCGAGGGGATTTATCCCCGCTGGGTTGCGCAGCCACCCCGGAACTATCGCCTCGGAGAATCAGGTCGAACATTTCTGTCCTTTGGGGGCGCTTCGCACCCAGCGGGGATAAATCCCCTCGCCACAGGAATAATGAACCATTCCCCCATCAAGCTGGCGCAAAAGCTGCATCCCACGGCCATTCGCCGGTTTTCCGTCACCGGTTTTTGGAGGATAGGATGCGTAGCCTGTTTTTGCTGCTGACCGTTTTGACGCTTGGTGGCTGCATGAATGTCAGCGACATGGGGGAGGGCGTTCGTTATCACATGAGCGATGCCGGCCTGCTGGACCATAGCGACAGCCGCCGCGTGAACAACCTGCGCATCCAGCCGGATTCCTTCATCTACATCGCCCAAGGCGCTTTTGCTCCGCCGGGCAGCGCCTATCCTCGGCCCAACGTCGTGGCTGAAGAAGCCTTCAACGGTTTCATCGAATATTTCCCGATGGTTCGTCGCGCCCGAGTCCCGGAAGGCCTCGACCAGGCGATGGGCGAAGCGCGGGCTGCTGGCGCCCACTACCTGCTTTACACCCGCTTCGCCAAGGCCGACAACCGCATCGGCAATACTGACGAATGGCTGGATGAGGAGGCCGTGGATCGCCTGGGCGTCGACACAAGCGTGATTCAAATCATGTTGATCGAGACCAGCACCCAGTATTTGATTGATACTGCACGCATCAAGAGCCGTGGCGGTTTGCTGACGTTGCACGACAAGCAGCCACAAGACCTCATCGCCACGCCGTTGCGTGAGTACGCCCGCAGCCTGCTGGGGATGAGCGACGAATAAACAGAAGGAGACACCATGAGCGGACCGCAAAAAGCCAATGACCTGCTGGGGCAGATCCCCAAGACCAAAGGCCTGCCTCCGGTCCACTTGTGGAACCCCGACTTCTGCGGCGACATCGACATGCGTATCGCCCGGGACGGCACCTGGTATTACCTGGGCACGCCCATCGGGCGCAAGCCGATGGTCAAGCTGTTCTCCACCATCATTCGCCGCGACGGCGATGATTATTTCCTGATCACTCCCGTGGAAAAAGTCGGCATCAAGGTCGATGACGCGCCGTTCGTGGCGGTGACTCTTGAAGTCGAAGGGCAGGGTGAAGCGCAGTTGTTGCGCTTCACCACCAATGTCGAGGAAATCACCGAAGCCGGCCCGGAACATCCGATGCGCGTCGTGATCGATCCCCAGACCCAGGAACCGGCGCCCTACGTGCATGTGCGCAGCAACCTCGAGGCCTTGATCCATCGCAACGTGTTCTACCAACTGGTGGAGCTGGCGGTCAGCCGCGAGATCGACGGGCAGAGTTGGTTGGGCGTGTGGAGTGGTGGCGAGTTCTTCCCCATCGGCCTGGAACCCTGATCCTTGTGGAAGTGAGGGTTGATCCAACATCCGCGTCGGCTGAAGGATCGCTATCGCGAGCAAGCTCGCTCCCACAGTGGATTTGGGGTGCCTGCAATATCTGTGTGCGCCACCAAACCCTGTGGGAGCGAGCTTGCTCGCGAAGGCGTCGGTACATCCAACACCTTCACAACTGACCCACCGCTTTCGCGAGCAAGTCCGCTCCCACAGTGGTATGCAAAATTCAAATTGACACCCAATCGTATGATGATTAGCGTGGGCGCCTAACAAAAAATCGCCCACGGGGTATTCATGTCCAGCAGTTTTCACGCATCGACCGTCGATTGGCTGGGGGGCTGGATTGCCGCCGGCCAGGTCAAGCCTGGGCAAACCATCAAGGTCGAAGCAGACCTTGGCGAGCAACTGGGCGTCAGCCGCACGGTGATTCGCGAGGCCATCAAGACGCTGGTTGCCAAAGGCATGCTGGAGGTCGGGCCGAAGGTCGGCACGCGGGTGCTGCCGGTGCGCCGCTGGAATCTGTTTGATCCGCAAGTAGTCGGCTGGCTGTCACGCAGTGGCCTGCCGGAAAACTTCGTCGACGACCTGCTGGACCTGCGACGCACCATCGAACCCATGGCCGTGAGATGGGCCTGCGAACGGGCGACGGCCGAGCAGGTGCAGGCGATCCGCGTGGCCTATCATGCCTTGGAGCGGGCGGTGGACAGCGGCGCGGATTACAACCGCGCCGACCAGTTCTTCCACGAATGCATCCTCGCCGCCAGCCACAATCAATTCATCGAACAAATGGTTCCGGCCTTGGGCGCGTTGCTGGCGGTTTCGTTCGAGGTGTCGGCGGCCGACCCGGACGAGCTGCGCCGCACTTTGCCGATCCACAAGGACATTGCCGAGGCGATCGCCGCACGGGATGCGACGCGGGGCGTCTGGGCCTGCATGACCCTGATCGATAACGCAGACCTGGCCATCAAGCGTTTTTACCCCAATGTCATGGCCGGTCGACCAGATAACGCCGGGGCACCCGGGGACAGGAGGTTTCAATGAAGTGGACGGCTTTGACAGAACACCGCGCGAAGCTGGGCGAGGGGCCATTCTGGGATGAGCCGACGCAGGCGTTGTATTGGGTCGATATCATCGGCAAGCAAGCGCTGCGGCTGATTGGCGCGAACGTGCAGATCTGGCAGATGCCCGAACACGTCTCGGCGTTTATCCCGACCCAGAGCGGCGACGCGTTGGTGACGCTGAGCAGTGGTGTCTATCGGTTGGATCTCGATTCGCCAGGGTTGGAGCCGCGCCTGAAGCTGCTGTGCATGGCCGATCCACAGCCTGGCAACCGCGCCAACGAAGCCCGCTGCGACGCGTTGGGCCAGCTCTGGCTCGGTACCATGCAGAACAACATCGGTGAACATGGCGAAGACCTGCCTGTCGAGCGGCGTTCCGGCGGCCTGTTCCGTGTCGGGACCGATGGCCGTGTGATGCCGTTGCTACGCGGCCTGGGTATTCCCAACACGCTGTTATGGAGCCCCGATGGCACGACGGTGTATTTCGGCGAAAGCCTGGACGGCACGCTGTACCGTCATTTCATTTACCCCGATGGCAAGCTGGCGCCGGCTGAAGTCTGGTTCGGACCCCATTCCCGTGGCGGCCCGGACGGTTCGGCCATGGATGCACGGGGTTATGTCTGGAACGCTCGCTGGGACGGCAGTTGCCTGCTGCGGTTGCATCCGGACGGCCATGTCGATCGGGTGATAGAACTGCCGGTCAGTCGCCCGACCAGTTGTGTATTCGGTGGGGAAGATCTCAAGACGCTGTACATCACCAGTGCAGCCAGTCCGCTCGGTCATCCGTTGGACGGTGCGGTGCTGTCGATGCGCGTCGATGTGCCGGGCGTGGCTTGTACGCGGTTCGCTGGTTAAATCCCAGAATATGGGATGTAAATATATATATTGAGATTATTTGGCGGTCGGGTTTATAGTCGGCTCCATCAGCAGTACGCACTCACACTAAAAAAACAAAACAGGTGAAGCGATGCATCAATCTTTTCCCGGACGCCCTGGCGGCGTCCGCGAACAACTCCTCGTTCAGGCTCTGTCAGGCCGGCCATCCACGGATGTCCGGTTTTTGTCGTGCCTGCCTGCTGGAGTCATGATTCATGGCTGACGTGCTGTGCTTGCCGCCCGTGCCCGAGCCTCCCAAAGGGCAGCGACTGAAAGACAAGGTCGTGTTGCTTACCGGCGCGGCCCAAGGTATCGGCGAAGCAATCGTGGCCGCATTCGCGTCGCAACAGGCGCGACTGGTGATCAGCGATATCCAGGTTGAAAAGGTCGAAGCCGTCGCCGCCCATTGGCGCGGACAAGGCGCCGATGTGCAGGCGCTGAAGGTCGACGTTTCGAACCAGCAGGATCTGCACGCCATGGCCCGCCGGGCCGTCGAACTGCACGGTCGCATCGATGTGCTGGTGAACTGCGCTGGCGTCAATGTGTTCCGCGATCCGCTGGAAATGACCGAAGAGGACTGGCGCCGCTGCTTCGCCATCGACCTGGATGGCGCCTGGTACGGTTGCAAGGCGGTATTGCCGCAAATGATCGAGCAGGGCGTGGGCAGCATCATCAACATTGCCTCGACCCATTCGTCCCACATCATTCCTGGCTGTTTCCCGTATCCCGTCGCCAAGCATGGGCTGCTGGGCCTGACCCGCGCCCTGGGCATCGAGTACGCGCCCAAGGGCGTGCGCGTGAATGCCATCGCGCCGGGCTACATCGAGACGCAACTGAACATCGACTACTGGAACGGCTTCGCCGATCCCCATGCCGAACGCCAGCGCGCGCTGGATCTGCACCCGCCACGGCGTATCGGGCAGCCGATCGAAGTGGCGATGACGGCCGTATTCCTGGCCAGTGACGAAGCACCGTTTATCAATGCTTCATGCATCACCATCGATGGTGGACGTTCGGTCATGTACCACGACTGAACATTCTTGGATTGCGGTAGGAAACTTCGCCTGTAATCCAATCATCATACGATATGACTATTTAGACCTATGCTGTGCAGTAACACGATTTGAGCGACCAGCCTGCGCATTTCCACCCACGTGGAGCAGATCCCTGGACGTTTGGCTTTCAATAAAAAAAACAAGGAGTCAGCTATGAAACATCGTCGTGGGATCCGTTCCCTGTGTCGCGCCGCCCTCGCGGTGACCGCGGTCAGCCTCAGCAGCCACTTGCTGGCGGCCGATCCGGTAAAAATCGGTTTCCTGGTCAAGCAGGCCGAGGAGCCCTGGTTCCAGACCGAGTGGGCGTTCGCTGAAAAAGCTGCCAAAGACAAAGGCTTCCAATTGATCAAGATCGCCGTGCCCGACGGCGAGAAGACCCTCTCGGCCATCGACAGCCTGGCCGCCAACGGTGCCAAGGGCTTCGTGATCTGTCCGCCGGACGTGTCCCTCGGCCCGGCCATCATGGCCAAGGCCAAACTCAATGATCTCAAGGTGATTGCCGTGGACGACCGTTTTGTCGATTCCAAGGGCAAGTTCATGGAAGACGTGCCGTACCTGGGCATGGCTGCGTTCGAGGTGGGCCAGAAGCAAGGCGCCGCCATGGCGGCCGAAGCGAAAAAACGTGGCTGGGACTGGAAAGACACCTACGCGGTGGTCAACACCTTCAACGAACTGGACACCGGCAAGAAGCGCACCGACGGTTCGGTCAAGTCTCTGGAAGACGCAGGCATGCCGAAAGACCACATCCTCTTCGCGGCCCTGAAAACTCTCGACGTCCCCGGCAGCATGGACTCCACCAACTCGGCGTTGGTGAAGCTGCCAAGCGGCGCGAAAAACCTGATCATCGGCGGCATGAACGACAACACCGTGCTGGGCGGCGTGCGTGCCACCGAAGCGGCCGGGTTCAAGGCGGCCAACGTGATCGGTATTGGTATCAACGGCACTGACGCCATCGGCGAGCTGAAGAAACCGGAAAGCGGCTTCTTCGGTTCGATGCTGCCGAGCCCGCACATCGAAGGCTACAAGACTGCCGAAATGATGTACGAGTGGGTCACCACCGGCAAGGAGCCGCCGAAGTACACCGCCATGGACGAGGTGACGCTGATCACCCGGGAGAACTTCAAGCAGGAGCTGGAAAAGATCGGCTTGTGGAATTGATGGCCGGTTGATTCAAAAGCGGCCCCGGTCACACACGTGACGGGGTCGCTTGATCTCTGTAAGTTCGAGGTGGTTATGCAAGCGCAAACAGCGGCACAGCAACAGAACATCGGTGGCAGCTTGCGATTCAACGGGATCGGTAAATCGTTTCCCGGCGTGCAGGCGCTGGCCAATATCAGTTTCGTCGCGCATCCGGGGCAGGTGCATGCCTTGATGGGCGAGAACGGCGCGGGCAAGTCCACCTTGCTCAAGATCCTCGGTGGCGCCTACATTCCGAGCAGCGGTGATCTGCAGATCGGCGAGCAGACGATGGCCTTCAAAGGCACCGCCGACAGCATCGCCAATGGTGTCGCGGTGATTCACCAGGAGTTGCACCTGGTGCCGGAAATGACCGTCGCGGAGAACTTGTTCCTCGGTCACTTGCCGGCGCGTTTCGGCCTGGTCAATCGTGGCGTGCTGCGCCAGCAGGCGTTGACGCTGCTCAAAGGCCTGGCGGACGAAATCGACCCACAGGAAAAAGTCGGTCGCCTGTCACTGGGTCAGCGCCAATTGGTGGAAATCGCCAAGGCGTTGTCCCGTGGCGCCCACGTCATCGCCTTCGACGAGCCGACCAGCAGCCTGTCGGCCCGGGAAATCGACCGGTTGATGGCGATCATCGCCCGTCTGCGGGACGAGGGCAAAGTGGTGCTGTACGTCAGCCATCGCATGGAGGAAGTGTTCCGTATCTGTAACGCAGTGACGGTCTTCAAGGACGGGCGTTATGTCCGTACTTTCGAGAACATGAGCGAGCTGACCCATGATCAGCTGGTCACGTGCATGGTCGGTCGCGATATCCAGGACATTTATGACTATCGTCCCCGGGAGCGCGGCGATGTGGCGTTGCAGGTAAAGGGCCTGCTCGGGCCGGGCTTGCGCGAACCGGTGAGTTTCCAGGTGCACAAGGGCGAGATCCTCGGCTTGTTCGGGCTGGTCGGCGCCGGTCGTACCGAGCTGTTTCGCTTGCTCAGTGGCCTGGAGCGCCAGAGCGAGGGCAGCCTGGTGCTGCACGGCAAGGAATTGAAACTGCGTTCGCCCCGCGATGCCATCGCCGCTGGCGTGTTGCTCTGCCCGGAAGACCGCAAGAAGGAAGGCATCATCCCGTTGGGCAGCGTGGGCGAGAACATCAACATCAGCGCTCGTCCGGCTCATTCCGCGCTCGGCTGCCTGTTGCGTGGTGACTGGGAGCGGGGCAATGCCGACAAGCAGATCAAGTCGCTGAAGGTGAAGACCCCGGCGGCGAGCCAGAAAATCATGTACCTGTCCGGCGGCAACCAGCAGAAGGCGATTCTGGGTCGCTGGCTGTCGATGCCGATGAAAGTCCTGCTGCTGGATGAGCCGACCCGTGGCATCGACATCGGTGCCAAGGCCGAGATCTACCAGATTATCCACAACCTGGCGGCGGAGGGTATCGCGGTGATTGTGGTGTCCAGTGACCTGATGGAAGTGATGGGCATTTCCGACCGAATCCTGGTGCTCTGCGAAGGGGCCATGCGTGGCGAGCTGCCGCGCGACCAGGCCAACGAATCCAACCTGCTGCAACTGGCGCTGCCGCGCCAACGCGTTGCCGACGCGGCGAACTGAGAGGTAAATCATGACCATTCAAAACAATGCACTGCCAACGGCACGCAAACCCCTGGACCTGCGCCGCTTCCTCGACGACTGGGTCATGCTGCTGGCGGCCATCGGCATCTTCGTGCTCTGCACCCTGATGATCGACAACTTCCTGTCGCCGTTGAACATGCGGGGCCTGGGCCTGGCGATTTCCACCACCGGTATCGCGGCCTGCACCATGTTGTATTGCCTGGCGTCCGGGCACTTCGACTTGTCGGTGGGGTCGGTCATTGCCTGTGCCGGCGTGGTTGCGGCAGTGGTGATGCGCGACACTGACAGCGTCTTCCTCGGGGTCAGCGCGGCGTTGGTGATGGGGCTGATCGTTGGCCTGATCAACGGCATCGTGATTGCGAAACTGCGGGTCAATGCGCTGATTACCACGCTGGCGACCATGCAGATCGTGCGTGGCCTGGCCTATATCTTTGCCAACGGTAAAGCAGTTGGCGTTTCCGAAGAATCTTTCTTCGTCTTCGGCAACGGCCAGTTGTTCGGCGTGCCGGTGCCGATCCTGATCACCATTGCCTGCTTCCTGTTCTTCGGCTGGCTGCTGAACTACACCACCTACGGGCGCAACACCATGGCCATCGGTGGCAACCAGGAAGCGGCGTTGTTGGCAGGGGTGAACGTTGATCGCACCAAGATCATTATCTTCGCCGTGCACGGCATTATTGGTGCGCTGGCGGGTGTGATCCTGGCCTCGCGCATGACGTCGGGCCAACCGATGATCGGCCAAGGCTTCGAGCTGACCGTGATCTCGGCCTGCGTGCTCGGTGGGGTTTCGTTGAGCGGCGGCATCGGCATGATCCGCCACGTCATCGCGGGCGTGCTGATCCTGGCGATCATCGAGAACGCGATGAACCTGAAGAACATCGACACCTTCTACCAATACGTCATCCGCGGCTCGATCCTGTTGCTGGCGGTGGTGATTGACCGGTTGAAGCAGCGCTGAAGATTCTGTCAACCAATACACCGCCTTCGCGAGCAAGCCCGCTCCCACAGGTTGTTGTGCCAGGCTCAGAACTTCGGCGCAGCACAGAACCAGTGTGGGAGCGGGCTTGCTCGCGAAGGCGTCGGCACATCCAACACTTCCTTAGCTGACCCACCGCTTTCGCGAGCAAGCCCGCCCCCACAGGTTTTTGTGCCAGGCTCAGAACTTCGGCGCAGCGCAGAACCCGTGTGGGAGCGAGCTTGCTCGCGAAGGCGTCGGCACATTAACACTTCCTTAGCTGACCCACCGCTTTCGCGAGCAAGCCCGCCCCCACAGGTTTTTGTGCCAGGCTCAGAACTTCGGCGCAGCGCAGAACCCGTGTGGGAGCGAGCTTGCTCGCGAAGGCGTCCTCCCTGACGCCAACCATCACCCGGCCTTGCGCAACGCTTCGACCAATTCCTGCTTGCGCATCTTCGAACGCCCGGGAATGTTTTTCGCCCGGGCTTCCTTCATCAGGCTGTCCACCGTCTGGGCCTCGTGGGAGGCTTTGCTGGTGCGCGGATGACCCTCGCGGGACTTGGCGGCGCGGCGGGCTGATTCCTTGCGGTCGGACTGTTTCGCTTCGGCGGGTTTTTTCTTGCCGGAGCCACCGGAGGCCTCACCGCCGCCCGACTGCTTGTTGACGGTGGCCCAGGCCCGAGCCTCGGCCTCGCCCTCCGACACACCTTTGTGTTCATAGCTCTCTTCGATGTGCTCGGCCTTGCGCTTTTGCTTGTCGGTGTATTTGTCTTTGCTTCCACGAGGCATGGGATGTCCTCCTCAGTGTCCGAGTAGAGCCTACTGGCTGGCGGCGCCACCTTCGGAGCCCGAGCCTCCGGTAGTGGTTTTCGAACCCACGCCGGTCTCGGCGTTGTCGGGGGCAGTGGAGTCGGGGGTGTTCATGCCGCCCTGACGCCCCGTGTCGTTGCCTTGGACCCGTGGATCGGTGCCCGTCGCGGGTGGCTGGCCATTGTTCAGCGTGCCGCCGGTGCCGTCGGTGTTCAATTTGGGCAAGCCTTGGGTGGCGGGCGAGTTCGGTGCCTGAACCGGGTCGGTCGGCCCGGTCCCCGAGGTCGTGGCCGCGAATGCCGCCGAGGACAACAATGCCGCGAAGGTGAATGCTGTCAGCCTTGAATTGATCATGGTGTCGCCTCCATTTTTTGGAATGCTTGCCAGATTTTTGGCCGCGCTGGAGCGGGGTTGGTGCCTGAGGGGCGACGAACGGCACCGTGGAAGTTTGTCTGTAGAAGATGTGACGAGCGGCGCCTGGCGGCTTAGTATGGCGCTTTCAATTGGCTACAAGGCCCGTTCATGTCGATCGAGATCCGTCCCGCGCAACCCAGCGATGCGCCGCAAATCCTTGCGTTCATCACCGAGCTTGCCGATTACGAAAAAGCCCGCCACGAAGTCATTGCCAGCGTTGCGGACATCGAGCGCAGCCTGTTCAGCGAAGGCGCGACCGCCCACGGCCTGATCTGCCTGCGCGATGGCGTACCGATAGGTTTCGCGGTGTTTTTCTTCAGCTATTCCACCTGGCTGGGCAGCAATTGCCTGTACCTCGAAGACTTGTACATCACACCTGAACAGCGCGGTGGCGGGGCGGGCAAGACACTCTTGCGGCATCTGGCCAAGATCGCCTGCGACAACGATTGCGGTCGCTTCGAGTGGAGCGTACTGGACTGGAACACCCCGGCCATCGACTTCTATAAGTCCCTCGGCGCGCAACCCCAGGAAGAGTGGGTGCGCTATCGAATGGATGGCAAGGTGCTCCGGGACTTCGCTAACGGCAACTGAAGTTCATGAGTACGCGTCGGACGCGTATTCGGCAAATCCCGGCCGTTGTTCGAGCCGCTTGCAATAAGCGGCCACCGCAGGGTAGTCCGGACGCTCCATGGGCGTCTGGCGCCAGCGATGTGTGGACAGGCCGATGAGCACGTCCGCGAGGGAAAAGTCCGCGCCGGCCACGTAAGCGCCGGTGTGGTTCAGCTGTTGTTCCAGCAAGCCCATCTTGTCGTTCCAGCGTTTGACGCCGGCGGCGATGAGTTGTGGGTCCTGGAAATCCGGGTGCTTGCGCACCAGTCCGTGAAACGCATCGCCCCATGACGGGTTGAGCTCGGTGGCTTGCCAATCCATCCACTGCTCTACACGCGCCCGTGCGGCAGGTTCGGCGGGTAGCAGATCGTCGCGCCCATGCTTGCCTACGAGGTAGCGGCAGATGGTGTTCGACTCCCAGAGCACGCCGTTCTCATCGATGATCACCGGCACCTGGGCGTTGGGGTTGAGCGCCAGGAACGCCGGGTCGTGGGTCGAGGCAAAACCGATGCCCCAGTCTTCACGCTCATAGTCGATGTCCAGTTCCTGACAAGTCCACAAGACTTTTCTGACGTTGATCGAGGAAGTGCGTCCGAGGATTTTCAGCGTTTGTCCCATCACTTTTTTCCCTGAGTTGTTTGGCGTCCGGTCAGAAAACGTAGCAGGGTCTTGGCTGGATGGCGATGGTTTTGCGGTTATTACGAGAATCCCAATATATGGGAGTGATATTTATATATTGAGATTTTATTGCCCGCGGGTTTATAGTCCGCCTCACTCACTGCCCAATAAAACAAAACAGGTGAAGCGGATGCAGGCGCAATTGATCGCGCTCGATTGGGGGACCACCTCATTACGGGCTTATAAACTTGCCGCTGGAGGCGAGGTGCTCGAACAGCGTTCGCTGTCGTCGGGGATCATGCAGTTGCCGTCCGGGCCGCGAACCGTGGCCGGCCAGGTCTGCACCGATGGTTTTGAGCTGGCCTTCGATGAAGCCTGCGGCGACTGGCTGGATGCGCAGCCAGGCTTGCCCGTCATTGCCTGCGGCATGGTCGGCAGCGCCCAGGGTTGGCGGGAAGCGCCTTACTGCGACACGCCGGCAAACGTCGCCAATCTCGGACATTCCCTACAAGTCATTCGGAGCCTTCGTGGTGTCGATGTTCACATCGTGCCAGGAGTGATCCAACACTCCCGGCTGCCCAATGTGATGCGCGGCGAAGAAACCCAGGTGCTCGGTGCGTTGCACAGCCTGCCGAACGAAGCGGTGCTGATCGGCTTGCCTGGCAGCCATTCGAAATGGGTGGAAGTGACCGAGGGCTGCATCGTCCATTTCGATACCTTCATGACGGGCGAGATCTTCGCCGTGCTCAGTGACCACAGCATTCTCGGCCGCACCCAGCAGCGTGGCACGGCGTTCGACGGCGTGGCTTTTGATCGCGGCGTGCAGGTGTCGCTGTCGGCGGATGGGGAGATCGGTCCGTTGTCCACCGTGTTCAGCGCTCGCAGCCTGGGCCTGACGGGTGAGCTCGGCGCGAGCGCCCAGGCCGATTATCTGTCGGGCGTCCTGATCGGCCATGAGCTGACGGCCCTGGCCGCCGTGCAACGTCATCGGCGCAACAGCGTCCACCTGCCGACCGTGGTGCTGATCGGCAACTCTCAACTGTGTGCCCGTTACCAGCGGGCCCTCGACGCCTGCGGTTTCGCCCGGGTGACCCTGGCCGAACAGGCCACCGAACGCGGTTTGTGGCAACTGGCCGTGGCGGCCGGGCTGCTGGAAACCAGCGCATCGCGTTAAACCTACTGGAGACCTGACATGCTCACACAAGCGCTGGCGCACAACGGGCTGATCGCGATTCTGCGCGGCCTGCGCCCCGAGGAAGCGGCATCTATCGGTGAAGTCCTTTATGCCGCTGGATTTCGCGTCATCGAAGTGCCGCTCAATTCCCCCGAACCGTACGAAAGTATCCGCATCCTGCGCAGTACTTTGCCCGCCGATTGCCTGATCGGCGCAGGTACCGTGCTGACGCCGGAACAGGTGGAGCAGGTCAAGGCCGCGGGCGGCCAAGTGATCGTCATGCCTCATAGCGATCCGAAGGTCTTGCGGGCGGCGAAAGCGGCGGGGCTGTACCTGTCTCCCGGCGTTGCCACGCCCACCGAAGCCTTTGCCGCGCTGGCCGAAGGCGCCCATGTGCTGAAGATGTTTCCCGCCGAGCAAATGGGCCCGGCGGTGGTCAAGGCCTGGCTCGCGGTGCTGCCGGCCGGGACAGTGCTGGTGCCGGTGGGCGGGATTACCCCGGACAACATGGCGGTGTTCGTCGAAGCCGGCGTGAAAGGTTTCGGCCTCGGTTCCGGGTTGTTCAAGCCGGGCCTGACAGCGGATGAAGTGGCGGAGCGCGCCAAGGCCTACGTAGCCGCATGGAACGCCTTGAACTGAAGACTTTTCCAGCGCCCCGCGCGCTGCATCTGACAAGAGAGACAACAAGATGAAAATCACCAAACTGACCACGTTTATCGTTCCGCCGCGCTGGTGCTTCCTCAAGGTCGAGACCGACGAAGGCGTGACTGGCTGGGGCGAGCCCGTGGTCGAAGGCCGTGCCCACACAGTGGCGGCCGCCGTTGAAGAACTGTCCGACTACCTGATCGGCAAAGATCCACGCAATATCGAAGACATCTGGACGGTGCTCTATCGCGGCGGCTTCTACCGTGGCGGCGCTGTGCACATGAGCGCCCTGGCCGGTATCGACCAGGCCTTGTGGGACATCAAGGGCAAGGCCCTGGGCGTGTCTGTCAGCGATTTGTTGGGCGGCCAGGTGCGCGACAAGATCCGTGTCTACTCCTGGATCGGCGGCGACCGTCCGGCGGACACCGCTCGGGCGGCTAAAGAGGCCGTCGGACGCGGCTTCACGGCTGTGAAAATGAACGGCACCGAAGAGCTGCAGTTTCTCGACACCTTCGAAAAAGTCGACCTCGCCTTGGCGAACGTGGCGGCGGTGCGCGATGCGGTCGGGCCGAACGTCGGCATTGGCGTGGACTTCCACGGCCGTGTGCACAAGCCGATGGCCAAAGTGCTGATGAAGGAACTCGATCCGTACAAACTGATGTTCATCGAAGAGCCGGTGCTCAGCGAAAACTACGAAGCCCTGAAGGAATTGGCGCCGTTGACCAGCACCCCGATTGCCTTGGGCGAGCGGTTGTTCTCGCGTTGGGATTTCAAGCGGGTGCTCAGCGAAGGCTACGTCGACATCATCCAGCCGGATGCGTCCCACGCCGGCGGCATTACCGAGACTCGCAAGATCGCCAACATGGCCGAAGCCTATGACGTGGCGCTGGCGCTGCACTGCCCGCTGGGCCCGATTGCCTTGGCGGCGTGCCTGCAACTGGACGCGGCTTGCTACAACGCGTTTATCCAGGAGCAGAGCCTGGGTATCCATTACAACGAGAGCAACGACCTGCTGGATTACATCAAGGATCCGCAGGTGTTCGACTATGACAAAGGCTTCGTGAAAATCCCCAATGGCCCGGGCCTTGGCATTGAGATCAACGAGGAATACGTCATCGAGCGAGCGGCCATCGGCCACCGCTGGCGCAACCCGATCTGGCGTCATGCCGATGGCAGTTTTGCCGAGTGGTGAGTCACGCCTGACTCACCCGAGATCCCTGTGGGCCTGTGGTGAATGCAAAACGCATGAGCGCCCCAGATCCCCTGTGGGAGCGAGCTTGCTCGCGATGGCGATGTATCAGTCACACATGCGTCAACTGACACCGTCATCGCGAGCAAGCTCGCTCCCACAGTTTGTTCTTCGCAGACAGGGAGATCTTCTTCGGTACGCCCGTTCCTCAATAAACATAAAAAGAGGCACCTCACATGCAAGCGCACACCCTGAGCGCGCAGGCGTCGTTGGTGACGCCCAGCCGCAAGCGTTTTTTCATCATGGTCCTGCTGTTCATCACCGTGGTGATCAACTACCTGGACCGCAGCAACCTCTCGATTGCCGCCCCCGCACTGACCAGCGACCTGGGCATTGACCCGATCCACGTCGGGCTGATTTTCTCGGCGTTCGGCTGGACCTATGCAGCCATGCAGATCCCCGGTGGCTGGCTGGTGGACCGGGTGCCGCCGCGCATCCTGTATAGCGTGGCGTTGTTGCTGTGGTCGGCGGCCACGGTGATGCTCGGTTTCGCCGCCAGTTTCATCGCCTTGTTCGTTCTGCGCATGGCCGTCGGTGCGCTGGAAGCGCCGGCTTATCCGATCAACAGCCGCGTGGTGACGACTTGGTTTCCTGAGCGCGAACGGGCCACGGCCATTGGTTTCTATACCTCCGGGCAATTTGTCGGCCTGGCATTCCTGACGCCCGTGCTGGCGTGGCTGCAACACGCGTTTGGTTGGCACATGGTGTTTGTCGCCACGGGCGCGGTCGGTATTCTCTGGGCGGTGATCTGGTACGCGGTGTATCGCGAGCCACGGGATTTCAAAGGCGCCAACGCCGCCGAAATCGAGCTGATCCGCGAGGGCGGCGGACTGGTGGATATCCAGGCCGAGACTGCCAAGGCCAAGGCTAAATTCAACTGGAGCGACCTCGGCATCGTCCTGACCCAACGCAAGTTGTGGGGCATTTACCTGGGCCAGTTTTGCCTCAATTCCACGCTGTGGTTTTTCCTGACGTGGTTCCCGACTTACCTGGTGAAATATCGCGGCATGGACTTCATCAAGTCCGGCCTGCTGGCATCGTTGCCGTTCCTCGCAGCGTTTATCGGCGTGCTGTGTTCCGGGTTTTTCTCCGACTGGCTGATCCGTCGCGGCGCCACGGTGGGGTTCGCGCGCAAGCTGCCGATCATTGGTGGCTTGCTGATTTCCACCTCGATCATCGGCGCCAACTTCGTCGAGTCGACGCCGCTGGTGATCGCGTTCCTGGCCCTGGCATTCTTTGGCAATGGCCTGGCGTCCATCACCTGGTCGCTGGTATCGACCCTGGCGCCGGCGCGGCTGCTCGGCTTGACCGGCGGGGTGTTCAATCTCATCGGTAACCTGGCGGCCATCGCCACGCCTATCGTCATTGGCTTCCTCGCCAGCGGCGACTCGTTTGCCCCGGCCATTACCTACATCGCCGTCTTGGCATTGGCTGGCGCGCTGTCCTACATCCTGCTGGTCGGGAAAGTCGAGCGCATCGAGTTGTAGTCCTACGAGACGGGCGACCATAATGCCGCCCGTTCCCCGCTCACTGTTGAAGGCCGGCCATGCAGCAAGACGATCCAAAAATCATCAAGGATGCCGCACCAACTGGCACGCAGACATTGCTGCGTGGCCTGGGCGTGGTCCAGGCGGTTGCCAGCGGCGCCCGCGACTTGAAGGAAATCGCCCGGCTGATCGGCACCACCCGCAGCACCACCCATCGCCTGGCCAGTTGCCTGGTGGACGAACGTTACCTGCGCGTGGTGCCGCAAGTGGGCTATCTGCTGGGGCCGAAGTTGATCGAACTGGGTTTCCAGGCCCGGGAAGAATTGCCATTGGTGAGCCTGGCGGGGCCGTACCTGGACGAGCTGTCGGCGCTGACCGGGGACACCGTGCACCTGGCGATTCGCGAGGGCGACGAGGTTTTGTACTTGTTGAAGAATCCGGGGCGAAACGGCCCGGAGATGCGCTCGCGTGTGGGCCATCGCATGCCGTTGGCGCGGACCGGGATCGGCAAGGCGCTGATGCTTGATGACTCGCAGGAACAATGGAAGCGGCTGTATGAAATCAGCCTGCCGGCGGGTGGGAAGAATCAATTCTGGCCACAACACCAGGAACAATCCTGGGAGCAGTTCCAGCAACGGATGGTGGAGTATGTGGCGGGGGGTTATGCCTTCGACCTGGAGGACAACGAGCCGTCGATCCGATGTGTGGCGGCGCCGATCCGCGACGCCGGCAAGCGCATCGTCGCCGGTATCAGCATCGCCAGCACCGTGCCGTACATGCCGCTGGAGAAAATGGCCGAGCTGATTCCCCTGGTCAAAGGGGTCACAGCCCGGCTGTCGGCGGAGCTGGGTGCCAAGGTCTGACGAGCGTCAGGCCTTGAGCGTCGCCATGTCGATGACGAAGCGGTACTTCACGTCCCCGGCGATCATGCGGCTGTAGGCCTCGTTGATCTGGCGGATGTCGAGCATTTCAATGTCGCAGCTGATGTTGTGCTCAGCGCAGAAATCCAGCATCTCCTGGGTTTCTGCGATACCGCCGATCAGCGAGCCGGCGAGTACTCGGCGGCCCAGGATCAGTTTTGCCGCGTGTACCGGTGGGTCGACCGGCTCGACCAAGCCCACGATGATGTGCACGCCGTTGAAATGCAGCGTGTCGAGGTAGGGGTTGAGGTCGTGCTGCACCGGAATGGTGTCCAGAAGGAAGTTGAAACGTCCGGCCGCGGCGGCCATCTGTTCAGCGTCGGTAGACACAATCACATGGTCCGCGCCTTGGCGACGGGCTTCTTCAGCCTTGCTTGCCGAGCGGGTAAACAGCGTCACTTCCGCGCCCATGGCCTTGGCGAACTTGATGCCCATGTGGCCCAGGCCGCCCATGCCCAGCACGCCGACCTTGTCACCGGCCTTCACACCGTAGTGCTTGAGCGGCGAGTAAGTGGTGATGCCGGCGCAGAGCAGCGGTGCGGCGCTGGCCGGGTCAAGCGTTTGCGGGATGCGCAGTACAAAGTGCTCGCTGACCACGATGCTGTCGGAATAGCCGCCCATGGTGTGGCCACCACTTATGCGGTCCGGGCTGGCGTAGGTCTGGGTCATGCCTTCCAGGCAGTATTGCTCAAGATCGGACCGGCAAGCTTCGCACTCGCGGCAGGAGTCGACCATGCAGCCCACGCCTACCAGATCGCCGACTTTATGGCCGGTGACATTCGCACCGACCGCGGTGACTTTTCCGATGATTTCATGGCCGGGCATCAATGGGTAAACAGCGATGCCCCATTCATTGCGGGCCTGGTGGATGTCGGAGTGACAGACCCCGCAGTAGAGAATGTCGATCGCCACGTCGTCGGCGCGCGGGCTGCGACGCTCGAACTTCATTGGGGCGAGGGGGGTGGTGGCCGATTGGGCGGCATATCCGATGGCTGTGTACATGGTGGACCTCGCTAAGCAGTGAACGGTGAGGGTTCCATTTTGGGAGTCCTGGCGGCAAGCGGCGATGGCGATTCCTACGCCTGTCATGCCTAATCCTCCGGCGTTGGCCAGGATTTGATTTCTTGTGACGCAAGACCTGCGATGATGGTTTCATCCCTTTTTTCGTGAAGTTTTCGCCCATGTTGTTGACCCGCCATCTCGATGCGAACGCGACGCTGGTTTCACTGATAGAACCCTTGGCGACCCGTGACGGTTTCGTCCCTACGGGCCTGCCTGGCGTGCACGCGCTGCGCGCCAGTCAGGACGTCGCTCGTGGCCCGCAGCTCTACGAACCGAGCCTGGTGATCATTGCCCAAGGCAGCAAACTGGCCTACCTGGGGCCACGCACGCTGGAATATGGCGCCGGGCATTATCTGATCCAGGCGTTGCCGGTGCCGTTCGAATGCGAAACCTACGCCATGCCCAATGCTCCGCTGTATGGCGTTTCCGTTGCGATCGATCGGGCGATGCTGGGGGAGCTGGTGCTGGCCATGGGATTGATGCCCGGTCGGAACCTGCCGCCGCAGACACCGGAGTCGATGACCAGCGCGG
This sequence comes from Pseudomonas sp. BP11-1-1, assembly GCF_052112105.1. Classification (NCBI taxonomy): domain Bacteria; kingdom Pseudomonadati; phylum Pseudomonadota; class Gammaproteobacteria; order Pseudomonadales; family Pseudomonadaceae; genus Pseudomonas; species Pseudomonas sp. BP11-1-1. Next base: position 139,097 of record NZ_JAUTYU010000008.1, read on the forward strand.
TGCTCGACGACGCCATGCGTGGGGCTGTCGAGCGGTTGTTGCGCTGCTTGCACGATCCATTGGAATGTCAGGTCATGGGCCAGGTGCGGCTCCGGGAGTTGCTGTTCGTCGCGTTGCGCGGGCCTCAGGCCGATGTGTTGCGGGCGCTGGTGGAGCAGCAAGGCCAGTTCGCGCGGATTGCCGTGGCCCTGAGCCATTTGCATGCGCATTTCACCGAGCCACTGAACGTCGAGACGCTGGCCAGTTGCGCGAACATGAGCGCCTCGACCTTTCATGAGCATTTCAAGCGCAGCACATTGTTGTCGCCGGTGCAGTATCTCAAGCGCTTGCGGCTGCTCAAGGCCCAGCGGCTGCTGCTGATCGAGGGCATGGGCGTGGCCCAGGTTGCGCATCAGGTGGGGTATCAGAGCCCGTCGCAGTTCAGCCGGGAGTACAAGCGTTACTTCGAGCGCAACCCTGGGGAAGAGCGCGTCGCCTGATCCATTCAGGATTCCTTGTGGGAGCGAGCCTGCTCGCGAAAGCGGTTTATCATTCAGAACAAATGTCGACTGAGACACCGCTTTCGCGAGCAAGCTCGCTCCCACATTGGTTCGGTGTGGTTGTCAGGATCGCAGGCAACAAAAAGGCCCCCATTGCGGGAGCCTCGATGTCCAGCGTGTTGGCTTACATGTTCGGGTAAGTCGGTCCGCCAGCGCCTTCCGGCGTGACCCAGGTGATGTTCTGCGCAGGGTCCTTGATGTCGCAGGTCTTGCAGTGAACGCAGTTCTGGGCGTTGATCTGGAAGCGCTTTTCACCGTCTTCCTTGGTGATCACCTCGTACACGCCGGCCGGGCAGTAGCGCTGCGCCGGTTCGTCGTACAACGGCAGATTCTTGCTGATCGGGATGCTCGGGTCAGTCAGCTTCAGGTGGCAAGGCTGTTCTTCTTCGTGGTTGGTACCGGAGATGAACACCGAGCTGAGCTTGTCGAAGCTGATCTTGCCGTCCGGTTTCGGGTAGTCGATCTTCTTGCATTCGGCCGCCGGCTTGAGGCAAGCGTAATCCGGCGTGGTGTCGCGCAGGGTGAACGGGATCTTGCCGCCGAAGATGTTCTGGTCGAGCCAGTTGAAGCCGCCGCCGATGATTGCGCCGTACTTGTGGATCGCTGCACCGAAGTTGCGGCTGGCGAACAGTTCTTCATACAGCCAGCTGTTCTTGAAGCTGTCGACGTAAGCGGTCAGTTCATCACCGCCTTCGGATTCTGCGAACAGGCGATCGGCCACGGCCTCGGCGGCAAGCATGCCGGACTTCATCGCGGTGTGGCTGCCCTTGATCTTGGCGAAGTTCAGGGTGCCGAGGTCGCAACCGATCAGCGCGCCGCCCTTGAAGACCATTTTCGGCAGCGAGTTCAGGCCGCCCTTGGCGATTGCGCGAGCGCCGTAGCTGACGCGTTTGCCGCCTTCGAGGTACTGCTTGAGCACCGGGTGATGCTTGAGGCGCTGGAATTCGTCGAAGGGCGACAGGAAGGTGTTGCTGTAGGACAGGTCAACGATCAGGCCGACCACCACCTGGTTGTTTTCCAGGTGATAGAGGAAGGAGCCGCCGGTGTTCTCGGTGCCCATGATGTCCAGCGGCCAACCGGCGGTGTGGACCACCAGGCCTGGTTGGTGCTTGGCCGGATCGATTTCCCAGATTTCCTTCAGGCCGATGCCGTAGTGCTGGGTGTCGGCTTCGCTGTCCAGGTTGAAGCGCTTGATCAGTTGCTTGCCGATGTGGCCGCGGCAGCCTTCGGCGAACAGCGTGTATTTGCCACGCAATTCCATGCCAGGTGTATAGAGGCCTTCCTTTGGATGGCCTTCGCGGTCGACACCCAGGTCGCCGGTGATGATCCCGCGCACCACGCCGTTCTCGTCGAACAGCGCCTCCTGGGCGGCGAAGCCCGGGTAGATTTCCACGCCCAGGTTCTCGGCCTGCTGGGCTAGCCAGCGGCACAGGTTGCCCAGGGAAATAATATAGTTGCCTTCGTTGTGCATGGTCTTGGGCACAAAGAAGTCAGGGATTTTGCTCGCGGCGTCGGCGTTTCTCAGGACATAAATGTCATCTCGAACGACGGGCGTGTTCAACGGCGCGCCGAGCTCTTTCCAGTCCGGGAACAGTTCGTTCAGGGCGCGGGGCTCGAACACCGCGCCGGAGAGGATGTGCGCACCGACTTCGGAACCTTTTTCGACCACGCAGACGCTGATTTCCTTACCGGCTTCGGCGGCCTTCTGTTTCAGTCGGCAGGCGGCAGACAGGCCAGCGGGGCCGGCACCGACGATGACCACGTCGAATTCCATGTATTCGCGTTCCACAGGCTATCTCCTACTCAAGGCTCACAGTTTTTTCTAATTGGAGGTTTGGCGTTGCATCCGTTGTTTCCTTCGCGAAGCGACGAAAGCGACAATGGATGAGACGCGGCTCTCTCTCTAAGCGGCGCATTATATCTACACCACTCTCAGGGTCCAATACAAACGTTTGTTTGAAATCGTCGGAGCCCAGATAAATCACTGACGTACGGCTTATGACTGACCATTTTGCCGTATTGACCGGAATAGGCGTTCCGGTCAAGATACGGGCGGTTTTGCGCTCGCCGTAGGCTGACTGTTGGTTTCAAGAGCACCTCTAAAGACAGGGCGAAGGCAGCACAAAGTGACGAATTGCGAAGTTTGGACGCGCAGTTTACACGCCGCGATAATGAATGACTCATCGGTCATCACTGACGAATGGTCTTCACTCCCGTGAGCAAGGTCATGTGTGGTTCATGCCGGCGTTTTTAGAGGTGCCCTTGCGCCCATGATCATCAACCGCCAGGTTCGCCCGGGCGACTTTCTTTTCACCGGAGAGTAACGAGGAATCCATGAAGGTTCTTGTAGCTGTCAAACGAGTGGTCGACTATAACGTCAAGGTTCGCGTCAAGGCGGACAACTCCGGCGTCGACCTCGCCAACGTCAAGATGTCGATGAACCCTTTCTGCGAAATCGCCGTAGAAGAAGCCGTACGCCTGAAAGAGAAAGGCGTGGCGACTGAGATCGTCGTCGTTTCCATCGGCCCGACCACTGCCCAGGAGCAACTGCGCACTGCGCTGGCGCTGGGTGCCGATCGCGCCATCCTCGTCGAATCCGCCGAAGACCTGACTTCCCTGGCCGTTGCCAAGCTGTTGAAAGCCGTTGTCGACAAGGAGCAGCCACAGCTGGTGATCCTCGGCAAGCAGGCCATCGACAGCGACAACAACCAGACCGGCCAGATGCTCGCTGCGTTGAGCGGCTACGGCCAGGGCACCTTCGCTTCGAAAGTCGAAGTGTCCGGCGACAGCGTTGCCGTGACCCGCGAAATCGACGGCGGCGCGCAGACCGTTTCCCTGAAACTGCCGGCCATCGTCACCACCGACCTGCGTTTGAACGAGCCGCGCTACGCGTCCCTGCCAAACATCATGAAAGCCAAGAAGAAGCCGCTTGAAGTGCTGACTCCTGACGCTTTGGGCGTTTCCACCGCCTCCACCAACAAGACCCTGAAAGTCGAAGCGCCGGCTGCACGCAGCGCGGGCATCAAGGTCAAGTCGGTGGCTGAACTGGTCGAGAAACTGAAAAACGAAGCGAAGGTAATCTAAAAATGACTATCTTGGTAATCGCCGAACACGATAACAAAGCGCTGGCTCCGGCCACGCTGAACACCGTTGCTGCCGCCGCCAAAATCGGTGGCGATGTCCACGTCCTGGTAGCCGGTCAGGGCGCTGGCGCCGTTGCCGAAGCCGCTGCGAAAATCGCTGGCGTGAGCAAAGTCCTCAACGCCGACAATGCCGCCTACGCGCACCAGTTGCCGGAAAACGTTGCGCCGCTAGTGGCCGAGCTGGGCAAGGGCTACAGCCACATCCTGGCTGCCGCGACCTCCAACGGTAAAAACATCCTGCCTCGCGTCGCCGCTGCTCTGGACGTCGACCAGATCTCCGAGATCATCTCGGTCGAAAGCGCCGACACCTTTAAGCGTCCGATCTACGCCGGCAACGCCATTGCCACCGTGCAATCGACTGCCTCGGTCAAAGTCATCACCGTTCGCGCCACCGGTTTCGACCCGGTTGCCGCCGAAGGTGGCTCGGCTGCCATTGAAGCCGTAGGCGCTGCCCATGACGCCAGCATTTCCAGCTTCGTCAACGAAGAACTGGCCAAGTCCGACCGTCCTGAACTGACCGCTGCCAAGATCGTCGTTTCCGGCGGCCGTGGCATGCAGAACGGTGACAACTTCAAGCACCTGTACGCCTTGGCCGACAAGCTGGGCGCTGCCGTTGGCGCATCCCGCGCGGCGGTTGACGCAGGCTTCGTGCCCAACGATATGCAGGTCGGCCAGACCGGCAAGATCGTTGCGCCACAGCTGTACATCGCCGTCGGTATCTCCGGCGCGATCCAGCACCTGGCCGGCATGAAAGACTCCAAGGTGATCGTTGCGATCAACAAGGACGAAGAAGCGCCAATCTTCCAAGTGGCCGACTACGGCCTGGTCGCGGACTTGTTCGAAGCCGTACCTGAGTTGGAGAAGCTGGTCTAATCCAGCATCTTCACTTATAAAGAGCCCGGCCCTTTGGCCGGGTTTTTTATTTCTGCGGACGGGAGTGTGGTGCGATGGATCTTCGCCGTTTGGCTGGCTGGTCGTTGCTGTTGGCGCTGGGGTGCGCGCCAGGCCTGTCGGTCGCCGCTGGCAAATGCGAGCGCCTGATCGCCACCGGCAGCCCCGATGCGCCGCCGTATCTATGGCAAGACCCCCAGGATCCCAAGCATTTGATTGGTGCCGGCGCCGATCTGCTGGAGCAAGTGGCGAAAGCGCTGGGCATCAAGATTGAAATTCTATACGCCGGCAAGCGCGCCCAGGCGCTGGACGAAGTGCGCAGCGGACGCATGGACCTGCTCACCGACGCCCCGTTGACCACGACTGGCCTGGAAGTGCTGGATTACGTGCATCCGCCGCTGCTGGAGAACGATTACCTGGTCTGGACCCGCAAGGATTCGACATTGGTGATCGAGCGGCCAGAGGATCTTCACGGGCATCCCGGCGCCTTGTCGGAGAAGGCTCGAATGACACAGGGATTTGGCGTCTTCGCTGAGCAGAATCTAACCCTGACCCGCACGCCCAACCTGACCCAGGCCTTTCAGAAATTGCTCCTGGGCGAAGTGGAATATGTACTGGCTGGGCGCTACTCAGGCCTGGCGATGGCGCAGACCTTGGGAATGGCGAATGACCTGCAAGCTGCGCCGCAACCGGTGGACAAGCCGGGCCTGTTCCTCGCGGTTTCCCATAACTCCGCCTGCAACGACCCATGGTTACGCGGACAGCTGGCGCAAAAGATGACAGAATTGGCCGCGTCCGGCCTGACAGAGGCTGTGTTGCAGCGCAATCTGGAGCGTTGGCGAACACAGTTGCAACCAACTGTCAGTGCCCCAAAACAGTAGGGAACATTAGTGACTATTCGACCTCTTTTCGCTGCCCTGGCCGTTCTGGCTCTGGCGGGTTGTGCAGCCGATCCGGCGCCGAATGAACAGATCCGCTTGACTGAGCAAGCCATCGAGCAAGCCCACGCAGTAGGCGCCACCGCCGATGAAGTGCCTGAATTGAAACTCGCCGAGGAAAAATTTGCCCGCGCCAAAGGCAACATGGCCGACGAATCCTACAAAAAGGCCCGCATGCGGGCCGAACAGGCCGAACTGGATGCACGCCTGGCCGAAGCGAAGGTGCTGACTCTCAAGAGCCAGGAGAAACTGAACGTGCTCGATACGCGCATCAAGCGCTTGCGCAAACAGTTGAGGGAGGATGCCCAATGAAGCCCTCCCATGTATTCGGCGGTTTGGTTCTCGCAGGACTGGCCAGTTTGTACGGCTGCGCGGGCCAGCGTAGCGAAGCGACGCTGGAACAGGCGAGCGCCGATTTCCAGAAGGTCAAGGAAGATTCCAATGTATTGCGTGCCGCCCCCAAGGACGTGATTCGCGCCGGCGAGTCGCTGGCCCGTGCCGACCGCTTGTCCACGTATTGGGGCAGTGGCGAGGATGTGCAGCATTACGCCTACCTGAGCCAGCGCTACAGCCAGATCGCTCGTGAACACAGCAACCAGGTGCTCAACGAGGAGCGTGCGTTGAAACTCGAGCTGGAACGTCAGCGCCTGCAACTGGCCTTGCGCGAATCCAAGCTGCAAAGCGTCCAGCAGCAGGGCAAGTTGCTGGAAGAACAGATCCTGGCGATGGCCACCACCCAGACTGACCGGGGCCTGGTGATGACCCTCGGTGACGTTCTGTTCGATACGGGTGAGGCCGAGTTGAAGAACTCGGCCAACCGTGTGGTGCTCAAGATCGTGCAATTCCTGCAGCTCAATCCCAAACGCGTGGTGCGTATCGAAGGCTACACCGACAGCACCGGCGGCAAGCAGGAGAACCTCAAGCTGTCCCGTGATCGCGCGCAGGCCGTGGCGGACGTGCTGGTGGACCTGGGCATCGACGAGAAGCGCATCCAGGTCGAAGGCTACGGCGATCAGTACCCGGTCGACGTCAATGCAACCGAGCGCGGCCGGGCACAGAACCGACGCGTTGAGATCGTGTTCTCCGACGAAAAAGGCCAGCTCGGCGCCGCCCGCTGAGGGCCGCGTCGCTGGAAAACCCGGCCCCTCAAAGGCGCCGGGTTTTTTTTGCCTGGAGATTGGCGGCGAGTGAGTACAGTTGGGCTGTCACTGCACTGTACTGTCGGGTAATCTGGCAACTGTCCCAGTACACTTCTAAACTGTTCCGGTAAAGTCCGACAAGAATAAAATGCCCGTGAAATCGAGTGCTGCGTCATGACCAACCTCCTGCTCTATCAACGTATTGCTCAACAACTGGCCGAAGACATCCGGCGCGGTGTGTATCAACCCGGCGAACGGGTGCCTTCGGTGCGCAAGATGAGCTCGCAGCTCAACGTCAGCCATGCCACCGTGCTGCAGGCGTACGCCAATCTCGAAGACCAGGGGTTGATTCGTGCGCGGCCGCAATCGGGCTATTACGTGCATCAGACGCCAGCGTTGACCGCGCCGACGCCGGACATCGCCCGGGTCGAGCGCCCCGGGCTGGTAACGCGCAGCAGCATTATCCAGCAGGTATTGGTCGAGTCGCGTCGCGAAGGTGTGTTTCCGCTGGGGGCAGCGGTTCCCAGCGTCGACTACCTGCCTGTCCGGGCGCTGCATCAGCAACTGGCCAAGGTCACGCGTTTCCACAGCCCGCGGGCGTTCAGCTACATGTTCAGCCCCGGTTTCGAGCCGTTGCGCCGCCAGGTGGCGATTCGCATGCGTGACGCCGGTGTCGTGGTGGACCCTTCCGAAGTGGTGATCACTCACGGCTGCGTGGATGCGCTGCAAATGTCCTTGCGCGTGCTGACCCGGCCAGGGGACCTGATCGCTGCGGAGTCGCCGACCTATTACGGTTTGCTGCAGTTGGCAGATCTGCTGGGCCTCAAGGTCATCGAGATTCCCAGCGACCCGGTCACCGGCATGAGCCTCGAGGCCCTGCAGTTGGCGGCCAACCAATGGTCGATCAAGGCGCTGGTGCTGACCACACGCCTGAGCAACCCCCTTGGCGGCACCATGCCGGAGGAGCGGCAAAAGCAACTGCTGCGCCTGGCATCGGACTTCGATATCCAGATAGTCGAGGACGACATCTATGGTGAGTTGATGTTCGAGCAGGGCCGCACCAAGGCGCTGAAAGCCTATGATCGATTGGACCGGGTGATCTACTGTTCGAGTTTTTCCAAGACCTTGTCCCCAGGGGTACGCATCGGTTGGATGATTGCTGGCAAGTTCCAGCAGGAAATCCAGCGGCTCCAGACGTTCAGCACTCATTCGGCCTGCAGCGTCACGCAGATGGGCATCGCGGCGTATCTGGAGAATGGCGGCTACGATCGGCACTTGCGCTACATCCGTCAGGAGTACCGCAAGAACCTCAGCGCATTCCAACTGGCGGTCCAGCAGTATTTCCCGGAAGGCACGCAAATGAGCCGTCCCACCGGCGGCTTCATCCTGTGGGTCAGCCTGCCGGGGCGGGTCAATACCCAGGAATTGCATGTACAGGCGTTGCAGCAAGGCATCAGTATTGCGCCGGGGTTGATCTTCAGTAATACCGAACAGTTCAACCATTGCATTCGTCTGAACTGCGGCACACCCTGGAACCGTGAGGCGGAGCGGGCCCTGATGACGCTGGGGCTGCTGGCGAAGCAGTTATGCCAGGAGACCGCCAACGGATACCTGTAGCAGGCCTTGTGTCGCTTCGATGTGCTTGTCAGCGCCTCATTATCAGGCCAGCATTAGGGTCTCTGCCGTAAGTGCCGTTGGGTTTATGAAAACCATTGTTCCTGCTGTCTGGGTTTTGATCGGCCTGTTGAGTGCCTTCCACATGGGAGGCGTCGCCGTGGCGGCTTCAGCGCAGGAGAAGCCGGCCGCCAGTATTACCAAGGACACGCCGAAGAGCGCAGCGGCCAAGAAGGCTCCCGCCAAGAAAACAGCACCCGCGAAAAAAAAGCGCGCGCCTATCGCTTCCAAGAGCAAATCCGCCCACGAAGTCGCCAAGACGCCACTGCCTCCGGCCAAGCTGGATCTGAGCCTGCCCCATGGCATGGTCGAAGAGCTGCAACCTCCGGGCAAGGCGCCATTACCCAAGCGCGAGCCACTGCTGCCGGCGATGTTCGGAGAGAAGCCCGGTCCGTTCCAGCTTAACGGCCGCCTGTTGAGCAACGAGATGCAATTGCCGCTGCGCAATCAGGAGCGCAACGAGGTGGAAGGCGCCGCGCTCGAGTTCGAATTCAAGCAATAGGCCGGGCGCAGTCCTGCTGTTCGTCGTTGACTGCCCAGTCATCGCACCTTCTGCGAAAAAACACGGGGACGGTAATTTAAAACACCTGTTTTAGCCGTTACTCTGTTGTTGTTACCAATCATTACCTGTCGTGAGGTATTCCTCGTCATGAAGTGCCGTGAGGGCTGTGGCGCCTGTTGCATCGCCCCTTCCATCAGTTCGCCCATCCCGGGCATGCCCCAGGGCAAGCCGGCGGGAGAACGTTGCGTACAGTTGTCGGTCGATAATCTGTGCCAGATCTTCGGCCAACCGGAGCGCCCGGCGGTGTGCTCGGCGTTTGTGGCCGACATCGAGGTCTGCGGCAGCAGCAGCGACGAAGCCATTCGGTTGATTGGATGGTGGGAGCAGGTCACGGCAGCGTAGTGGGGCAATCGTCAAGACTGACATGAACGAACTTGGACAATAAGGAAAACAACCTATGGGTTCGCTGCATCGTATGGCTGTGTTGTGTGGTTTGACCGTGTTGTTGGCGACGGCTACCGCACAGGCAGAGGACTGGCAGGTCGCCAAGGACAAGGAAGGTATCCAGGTGTCACTCAGTGAAGTGACCGGTTCCAAATACAAGGCCTACCGTGGCGTGACCGTCATGAAGACCACCATGGCGAAATTGCGAGCCCTGCAGGAAGACGTGCCTGGTGCCTGCGCCTGGATTCATGAATGCAAGAGCCAGAAGCTGCTCAAGCATGAGGGCAACAAGAGCTGGACCTACACCCAGTTCAATACGCCTTGGCCGGTGACGTCCCGTGATTCCGTATTGGAAGTCACCACCGAGGAGGGCGCCGATGGCAGCTTGACTCGCAAGCTCAAGGGCGTACCGAGTTACGCACCGGAGGAGAAGGGCTTTGTACGTGTGACACAAGTCGACGGCTTCTGGACATTCACCCCCAAGGGTGCGGACCGAATCGAAGTGACCTATCAGGTCCACACCGAGCCGGGCGGCGACGTACCGTCCTGGCTGGCTAACAAGTTCGTGGTGGACGCGCCGTTCAACACGCTGAAAGCGTTGAAAGAGCGCGCCGAAAAATAACGGCTATCGTCTATGAAGAAACCGCCCTCGAGGCGGTTTTTTCATCTGTGCCGTCGGCAGCTCAGCGGAACGATTGTTTCGCCGTCAATGTCGAGATGAAGGCAAGCCCAGCCATGAATTGATCAAGGAGACACCGATGCCAAAGTGGGAAATCACTTTCGTTGACGATCACGGCGAAGCCATCGCCGAGCAGTTCGATTACGACCAGGAGCCCACCATGGAGCAGGCTGCCCAGTTGATCCGGCAGAAGCTGCTGCCGGTACCCGCCAAGCTTGACCTCAACGACCTGGAAGGTCGCACCGAAGACCCTACGCTCAAAAGTCTCAAAACCCAAAACAGCATTGAAATCATCAGCATTAAACCGATTTCATGAAAATCCTTGTCTGGTCCCGCTTGGCAGCGGCGATGACTTGAAGCTACTCTGCAATCGAGATCAGCGAAAGGATCGCCAAGGTCCGGTCTTGTCAGCTACATGCTTGTGTCCCGACGGTCAGTTGATGCCGTACTGCTTGTAACCGCAGGTTGCACGCACGGGAAGACGGAAAGTCTATCCATCGGTCTGAGGAGGACGTTTCATGAGCACAGCCTATCAAGAAGACATCAGCACCAGCGTGCTGCGCCGCATGAAAGAGGGCGGTTTCGATTTCTCCCAATTCCATCCCATCGAGTTCTACGCCATTTTCCCCGACGAGGAGCGGGCGCGCAGGGCGGCGGGTCATTTTCGCGGCGAATCGTTGAATGCGCAGATCAGTGCTCGCGAAGATGGAGCCTGGTCGTTGGAACTGAGCCGGGTGATGTACGCCACCTATGATGACATCGGCGACTTCGAGCTGAACTTCGAAGCCGTGGTGGAGCCCCTGGGTGGCATCATCGAAGGTTGGGGCGTCAAGCAGGAGATCCGGCGCCTGCAGGCCTGACATTTTCCTTGTGCCTCACAGCAACGGCTGACCTTTGTGTCGGCCGTTTTCATGTCTGGCATGTCCGCTGTTCATCACTGTGCCCTCTCTATCTTGACTATGCTCAGGGATAGCGACGTCCTGCGTCGCAATGAAGCGAGGCAAGCCGGATAGGGATATCCGCTGCACCACAAGGGTGCCCGGCCTGTCGAGGGATAAACCAAGCTGTTGATCATAAAGCGTTTATGCCGCTGGCACGGGCCTTGCGACGCCTGAGCCGGGGTGACAAGGAGTACGGCATGATCCGCACTGGTTTTGATGAAATGTACGATGCCGACGGCCAGGTCCGCCCACATTATCGAGCGTTCGCCCAATGGCTGGCCGAAACGCCCGACGAGCTCCTGGCACAACGGCGACGCGAGGCCGACCTGTTGTTTCATCGCGCCGGCATCACGTTCACGCTTTACGGCGATGAGCAGGGAACGGAGCGCCTGATCCCTTTCGATACCATTCCGCGCAGCATTCCCGCCAGTGAATGGCGAATGGTCGAACGTGGATGTATCCAGCGGGTCAAGGCGCTGAACATGTTCCTGGCCGACCTTTATCACGAACAGCGGATCATTCGGGCCGGCATCATTCCGGCCGAGCAGGTCCTGGCCAACGATCAATATCAACTGGCGATGCAGGGGCTGGATCTGCATCGCGATGTCTATGCCCACATTTGCGGTGTCGATCTGGTGCGCGACGGTGACGGCACGTACTACGTGCTCGAGGACAATCTGCGTACGCCCAGCGGCGTCAGCTACATGCTCGAAGACCGCAAGATGATGATGCGCCTGTTCCCCGAACTGTTCGCCGCCCAACGCATCGCACCGATCGACCATTATCCGAACCTGCTGCTCGATACGCTGAAAAGCGCCAGTCACTTGGACGACCCAAGCGTCGTGGTCCTGACCCCCGGGCGTTTCAACAGTGCGTTTTTCGAACACGCCTTCCTCGCCCGTGAGATGGGCGTCGAGCTGGTGGAGGGCGCGGATCTGTTCGTGCGTGACGACAAGGTCTTCATGCGCACCACGGACGGACCGAAAGCCGTTGACGTGATCTACCGTCGCCTCGATGACGCCTTCCTCGATCCGCTGGCCTTCAATCCGCAGTCGATGCTCGGCGTGCCGGGGCTGCTGTCCTCCTACCGTTCGGGCAACGTGGTGTTGGCCAACGCCATCGGCACAGGTGTGGCGGATGACAAATCGGTGTATCCGTTTGTCACCGACATGATCCGGTTCTACCTGGACGAGGAGCCGATCCTGAGCAACGTCCCCACCTGGCAATGTCGTAACCCCGCTGAACTTTCCCATGTGCTGGCGAACCTTGCGGACCTGGTCGTCAAGGAAACCCAAGGCTCCGGCGGTTACGGCATGCTGGTGGGGCCAGCCTCGACGACGGCGCAGATCGACGCCTTCCGCGAGCGGATCAAGGCCAAGCCGCATGCGTACATCGCTCAACCAACGTTGTCCTTGTCGACGTGCCCGACCTTTGTCGAAAACGGCATCGCGCCGCGCCATATCGATTTGCGTCCGTTTGTCCTGGCGGGGCGAGAAACCCGCGTGGTGCCGGGTGGCCTGACCCGCGTGGCGCTGCGCGAAGGTTCCCTGGTGGTGAATTCTTCACAGGGCGGAGGCACCAAGGACACTTGGGTGGTCGAGGAATGAAGGAGCTGCCATGTTAAGCAGGACCGCCTCGGACTTGTATTGGATGTCGCGTTATCTGGAGCGCGCGGAAAACCTCGCGCGGATGCTCGACGTCAGTTATTCGCTGTCATTGATGCCCCAGGATGGGCGCGGCGACGGCTTGCATGAACTGGCCATGCCATTGCTCATTACCGGCACGCTGGATGACTACCGGGACAGGCACGGCGATCTGCACGCCGAGCGCCTGCTGCATTTTTTCGCCCTGGAGGCGGCCAACCCCGCCAGTATCTACAGTTGCCTGGGTTCCGCACGTGCCAGTGCCCATGCGGTGCGTGGCCGAATCACCGCCGACATGTGGGAAAACGTGAACGCCACCTGGCTGGAAATTCGCCAGATCGCCGAGCTGGGCCTGGGCCGCTACGGCATGAGCCGTTTCTGCGAATGGATCAAGGAGCGGTCCCATCTGTTTCGCGGCGCCACCTACGGCACCATCATGCGCAACGATGCGTTCAGGTTCATACGCCTGGGAACGTTCATCGAAAGGGCCGACAACACCCTGCGCCTGCTCGACGCCCGCTACGAAATGGCCGGCGACCAGGCCCATGCTGTCAACGACGGCACCGCCCACGCCTACTATCAATGGAGCGCGTTGTTGCGAGCGCTGTCTTCCTTCGAGGCCTACACCGAAATCTACCGTGACGCCCCCGGTGCCCGGCATGTGGCTGAACTGCTGTTGTTGCGTGCCGACGTCCCGCGCTCCTTGCGGGCCTGCACCGAAGAGATCGACCAGATTCTCGCCAGCCTGCCCGGCAGCAACGGTCGGCAGGCCCAACGCCTGGCGGCGGAGATGGACGCACGCCTGCGCTATACCGGCATCAATGAAATCCTCGACGGTGGGCTGCACGCCTGGCTCACCGAATTCATCCCACTGGTCCGTGAACTGGGCAATGCCATTCACAGTTCCTACCTGGAGGTCATATGAGACTCTCGATCAGCCACGAAACGGCCTACCACTATGAAGACCAGGTTCGCGCAAGCATTCAGTACCTGCGCCTGACGCCGCACGACAGCGAACGCCAGCACGTGCTGAGCTGGCAGCTGGACCTGCCTCGACCGGTGCGGTCGCAGCTCGATCCGTTCGGCAACATCCTTCATGTGCTGACGCTGGACGAGCCCCACGAAACCATCATCATCGGTGCCCGTGGCCAGGTGGATATCGACCCGTCGCGTGAAGCCGAGCACGAAAGCCAATCGGCGCTGCCCTTCCTGCGTTTCACCCGGCTCACCGAAGCGGACGAAGCCCTTCGCGCCTTCGCCCAGGCGCAGTGCAAGCAGCGTCGCGATCGTGTGGCGCTGATCGATTTGATGCACGGGCTCAACCAACATATGACCTACACACCGGGCTCCACCGAAGTGGAGACCAGCGCGGCCCAGGCGTTTGCCGGTCGCAGCGGAGTTTGCCAGGACCATGCCCATGCGTTCCTGGCGTGCGCCCGCAGCCTGGGCGTGCCGGCGCGTTATGTGTCGGGTTATCTGTTCAACGAAGACAGCGAACACCTGGCGAGCCATGCCTGGGCCGAAGCATGGCTCGATGACGCCTGGTACAGCTTCGACGTGACCAACCAACTGGCCCGTCCGGAGCGACACTTGAAATTGGCGGTAGGCCTGGATTACCTGGACGCCTGCCCGGTGCGTGGCATGCGCCGTGGCGGCGGGTTTGAACAGATGCACGCCAAGGTGCTGGTGACGCCGGCTCCGGTGATTACGGCGCAGCAGCAGTAAACGATCCAGCTCTTGTGGCGACGAGCTTGCTCCCGCTGTGTAGGAGCTGCCGAGCGAAGCGAGGCTGCGATTTTTAGATCCTTGGCTTGGAGCTCAAATGTCTGGAAAAGATCGCAGCCTCGCTTTGCTCGACAGCTCCTACAAGGGCCAGCGGGACTGGCTTAGACAAAACAAGCTGATCTATTGACCCAACGGCTGCTTGCGCCCCGCCATATGCTTCAAATACCCCACCAGCAAATCCAGCTCCGAATCCGGCAGCACTGTCGCCGAGAATCCGGGCATTTTCCCCTGGGGCCAGTGACGCATGCCCTGCGGGTCACGGATGTAGCGCTTGAGGAAATCCCCCGAGAAATATTCCGTAGGGTTGAAAGGAATGTTCAGGTCCGGACCGAACTGCGCATCCCCCGCGCCGTTGAGGCGGTGGCAGGCCAGGCAGTTCTTCTGGAACAGTTCGAACCCCTTGTTCACCGGATCATCCTTGGCGAGGTCGGGCGAGGGCAGCAGGGCAGGGAAGCGATCGGCCACCGCTGACAGGCGCTTGATGCTTGCCACCGCGTACGGCCATTGTTCAGGGCTGATATGGCCGGCTTGAGGATCGGTCCAGACCAGATAGAACGGTCCGGCGCTTTTCTTGCCGTCCCCGAGCGGCGGCCATGGCTTGGCCGGGTCTTCGATGGCCAGCCACGCCCTCGCGCCGGTCTTGTTGAGCAACGGTGCGGCGGGCAGTTCGGCGGCAAAGCCGTCCAGCGCCACGGCCTGGAGATGGTCGTTCGCCTGGACACCGGTCAACAGCGCGGCCAGCGGCACGGCGCGATAATTCATCGGCTTTTTGTAGGAGACATCTTCGGCAATCTGGACCGTCCGCGCTTCAGGATGCTTGAGCAGCGCCTCGGTTTGCCACGTACGCGTATTCGCGCCCAGCTCCAACACCAGCTGTGCGGCATAAAGGGGCGAGCTGAGCAGCAGCGCCCCCATCACGATGAGGACTTTCAAATGAGTCGCCTTCCATGTCGAGAGGGAAGCGCAAAGGGTGGCACAACCACCGTCGCTGGAACAGCGTTCGCTTACCGGCGTGGATGATGCAACTCATGAATGGTGTAGACACCATGCGCCTGTCAGCCGATGACCTTGGTGATATTCGGCAAGATCAACAGCAGTGTCGTGGCGAAGAGAATGAGTCCGGCTTGGCGAACTTTCGAATGTTTGAACATGGCTGACCCGCCTTTTTTGTTATTTCCTGAGGCCAGCCTGCATAACTCCATGACGGCTGGCGTTGCACTTCCTGTCTGACAAGCGCCCCGGCAAAACCCGACGACTTTTCTTGTACAAGCTTTACATTAGGGGCCGCGGCCGTCTTGGCTTAGATCCAATTCGTATGGACTTCTTGCTGAACGCTATAAAAAAGACATGAGGCCTATTGCCACCTTCCTGCCGGCCCTTTTGCTAGACAGCTTGCTTACCTGAATCGGTTAACCCGATAGCACGCTACCGTTCGTCTGAGCGTGGCTGTCAACGTCGTTGAGCAATGGCGTCATTGAATCCAGCGCCGCTGGGCTTATGGTTGCAGGTGTGGTTTTGTCCCAACGGCGGTTCGAGGATGTCATGACCGAAGCTTTTATTTTTGACGCATTACGCACGCCGCGTGGCAAGGGAAAACCTGACGGCGCCCTGTATACCGTCAAACCGGTGAACCTGCTCAGCGGCCTGTTGACCGCGTTGCGCCAGCGTATGAGCCTGGACACGGGCCATGTGGACGACATCGTGCTCGGCTGCGTGACGCCGACAGGTGATCAAGGCGCAGATATCGCCAAAACCGCCGCCCTGGTGGCTGATTGGGATGTCAGCGTGCCCGGCGTGCAGCTCAACCGTTTTTGCGCATCGGGCCTGGAAGCGGTGAACCTGGCTGCGATGAAAGTGCGTTCCGGTTTCGAAGACCTGGTGGTGGCCGGCGGCGTCGAGTCCATGTCACGGGTGCCGATGGGCAGTGACGGTGGCGCCTGGGCGTTGGACCCGCAGTCCAACCTGCATGGTCATTTCGTTCCCCAGGGCATCGGCGCCGACCTGATCGCTACCCTCGAAGGTTTCAGTCGCGAGGACGTCGACACCTTTGCATTGCAGTCCCAGCATAAAGCCGCGCGGGCGCGGGAAAACGGTTCGTTCGATAAATCCCTGGTGGCGGTGCGGGACCAGAGCGGCATCGTGCTGCTGGACCACGACGAGTTCATTCGCGCCGACTCGACGCTGGAAGGCCTGGGCAAACTCCGGCCGAGTTTCGAGGCGATGGGGCAGATGGGCTTCGACGCGACGGCGTTGCGGGTCTACAGCCATGTCGAACGGATCCATCACGTGCACACCCCAGGCAACAGCTCGGGCATCGTCGACGGCGCGGCGCTGATGCTCATCGGTTCCGAGGCAAAGGGACGCGAGCTGGGCCTGCAACCCCGGGCCCGAATCGTCGCTACCGCCGTCATCAGCACCGAGCCGACCATCATGCTCACCGGCCCGGCCCCGGCCACCCGCAAGGCCTTGGCGAAAGCCGGGCTGCGGGTCGAGGACATCGACTTGTTCGAGGTCAACGAAGCCTTCGCCTCGGTGGTGCTCAAATTCATCAAGGACATGGCCATCGACCCCGCCAAGGTCAACGTCAACGGCGGCTCCATCGCCATGGGCCATCCGCTGGGCGCCACCGGGTGCGCCATCCTCGGCACGCTGCTGGATGAGCTGGAGGCGCGTCGCCTGCGTTATGGCCTGGCGACGCTGTGTGTCGGCGGTGGCATGGGCATCGCCACCATCATCGAACGCCTCTGAGCCTGGACTTCAAGGAACATTTTTCATGACCGATGCCATTCGTTACGAAACCGGCCCGGACCGGATCGTCGTCCTGACGCTGGATATGCCAGGCCAGAGCGCCAACACCATGAACGCGATGTACCGCGAGGCGATGGCGGCCTGCGTTGCGCGTCTCGCCGTCGAGAAAGACTCGATCGCCGGCGTGATCATCACGTCGGCCAAGCAGACCTTTTTTGCCGGTGGCGACCTGAACGAGCTGATTCAAGTCGGACCATCCCAGGCCAAGGCCTTCTACGAAACCGTGCTGGGTCTCAAGGCACAACTGCGCACACTGGAAACCCTCGGAAAACCGGTGGTTGCCGCTATCAACGGTGCGGCCCTGGGCGGTGGCTGGGAAATCTGCCTCGCGTGTCATCACCGCGTGGCGCTGGATCACCCGTCGGTGCTGATCGGCCTGCCGGAAGTGACCTTCGGCCTGTTGCCGGGCGGCGGTGGAGTGGTGCGGATGGTGCGCTTGCTTGGTTTGGAAAAGGCATTGCCGTATCTGCTCGAAGGCAAGCGGATTCGACCGCAACAAGCACTGCAGGCCGGCCTGATCGATGAACTGGCGGCGGACCGCGACGACCTGCTCACCAAGGCTCGCGCCTGGATTCTCGCCAACCCGAGCGTAGTGCAACCTTGGGATACGAAAGGCTATCGGATTCCGGGCGGGACACCGTCCGATCCTGCCGTCGCCCAGACGCTGGCGATCGCACCTTCGATCCTGCGCAGCAAGACCCAGGGTTGCCTGCCGGCCCCGGAGAAAATTCTCTGCGCCGCAGTGGAAGGGGCGCAGGTGACGTTTGACGCGGCCCATCTGATCGAAAGCCGTTATTTCACCGAACTGGTGACCGGCCAGGTGGCGAAGAACCTGATCGGCACCTTCTGGTTTCAACTCAACGAGATCAAGGCTGGCGGTTCCCGCCCACACGGTTTTGCGCCTTTTCTGACAAGAAAAGTCGCGGTGCTTGGTGCCGGGATGATGGGGGCGGGTATTGCTCATGTCAGCGCAGCGGCGGGCATCGACGTGGTGCTCAAGGACATCGACCTGGCTGCCGCGCAAAAAGCCAAGGCTCGTTGCGCGACGCTGCTGGACAAGCAAGTCGCACGCGGCCAGCTCACCGCTGCTCAGCGTGACGCCACGTTGGCGCGCATCCACCCCACCGACAGCGATGCCGACCTGACCGGTTGCGAATTGATCATCGAGGCGGTCTTCGAGGACCGTGCCCTGAAGGCCAACGTGACTGCCGCAGCCCAAGCGGTGGCGGGGCCTGATGCGGTGATCGCGTCGAATACGTCAACTCTTCCCATCACCGGCCTGGCCAAGGCCATACCAGATGAAAGCAAGTTTATCGGCCTGCATTTCTTCAGCCCGGTGGAAAAGATGCCCTTGATCGAAATCATCCGGGGGGCTCGTACCAGCGATGAGACGCTAGCCCGAGGCTTCGATTTCGTCCGGCAAATCGACAAGACGCCCATTGTCGTCAACGACAGTCGCGGGTTTTTCACGTCGCGGGTCTTCGGTACCTTCATCCATGAAGGCATCGCCATGCTCGGCGAAGGCGTGAGTGCGCCGATGATCGAAACCGAGGCGCAAAAGGTCGGTATGCCGGTTGGGCCGTTGGCTGTTTCCGACGAAGTTTCCCTCAGCCTGATGAGCCATATCCGCAAGCAAACCGCCCAAGACTTACAAGCGGAAGGGAAAGCGCCGACGGAGCATCCCGCATTCGCCGTGATCGACTTGCTGCTCGAATACAAGCGACCGGGGAAGGCGGGTGGGGCCGGTTTCTACGAGTATCCAGAGCAAGGGCAGAAGTACCTCTGGCCGGTGCTCAAGGAGCGTTTCGAGAACACCGCCGGGCAAATCCAGGCTCAGGATATACGTGACCGACTGTTATTCATCCAGGCCCTGGAAACCGTTCGTTGCGTGGAGGAAGGCGTCGTCACTTCGACGGCCGACGCCAATATCGGCTCGGTCCTTGGCATCGGATTCGCGTCTTGGACGGGAGGCGCGTTGCAGTTCATCAACCAGTACGGCTTGCCGGCATTTATCGCCCGCTGCCAATACTTGGCCGAACAATATGGCGAACGTTTCTCGCCGCCGGCCTTGTTGTTGGAAAAAGCCGCCAGGCACGCGCGGTTCTGACGGCGGGGGCTTGCCTTGGGACGGTGTTTCAAGGCAGGCTCTGGGGTGTGCAATATTCCCATCATCGTGTCAGGTATTTTTTATGTCGCTACGCATCTGCATACTGGAAACCGATATCCTGCGTCCGGAACTGGTCGATCAATATCAGGGTTACGGGCAGATGTTCCAGCGCCTGTTCTCGCAACAGCCCATCGCGGCTGACTTCATCGTCTACAACGTGATGGAAGGGCAATACCCCAGCGATGACGAACAGTTCGACGCGTACCTGGTGACCGGCAGCAAGGCCGACTCCTTCGGCACTGATCCGTGGATCCAGACCCTCAAGACCTACCTCATGGACCGCTACCAGCGTGGCGACAAGTTGCTGGGCGTCTGCTTTGGTCATCAACTGTTGGCGTTGCTGCTGGGCGGCAAGACCGAACGGGCCAGCCAGGGTTGGGGTGTGGGCACCCATCGCTACACACTCGCGGCCAAGGCGCCTTGGATGAGCCCGGTGATGGAAGAGTTGACCCTGTTGATCAGTCATCAGGACCAAGTGACTGAGCTGCCGGAAAATGCCACGGTCATCGCCTCGAGCGATTTCTGCCCGTTCGCGGCCTATCACATCAATGACCAGGTCCTGTGCTTCCAGGGTCACCCGGAATTCATCCACGATTATTCCCGGGCCTTGCTGGAAATCCGCCAGCAGCACCTCGGCGAGAAGATCTACAGCCAGGGCGTGGCAAGCCTTGAACAGGAACACCACGGCACGACGGTGGCTGAATGGATGATGCGTTTTGTTGCTCACAAGCCGGTTTAAGCTGCAAGCTTCAAGCTACGAGCGGCAAGTTGGAGCTTGAAGCTTGTGGCTGCCGTTATAACCATCCCGACCGCTTGAAACTCGCCCACAACGCGGTACATCCCACGCCGATAAATCCGAGCACCATGAAATATCCATAGTGCCAGGTTAGCTCCGGCATATTTTCAAAGTTCATCCCATAGATCCCGGCCACTGCGGTGGGAAACGCCAGGATGGCCGCCCAGGCCGCGAACTTGCGCTGCACCACGCTCTGGCGCGAGGCTTCGAGCAGCACGCCGATTTCGATGGTCTGGCTGGCGATGTCCGCCAGGGTCGCCAGGTCTTCCATCTGCCGCGTGACGTGGATCTGCACATCGCGGAAATACGGACCCATGTTCTTGTCGATGAACGGAAAATCCAAGCGCTGCAGTTCTTCGCTGATCTCCACCATCGGCGCCGCGTAGCGACGCAGGCGCAGCACGTCGCGGCGCAAGCTGTGAAGGTTCTGGATGTCGCGCTCGTTCAGGGCGCTGCAGAGCACGTTGCGCTCAAGTTCATCGATCTCGGCATGAATGGCTTCGCCCACCGGCTGGTAGTTTTCAATGACGAAATCGAGAATCGCGTAGAGCACGAAATCCTCCCCATGTTCCAGCAGGAGTGGACGTGCCTCACAGCGCTGCCGGACGTGGGCGTAGGAAGCCGAGTGACCATTGCGGGCGGTGATGATGTAGCCCTTGCCGGCGAAGATATGGGTTTCGATGAATTGCAGCTTGCCGTCCTTGCGCACTGGCGAATACGTGACGATGAACAGCGCATCGCCAAAGGTCTCCAGCTTCGGACGACTGTGTTTCTCCATGGCGTCTTCGATCGCCAGCTCGTGCAGGTTGAACTGGCGTTGCAGGTTGGTCAGTTCCAGCGTGCTGGGCTCTTCGAGGCCGATCCAAACGAAATGTCCTGGTTTCGCAGCCCAGGCGCTGCCTTCGTCGAGGGTTATATTGGTGACTTTCTTACCGGCGCTGTAAACCGCAGCAGCAACGACTCTACCCATGATGATGGTTCACTTCTTCTTGGAAATTGGCAGTGATACAGGCACCGTCCAGCTTAGCGCGCCATGTTGCTTGAGAGTCAGTGAAATTCGCTGAGTTCGCCGCAAAAGAAAACCCGCCGTATGGGCGGGTTTCCTGTCAGGCGACCTGCAACTGCCGGTCCATCGTCTCGATGCACGCTTGCATCTGCTCGCGGCATTGGGCGATGAGGCGGGGCATGTCCTCCATGCTCAGGCCCGTTGTAGGAATCGCCGGCAGCGAGCGTATGAGAATGTCGCCACTGCGCCAGCGATTAAGGCGCATGTGCTTGATATAGGTGCTGACACACACAGGGATAATCGGCACCCCGGCGGCAATCGCCATCTGGAACGCGCCTTTCTTGAACGGCAGCAACGCTTCGCCCAGGTTGCGCGTGCCTTCCGGGAATACCCAGATGGAGGTGTCCTCATGCTGCAGCGTATGGGTGGTGGTGAGCATCGCCTTGCGCGCCTTGATCGCATTGCCGCGGTCAATCAACACATTGCCCGCCAGCCAGAACAACTGACCGAACAGCGGCACCCATTTCAGGCTTTTCTTGCCAATGCACACCGTGCGGCGCGGCACCACATTACCGAATACGAACAGATCGTAGTTGGATTGATGATTGGCGATGATCACGCAGCTCTGGGATTTGTTTACCAGCGTGTCGACCTCGGCCTTGACCCGCAGGCGCAGGAACCACATGGCAGGCAACGCATACAGCCGGGCGCATAAACGGCTGTTGTCAGGGTTGAACGGCCGGCACAGGCCAAGAATCACACCCACCACCCCCGCCAGGACAAAATGCAGGCCCATCAAACACATACGCAACGTAAACAACATCAACAAGCCCCGTCGGGACAAAAGGTGGCGCAGTGTACGGATGTGCACTGTTTTCGGCAATTGCCCCTGTAGAGGTAGGAGATAGGCGATGTTTAAGCGTATGTTTCTAAATAGCGCGTAGAAAGCGGGTTAGAGCGGCCGCAGGGTCAGGTCCACCTTGGGTGGAAAAAGATCCGGTTGACCCGTGGCGGGGCGCCTGCTTTCACTTGGCCTGTAGGAGCTGACGAGTGCAACGAGGCTGCAATCTTTCACCTGACATTGGAATTTCAAGCGAACGGAAGACCAAAAGATCGCAGCCTTCGGCAGCTCCTACATCCCGCCGAACGGGAGCAAGCGCCCTCGCCACGGTTCAGCCCATATGCTCCTGATCCAGCAGGATCGCGCTGTCCAACGCATCCAGCAGCGCCTTGCGGACCTTGAGCTTGGTGTTCTTGTGGGCGGTCATGTTGATTTTCTTCAACTGACGCGCGGCTTCCAATGCCGCCGCCTGCAGCTCATCAGGCGAGACCACCTTGTCGAGGAAACCCGCGTCCACGGCGCTCTGCGGATTAAACATCTCGCCATTGATCACCGAACGGTGGAACGCCGACTTGCGCAAGCGATCGCGGGCCAGCTCGATACCGGCGTGGTGCATGGTCATGCCGATCTGCACTTCGTTCAGGCCGATGGTGAACGGCCCCTCGACACCAATGCGGTAATCCGCCGACAACAACAGGAACGCACCCTTGGCCACGGCATGCCCAGGGCACGCGACGACGACAGGGAAGGGGTGCGACAACAGGCGGCGGGCCAGGGTCGAGCCGGACGCCACCAGGCTTACCGCTTCCTTCGGGCCGGCAGTCATCACTTTCAAATCGTAACCGCCCGACAGAATCCCCGGCTGCCCGGTAATGATCACCACCGCGCGATCGGCCACCGCCTGGTCCAGCGCGGCGTTGAACGCGACGATCACATCAGGCGAAATGGCATTGACCTTGCCGTTGTTCAAGGTCAGGGTCGCGATACCGTCTTCGAGATGGTAGGCAATCAGGTCGCTCATGACGCTATTCCTTGTAAGAGAAGTGGAGCAGACGTTACCCACCGTCGCAGGCCAGGTAAAGCGCCGTGACTGACTCACCGGTCAGCCCTGCCTTCTATAAACAGCCCGCCCCGCCCCAAGGGCCGCGCCTGTTTCCGTCGCGCGGCCCACAGACCAGGCCAGAGTTTGGCCGGTTTGCCATCCCCCAGCCGGTTTGAAACCCGGGCCAGCCTTAACCGCATGAAAATTCTGAAAAAAACCTTTGCCATCGCAAAGGCTTTCGACTACATTAGCGCGCCTCGACAGACTGAACAGTTTGCCGAGACACGGTGAAGTGTCCGAGTGGCTTAAGGAGCACGCCTGGAAAGTGTGTATACAGGAAACTGTATCGAGAGTTCGAATCTCTCCTTCACCGCCACATTCTACAAACACAAACCCCTGATTTTCCTAGAGAAAGTCGGGGGTTTGTGGTTTTTGGTGTCTGGAAAAGGGCGATATGGGAACAATCTGGGAACGGAGTCCTGACTTAGCGAAAACCGGCGCAACAGGCAAATTAGCTTCGTCACCCAATAGCCAATCCAAAAACGACAACTCAATCACCAGGATGTCTACCGCCGACACGGACTCAACGGCCAGGACCTCCCATGACCCACCCCCGCATCGGCTTCGCCTGCCAATACCGCCACCCTGATCGCGGCCTTTCTGCGGCTGCGCTAAAGACCATCGAAGCTCCCTTCAACCCCCGCACCACGACATTACGCTGGATGGACAGCGTCTCCGTGCAAATCGCCCGCGACAAGCTTCTGGAAATCGTCACGCACAATCTCGACGCGCAGTTGCGCCTCATCGCCTACGTCGCCGAGCTGCCACCGACCCTGCGCATGCTTCGACTGAGCAGCGACCTGTTGCCGTTCTACAGTCATCCGAAGGTGAGCGCTTTCTATCAAGACCCCGGCATCCAGCGCGAACTTGCCAAACGCTTCGCCGCCATTGGCGACCTGGCGCGTGCAGCGGATATCCGGTTGTCCTTTCATCCCGGCCAGTACTGCGTGCTGGGTTCAGATAAACCGCCAGTGGTGGAAAACAGCCTCGCCGAGTTCGAGTACCACGCCGACATGATCCGGATGATGGGCTTCGGTCGGCGCTTCCAGGATTTCAAATGCAACGTGCACATTGCCGGGCGGCTGGGGGGCGAGGGGATTCGTTCGGTCTGGCCGCGCTTGTCGGAGGTGTCGCGCAACTGCATCACGTTTGAAAACGAGGAAAAGGCCTACGGCGTGGATGATTGCCTGCAACTCGCCGACCTCGCCCCCGTCGTGCTGGACATTCATCACTGCTGGATCAATGAGAACGACTACATCGCGCCGGATTCCCCGCGAGTCCAACGCGTTATCGACAGTTGGCGCGGCGTTCGGCCCACGATGCATTACTCCCAGCCACCAGAGCGGCTACAGGAGTTGGGCTTCGATGCAGGCGACAAGCTTGAGATGGAGAACTTGTTGAAGGTCGTGTCCAAACGAGACCTGTACGGCCACAGCGCGCAGATGTGGAATCACTGGACGAACCAGTACGCCCTCGGTTTTTTGGACCGCTTCGACATCATGTTGGAAGCGAAGGATAAGAACGTGGCTGCGCTGGCGTTCTATGAAGACGTCCTGAATGGCTAAGACCAGGCTCGAATAGCATCAGGCAAGCGTCGAGCAGTATTAAGCAAAGGTTTCTGCGCGCATATCGTTAAGGTTCTTTTTAAAGAGCCTTAATCCATAGCATTGCTGCGAGAGACATCATGAAACTATCGATGAGTTCAGTCTTACATCTTCATGCCATTGTCCTGTGCCTGGCACTTTCGACATCGATCGCTGGAGCGTCGCCAACTTCAACCCAGCAAACCAATGCGACGCTGGTGCGCGAGGCATTCACAAATTGGCAGCAAGGCAAAGGCACGGTGTTCGATCTGCTTGCGCCCGATGCCAGATGGACCGTGGCGGGGACGAGCCCCGTTTCCGGTATGTACGCCAGCAAGGCTGAGTTGGCCCAAGTCGTCCGGTCAATCACTGCGCGACTGGCAACGCCGATTGTCCCCACGGTGCAAAGCATCATTGCCGAGGATGACGTCGTGGTTGTTCTTTGGCATGGAAGGGCCACGGCGCTGGATCAGAAACCCTACAACAACACCTATCTGTGGCATATGACGTTCAAGAATGGGCAAGTCATCGAAGTGACCGCCTTCCTGGATACCTATGCTCTCGACGATCTCATGCACCGGGTCAAACTTGTCCCCTAGGGCTTTTCAGTGAAGTGGGAAGTCCGTTATTTATTATCAGTTCGATAGATAGGCCCGTTCATTGGGTCGCAGATCCGGATCCGGATCCAGATTGAATGCTCCTTGGGTCCAGATTTGTATAGGCTTTATCACAACGCGCCCTTAGCGCAGCGGGGAGGTCTTTTTTGAGGTTTGCATAAGTTTGATCCATGTCCAGACATACGTAAAACAGGTCATTTTGGCTCAAGATTTCAATAGCAATCTCTTTCACTTTTTCTGCGATAGCGCCTATCGTGGCCGCATCAGGTCGTCCGCCCTGCGCTGAATTCTCGGCGTTAGCGGTGGCTGCAACGATCGCGTTCTTGGCTCTTTCGATGGACGCGGTATATTCATCGATCTGTTTTTTTAATCCTTGACCTTCAGTCTCCGTTTTTTGAGCAGCTGTGAGTGCGTTGTACTTCGTTTCCGCCTCGACTTTGAGTTTTTGGTTCAGGGCGATAAGTTCCTGGTTTGCACCTATTGATGCCGAGCCCGACAACTTCACTGCTGGCGTTTGCAGAACGCCTGTGAGTTGTTCAATAGCCATGAGGGCGACGGTATTTCGTTGGTTGCGAGTCAACATCATTTGATAGGCAGGGCCGGAAATCCCTTTATTCGCATAACCTTGGCAGATGGCAAAAAGCTGATCGCGAAGGAGCTGAATCGAATGGGTTCTCAAGCCAATATTTGCACCTGCTTCTGAATAGGCGGCCGCCAGTTTTGCTACTTCCTGTTTCTCCACATTCATGGACGCAGCCAAGGTTTTCAAGGCATCGGGACTCGGTTCGGAGCACATGACCTGTATTTTTTTGGGATTACTGTCCACGGAGTCAATTTCTGAGTAAATAATGACTCTCTCTTCCGCTTCGAGCACTCTTGTGTGGGTCCATGTCGCGCAACCGGAAATTGTGCTGGCCATCAGTATGGTCAACGCCGTTATCGTGAATGAACTCATCAGACTCTTCCCTTTTGTCGTTAGTGCAACAGGTTGTTGGCTGGGCCGGGGGCGCAGCCAACTGGAGCTAATTGGTAGTCGTTACGATCGCCCGTGGTCGGTGTTTTTTCCGGGTGGGCTAAAGGGAAAACCAGAAAAGAGAACGGCGTCGCTCGATCCCGGTGTGAGCATTTGATATAGCAGCCGTGCTAGCGCAGTAATGCTCATCGTCGATCCCTCTTGGCGTGGAGGAATGTATAGTTCAGGTGGCGGCAATCTGCCAGTAGGTCGGGCGCAAATTAAATACTGGTGGAGACATCGCTTGATTAGCGTTTGATCAAGTATTCAACGGCAACTGCGGACTGTCCGGGTTCAACTGCTGCCGCCTGAACTGCCCTGGCGGTTGGCCGTGTATCTGGCGAAAACGCCTGGAGAAGTAAGCCTCGTCGGCGAAGCCACATAACCTCGCCACTTCGCCCACTGGCCGTGTTCCGTTGAGCAAGTAGTTGCGCGCCGCATGCATCCGGCGTTCGAGCACCAGTTCAGTGAAGGTCTTGCCGATTTCCTTGCGCAGCCAGTGGGTCAAGTACGTCGGCGACAGATAGGTCGCCGCTGCCACTTTGATCAGGTTCAGGTCGGGGTCGGCGATGTTCTTGCGCAAGTATTCGGACATCCTGCCCAATGCATCGCGTCGGCTGACTTCGGCGGCGTTCTCTTCGGCCAAGCGCTTGAGTGGTTCGGCATACAAGGCGCAGACGCTGCCGATCAGTTGCAGCAGCAAGCCCTTGAGCATCTCGCGTGTGCCGAACTGACGGTTCTCGTCCAATGCACGCATCTGTTCGATCAACGCACGTATCTTGGCAAATGCCTCGTCGCTCAGGACGAAGTCCAGGTGTTCCTGGAAGCGGAACGGCGACAGTTCAGGCGCCAGCAGAATCGAGACTTCTTCCAGGTCCATCGGGTCGCATTGCAAATGCGGAAGAAGGAAGGTCTGGGAAAAATTGATCACCACGAAATTGCTGTCCACCGGGTGCGGAATCACATGCACCCGGTGGGGCAGGATGAAGGCCAGGGTGTTGCGTGGGAACGGCCGCTGGACGTTGCCGATGTGTTGCACGGTGTCGCCGCCAAGGTTGATCTGGATCTGGAAATATTCGTGGCGGTGCGGGCTGGTTTCGGCGCGTCGTCCTTTTTTGTCGCGGATATAGAAGTCCGTCAATTCGCTGCGTTGTTGCATGACGTAAGTGGGGACTCGGTTCGGTAATGACATCGCCTTGGAATCCTCGACAAGCGCTTGATGACCGGATTGTGGCCAAGGGGACGTGGGATTTACAAGTGGTTATACGATGACATCAGGGAGGGGGCTTTTTTGTATAGGGAGGCAATTGGAGAAGCTGTCCAAAATGACTGCGTTCATAATTGTTTGATTTTTTACTTAAAAAACAAAAGCTTATTATGAGAATAGAACACTGTCGGCAGTTACCGTATGCGCCGATTTTTTTGGACAGGTTTGTCCAACGTTGTTTTTGCAGGAAAAAATGATCTAACGCTCAGGTTGATTTCGATTGGTTGTACGACCACTGTTGGGGCAACGCAACCCGACCCATCCAAAAACAACCCAAGGTGCGCCCATCATGAACGTCCTCCCACTGCTCCCCGATCCTCCTGGCCAACGCTGTCGCCTGGCCGCTGCGAACGCCTGACAACGGCTGACCAAGCCCCCATCACGTTGTGATTGTCCTGCCCCGGAGATCGAGGGCAATGGCTTCGGCTGTCCGCAATATCTCGACCCTTCTAACAATAACGAGGTCCCCTCATGTCGAATTCACACACCTCCCAGACCACTGCGCCGCCAGGTATTGCCGACGCCCGGGATGCCGTGGCGTCCGAGCGTCTGCCGTCGCGGCGGCGCTGGTTCATGCTGTCGTTGCTGTTGATTGCAACGATCATCAACTACATAGACCGGGTGAATATTTCGATTGCCGCGCCATTCCTGGCCAAGGACCTGGGGCTCGACAAGATCGAAATGGGCCTGGTCTTCTCCGCGTTTGCCTGGACCTACGCGCTGGCCTTGGTACCCGCCGGCTTCATCGCCGATCGCTTCGGTTCCCGGTTCACCTACGGGGTGTCGCTGATCAGTTGGTCGACCGTCACCGTGTGCCAGGGGTTCGCCACGGGTTTTGCGTCGCTGTTCGGCTTGCGCCTGGCTGTCGGTGCGATGGAAGCACCGGCATTCCCAGCCAACAGCCGGGCGGTCACGGTGTGGTTTCCGGCGCGGGAAAGGGGCCTGGCCAGTAGCATCTACGTTTGTGGCCAGTACTTGGGGACGGCGCTGTTTACCGGTGCGCTGCTGTGGCTGGCGACGACCTACGATTGGCGGCACGTTTTCTACAGCACCGGTGCGCTTGGCATCGTCTTCGGCATCGCCTGGTTGTACCTGTACCGCGACCCGATGAACTGCAAGAAGGTCAGCAAAGAAGAACTCAAGTACATCGAAGCCGGGGGAGGGCTGGTCAAGAGCAGCCAGGAGCGCACCCGGTTCAACTGGCGGCAGATCGTCGAGCTGTTCAGCTACCGCCAGGTCTGGGCGATTTGCATCGGCAAGTTCGCCAGCACGTCGGCGTTGTATTTCTTCCTGACCTGGTTCCCGACGTACCTGATCGAGGAGCGCCACCTGACCATGATCAAGGCCGGGATCTTCGCGGTGCTGCCGTTCGTGGGCGCGACGGTGGGCATCTTGCTGGCCGGGATCATTTCCGACTTGTTGATCCGCCGCGGCTATTCGTTGTCGTTCGCCCGCAAGTTGCCGCTGGTGGTGGGATCGATGCTGGGCATGTCCATCGTCCTGGTGAATTTCACCGACTCGAACGTGATCTGCATTGCGGTATTGACCGTCGCCTTTTTCGCCCAAGGGATCGCGTCCTCCTCGTGGGCGGCGGTGTCGGAAGTCGCCCCCAAGGAGCTGATCGGGCTGACCGGTGGGATAACCAGCCTGGCCGCCAACATCGGCGGCATCGTCACGCCCATCGTGATTGGCGCGATCGTCCACAAGACCGGCTCGTTTGCCTTGGCCTTCTGGTTCATCGGTGGCGTGGCGCTGGTCGGCACCTTGTCTTATTCCTTGCTGCTCGGCCGTTTGTATCGCATCGAATTGAAGGCGCGCTGAGCACAGGAAAAAACTGTTTTTTTCCAATACGAGGCGGCATTCGTCCAACTTTGTCGGGAAATGCCGCCGTACGCTGATGCTTCCAACAGGACTTTCAACAGGATGAACATGCCCGAATACGTCTTTACTCCGGATTTGCCCGTCGCCCTGCCGGTGATCGGCACCTCTCAGCGTTTTCCCGTTGGCCGGGTGTTTTGTGTCGGTCGCAATTATCCGTGGCCAGACGCCCAGGGCGGCCAGAACCGCCTGCCTCCGGTGTTTTTCATGAAGCCGCCCAGCTGTGTCATCGACGCGGTCGGGGAGGTGCCTTTTCCGACGATGACAGAGGCGTTCGTCCATGAAATCGAATTGGTCGTCGCCATCGGCGAGGGCGGTGCGAATATCCCGGAGAGCCAGGCCCTGGCGTATGTCTGGGGGTACGCGGCCGGGCTTGACCTGACGCGACGCGACGTCCAGCTGGCGGCCAAGCGCGACGGCCTGCCCTGGGAAGGGGCCAAGGTGTTCGATGGCGCTGCGCCAATGACCGCCATCGTGCCGGTCTCCAGGGCAGGGCATCCGGATGGCGAACTTTGGTTGAGCGTGAACGGCCAGGAGCGCCAGCGTGACAGTCTCGACAACCAGATCTGGTCGGTCAGTGAAATGATCAGCAGGATTTCCCAATCGGTGGCGCTGCGGGCCGGCGACCTGATCATGACGGGCAGCCCGTCCGGTGTTGATGTGTTGCATCCAGGCGACGTGATCAACGCCGGCATCGATGGCGTCGGGCAGTTGGAAGTGCGCGTCGGCCCGCGCCTCTGAACCCGGCCTCGCCGTACCGATTTTTTAAAAGGAATACACGACATGTCGAACACTTTGAAAGTTGCCCTGGTGACCGGCGCCGGTAGCGGGATCGGCCGCGCCGTGGCCTTGGGGCTGTTGCAGGATGGGTACACCCTGGTCCTGGCGGGACGCCGCGCGGAACCGTTGCAGGCGTTGGTCGACCTGGCGGCAACCGAGGGGCGCGTAGCGCTGGCGGTACCGACTGACGTGCGGGATCCGGCCAGCGTAGATGCGCTGTTCGCCACCGTCGAAGAGGTCTACGGACGCCTGGACGTCATCTTCAATAACGCCGGGGTCAATGCCCCCGCCGTGCCGCTGGATGAACTGACGTTCGAGCAGTGGCGAAACGTGATCGATACCAACCTCAACGGTGTTTTCCTGTGTGCCCGTGGCGCCTTTGGCCTGATGCGCCGACAGCAACCACAGGGCGGACGCATCATCAACAACGGTTCGATTTCGGCGCACACCCCACGACCGTTCAGCAGCGCCTACACCGCGAGCAAACATGCGGTGCTGGGCCTGACCAAATCCCTGGCCCTGGACGGGCGCGAGTACAACATCGCCTGCAGCCAGATCGACATCGGCAACGCCCTCACCGAAATGTCCGAGCGCATGACCAGGGGCGTACGCCAGGCCAACGGCAGCATCGCGGTGGAACCCATGGTGGACGTCAAGCACGTGGCTGATGCCGTGCGCTACATGGCCGGCCTGCCGCTGTCGGCCAACGTCCTGAACATGACCGTCATGGCCACGGCCATGCCGTTTGCCGGTCGTGGTTGAGCCCGCCTTCCAATTCGTCACGAGGTCACTATGAAGCCAGAAGTCTTGCAACTCAGCCCGATCCTGATTCCCGAAATTAATGCCCAGCTCAATGAGCTGTTCACTGTTCGACGCTATTTCGAACAGGCCGACAAACCCGCCTATTTGCGCGAGCACGGCGGCAACATTCGCGGCGTTATCACGGGTGGGCACACGGGCATCAGCCAAGCGCTCATGGCGCAACTGCCCAGGCTGGAAATCGTTGCGGTCAACGGCGTGGGCACTGATGCGGTGGACCTGGCCTATGCCCGGGATCGCGGAATCCGTGTGACAGCCACCATTGGAGCGCTGACGGAAGACGTCGCCGACCTGGCCATTGGCTTGTTGATTGCCGTGTGTCGCGGGGTATGCACCGGTGACCGCTACGTGCGCTCCGGTCAGTGGCCCCATAGCCCGACGGCACTGGCACCGCTGCCGTTGGCGCGGCAGGTGTCAGGCATGCGCATCGGCATCGTCGGCATGGGCCGGGTCGGTCGCGCCGTGGCAACCCGAGCCGCCGCGTTCGGTTGCCCGATCAGCTATACCGACCTGCGGCCCATGGGCGACGTGAACCACACCTTCGTGGCTGACCTGGAGCAACTGGCCCGCGACAGCGACGCCCTGATCCTCGCGGCGGCCGCCGACAAGGCTGAAGCCATCATCGATGCCAAGGTGCTGCGTGCCTTGGGCAAGGGCGGTTACCTGATCAACGTTGCACGCGGGAAACTGGTCGACGAGGCCGACCTGGTGGCAGCGCTGGCCGCGGGAGACATCGCCGGTGCGGCGCTGGATGTGTTTGTCGAGGAACCGCACGTGCCTGAGGCATTGTTCGGCAATGAACAGGTCGTGCTGCAACCCCACCGCGCCAGTGCGACATTGCAGACCCGCACGCGGATGGGGGAGATGGTGGTGGCGAGCCTGGTGGACAGTTTTGCGGGAAGAGTGCCGCAGGGGTGTGTGACGGAGTAAAAGGTTTGCCCCTTCAGGGGCGCTGGTAGCCAGATTTTCAGGCGGGTTGGGTCGGCAGGGTTCATTTTGTCTCTGGATGTGTAGGCGATAACCCGCTGACCCCAATGCAGCCGGCGCGAATCGCCTAAGTGTCACAGCATGCGTCCCACTACTGCCAATCAATCAGAGTTGTTAAAAAACACAACTAGAGTACCATCGGCCCAAAGACAAGGACGCCCATGGATATACTCACGCCATCACGTTTTGACGACGCTGCGATTCGGTACCCCAACGACAAGGCCGGTCTTGATCGTTGCCTGCGCATTTTGAGGATGGCGCGCCCCAAGGCGTTCGCGGACCTGCAAAAGCTTTTCGGTACCCACGGCGTTGACTTGTTCAAGCCCAGGGCCGCAATGAATTGGGTGGTGATCGACGTAGGCGGCAATAATCTCAGGGTGATAGGCGGCGTCAACTATGCCCGGCAGAAGTTCTACGTCAAACACATCTACACGCATGCCGATTACGACGTTGCCAACAGTTGGTATGCAAGGAACAAAGGGACAAGACGATGAGCGCAGCCCGGAACGACTTTCAAACCATGATCGCGACGCTTGGTGAACTGCACGCCGTGCTGGATCGCCTGCGCGGTGAGTTTGTACACGGCATCAGGACCCCCGCCGACTATGAACGGGCGACGGACTTGCTCGATGAACTCACCGACGGGCGCGAGCTGAGCAAGGTCGAGGAGCGGATTCTCGTTGAGCTTGAGGACGAAATCCTGGCCTACCAGCGCGACTCCGCCCAGTTTCGTGAATCGAATGCTGCTTTTGAGGCGACCTGCACGCCTGTGCAACTGATCAAGGACCTGATGGAGACGCACGGACTCACCGGTTCCGACCTTCCTGAAATCGGTGACAAAACAGCGGTGTCCAAAGTGCTCAATGGCGATCGGCCGATCAGTCACAAGATGGCTTATGCGCTGTCAGAGCGGTTTGGGATGGAGCCGGGTGCGTTCCTGTCGGCGACCTCGGCAAAGCTGGCGGCTCATATTGAAACTGTCTCTCTATCTGTCAATAAAACCTCAGGTCATTACGTCTTGCATGAGAACCCTTTGCCCGCCTATTCAGTGGAAGAGGCCGGTGCCGGTGAATACAAAGTGATGACCCCGAAGGGCCGCACGAAGGCAGCCAAAAAGCCGAAAAAGGGGTAGGGCAATCGTCTGCTGATCAAGAGGCAGGGAAGTTTGTCGAGCCCGTGTCGTCAGGATGACCCGCACCGGCCAGCTCAGCGTCGCTACTACCGCGAGGACCAGCCCAGAGATGAGGTTCAATGAGCGTGGGGCATCACGCGTGCGCCCCGATACATCGGCCATTGCGGCGCGTCCCC
Source organism: Pseudomonas sp. BP11-1-1 (assembly GCF_052112105.1). NCBI lineage: Bacteria > Pseudomonadati > Pseudomonadota > Gammaproteobacteria > Pseudomonadales > Pseudomonadaceae > Pseudomonas > Pseudomonas sp. BP11-1-1. The sequence goes on from NZ_JAUTYU010000008.1 coordinate 172,386, forward strand.
GAACCCTCTATAAAATCCCGCGCTGGCATCGCGTTCCTCTCGACCGTCGTCGGCCCTGGATATCTGACCTGCATGGAGCATCATCGTGAGCCAAGCGCCGCGCCCCCTCAACCTCCGAATCAACAATTACCCGCGCAATACGCTCTGCGTCCTGCGACATACTTGGAGCCTCACCTTACTGACCCTGCTCGCCGGCTGCGGAGCGCTGTCGGATGTCCGCTCTTTCTCCACCCCTTACTCAACACCCGGCGGTGGCGAGACAGCACGCTTGCGAGTGATCAGCGACGGCATGGTCAGGGCGGTACCCAAATCCGATTGCGTGGACTTCCGGCTGCCGGGCGCCGGGGTCATGGTGGCGTTCCGGGATGGCTACGCCAATCGCAATGGTGAAAGCCTGGGCATGCCAGCCGTTGACAAGCACCCAGCCTCGACGGTGATGACCGAGCTACTGGTGCCGGCCGGGCGCCCCGTCGCTTTTCATTACATCGGTGCTCAATGCTACAACATGTTCAGTTTTGTTCCTGAGGCAGGGAAGGATTACCAACTGGAGGCCGCAGGCCGTTACACCTGCGGGGTTACCCTCAGGAAAATCTCGGCGGGGATGAAGGAGCTTCCTCCTTCTTCATTGAAAGACAGCAAACTGTGCAGGGTGACGGACAATCTTTAGGGTGCCCCCCAGGATAGCCATCGGTATTGAAAAGGAATCTTCATCGTGGAATCTACCCCCACGTTCCAAACCCGCCGCCTCATTCTCACGCCCCTTGAACTGACGGACGCACCGGCAATTCAAAGGCTATTCCCACATTGGGAAGTGGTCCGCTACCTCGACAGTCGCGTGCCCTGGCCTTACCCGGATGACGGCGCGCTGACCTACGTGCGTGACCATGCGCTGCCTGCTGTCGCCGCCGGAAGCGAGTGGCACTGGATGATCCGTATTACCGAAGATCCCGCGCAATGCATCGGCAGCATCAGCCTGTACGACCAGCCAGGTAACAACCGAGGTTTCTGGCTGGCGCCGCAATGGCAGGGAAAAGGCTACATGCGCGAGGCTTGCGAGGCGATCAATGCCTATTGGTTCGAAGCGCTGGAGCGTCCGGTCATGCGAGTGCCGAAGGCGGTGGGCAACCTGGCTTCGCGCATGATTTCGGAGCGCGAGGGGATGCGCATGATCGGGACGCAGCGGGGGGATTTTGTTTGTGGGTCGTTGCTCAAGGAGGTTTGGGAGCTGACGCGTGAGGAGTGGTCCAGGAACGAAGCTGTGCAAAAGATACGCCCGATTTTATCCGAATGAGCCCAGGTGGGAGCGGCTATCCGCCGCCGATCTGCCGTGGGAGCGAGCCTGCTCGCGAAGGCGGCAGCAAGTACATGCGTAGTCTTAATAGATACACACTCCGTGGCGAGGGAGCTTGCTCCCGCTCGGCGGCGTCGCCGTCGGCAGACCGTTGAAGCTGTTTTTCTGAAAAAACGTTTTGGGACGGCTTCGCCACCCAGCGGGAGCAAGCTCCCTTGCCACGGATTATGGAGATTTGCATCCTTTCTCCAGAATCCTGAGCCACGGCCAGCGAGCCTGATAACTCTTCGCCTTTTCATCGAACAAATCTGGCTGTGGATTCTTTGGATTGATACGAAGAACGCCTTGCTCCACGTCATCCAAGCCGTAAGGCGCATAAACTTCGCCTGTTCCTACATCCAGTCCAATACACGTACCCGCAACCAGATAGCGATCAACGCCGTCCTTGGCCGACTGGAGTTGAGGGTAGGGCTTGCCAAACCGCTGGCCGTACCAAAGGTGAACGCGAGCCTGGTTCTTGACCTCGATGTTGACGTCGAGATCCTGGAAAAGACGTTGGGCGGTGTTGATCACTTCATTCTCGGCTTCCCAGGACAGGTCAGCGTCGAAGTAGAAAACATCGTAATCCTTCACGCCCCAGGCCGTTGGCCGCTGCGACTGATGATTCCAAACGGCCTGGAACAGGCAGCCTGCGGTGAGCATGCATTGGTTCAAACCGAGCGAAGGCAGGCGCGCGGTGATGCAGGCGTTGATTGGATTGGTCATGGCTATGCTGACCAAGCGTTCGACGGTCAATGTCATATCTATCCTTGGAATCGATCTGGTCCTGGCACCCCGAGAGACGGTTGAGCAAAATCAGCTGAGCTAAAATCCCAGCACATGACCTCAAGGACGCCCGATGAAATTGCAAAGTAGGCCAGTGACGGCTGATGACATCAAGACTATCTGTAGCTTTGCGCTGGATGCCCGGGAACTGTTTTATATGTTCCCGAAAGCCCAATACCCTCTGACTGAAGTTCAGTTGGCTGACGCTATCGCTCAACGACTCGATTCGACGGTCGTCGAGGTCGGCAACCGTATTGTCGGTTTTGCTAATTTCTATCGGGCTGAAACAGGTGGAGCCTGCTGTATCGGCAACGTCATCGTTGCCCAAGATGCCCGAGGTCAAGGCGTTGCAACTTTCCTCGTGAACACGATGACAGCCTTGGCGTTCGACCACTATGACGCCACTGAGGTGCGCATATCCTGCTTCAACGAAAATACGGCAGGCCTGCTACTTTATCCAAAGCTGGGTTTCTTGCCCTTTGCTGTTGAAGAGCGAGTTTCTCCAGATCATCGTAGGACCGCACTCATCCACATGCGTCGTGGTAGAGGGGGCCAAGCATGATTTTTTTCTCTGCCGCGTCCTGCATTTTGCTTTGAGCAGCCAACTCTGGAAAAAGACTGAAAACTCAAGCTCGCCCAACGCGACTGATTTACAATACCGCTCCTTCGGCAGAGGCTTGCGTTCGTGGATGCGTTTTCCCTTGTGTATCACCACCTGAGCGCATGGGTAATCGCACCCATCACCCAGCAGTTCCTCAGCATTTTCAACCTGAACGGCCGGTTCGGAATTCTGTTTCTCTGCGCCTCGTACGGCGTCGCCTATAGCCTGTTTCGTTATAGGAAGCGCCGTCGCCTGACCGAGGCTTGTTCGTTCTGGCAATTCATAGGTGGTAGCCGAGTGAATCTGCATCGCTCGGCGCTGCTGGACTATCGGTACTACTTCGTCCAGGCGATTCTCAAGGTTGCCTTGGTGCTGCCCATTGTCCACTTGGTCGATCCGTATATCCTGCGCTCTGGAGATTATTCGGCTTTTTTCAATAATCTGTGGGGCGCGCGTCCGCACCCGGGGGAAAACCTTTCGCTTGCATTGCTCTATGGGCTGGGGGTGTTCCTGGTGAAGGATTTCGTCCATTACTGGGTGCACCGGGCGTTTCACTCTCGCTGGCTCTGGGCGTTTCACAAGGTGCATCATTCGGCACCCGTGCTGGTACCGGCCACGGCGAGCCGGGTGCATTTTGTCGAGAAGATCGTCGAGAAGCTTGGCGTCACTGCCTGCCTGGGCCTCTTCGCGGGTGCTTTCTGGTACGCCTGTGGTGGTGAGGTCAGCCGTTACACGTTGTTCGGCGTGACGTACCTGGTGTTTATCTTCAATAGCCTGGCGGCGAATCTGCGTCACACCCATGTCTGGCTGTCCTTCGGCCCGGCGCTGGAACATGTGCTGAACAGCCCGGCGCAACACCAGATCCACCACAGCGATGCACCGCGTCATTTCAACCGCAATTTCGGCGTCAACCTGTCGCTGTGGGATTGGATGTTCGGCACGCTCTATGTCACCAGCACTCGGCCCGAGCCCTTGCGTTTCGGTATTGGAGGACAAGATCATCACCGGTACCTGACGGTTTATGGCCTGATTGTCACGCCTTTCTTCGAAACTGCTCGCAAGTGCCTGCGCGCGCTGAGGGCGACTGATAGCGGGTCCTCAACACCGTTGCGAGATATTAATGACTGACTACCGTGGACTCATCCTCGACGACACCCGTGAAGGCGCCACCGAACATGCCATTGCGCAACTGGAGGCCAGCCTGGGTGCCCGCTTGCCGGGCGACTATCGCGAATTTCTCAAGACCTGCAACGGCGCTTACCTGGAATACGATGTGCTGGCCAGGTTGGCCAATGGCGATGAGGAATTGCTCAGTTTTTCGCTGTACGGGCTGGATCCGGACAAAGGGTATGAATCCAATCCCTTTGAACTGGAGCAACTGCGCACCCAGCCCGGCTTCCCCGCGACGGGATTGTTGCCGATCGGTCGCGACGGCGGCGCGAGTGTCTTGCTGCTGGATCTGCGGGAGGGGCGCCAGGACGTGGCGGCGATGGTGGCGGGCTTGCCTGCCTGGACTGGGCGCCGTCAGCAAGGTGATGAATACGTGGTGCTGGCCGATTCTTTCAATGGTTACCTGGACTCGCTGTTTCTCTCGCAAGAGCGGATCGAGGAGCACATCAATCATTTCATGATCAGTCCTGAGAGCATCGAGGCGACATTGGAGTGGCTGGACAAGGGGAGTCCAGGGTGGCGGGAGCGATGTCGGGCGTTGTGGAATGCGAGGGTCGTGGATCGGCTGATTTGAAGCCTGGTTCGAATCGATCCCGGGTGTCCATGCGAATATTGCGCAGCCCCACGGTTTCCAGATGTGACGCGTATAACGCCTCTGAGAAATAGCTGATCAGAATGGAGCGTCGGCGTTTGCCGGTCAGGTTCAGGCTGCCCGCATGCACCAGATCGACATCGAATACCAGGATGTCACCGGCACGGCCGCAAAGCTGTACGGAGCGTGACTCGTCGTGGAAGTCGAAAGGTAGTGCGTCCGACACGGGGCGATGGCTGCCAGGAACGAGCCGTGTCGCGCCGTTCTCGGGGCCGTAATCGTCAAAAAAAGCCAGGGCGACGGCGATGTCGCCTGGCCGCTGGGCCGACAAGTCGCGGTGCAACTGCTGGTGGCCGCCATTGGCAACGGGCTCGCGTCCTTCCACTTGCGAAAGGAAGAACCGCTCGCCGATCAACTCGCCCGCGACCGACAAAAGCTGGGGCAGCCGACACACGGCTTGGATCTTCGGATCATCGTCCAGCATCGAATAGCGCCAATCCCTGTCACGCGGCACGGGCCATTGCTCCGACGGCCTCACTCCTGCATCGAACACGGCGCGAAGGTGGTCCAGCCATTCGGTCGGGATGGCTTGGTGGAGCAGGGCGTAGCCCTCTCGCTGGAGTTGTTTGCGGTCGGGCATGGTTTTCGAGACGTCCATGTGCGGGCATCTGGAAGGTTAGTATTCCGATCAGAAAACCGCTGAACCCTGTGGCGAGGGAGCTTGCTCCCGCTTGAGTGCGAAGCGCTCACAAAAGGGGCCGCTACGCAGCCCAGCGGGAGCAAGCTCCCTCGCCACGACTTCAGCTACAACATGGCTGTTCCCTATCACACACAGGACGTTGCCGCAGTCCTTCCACCCATTTTTACCCATGCCGGTTAAATGCGGCCTGGCACTTCCCCCAGATCCGATCGCGAATTCCAACTAAGCTCGGGATAATACGCGTTGGCTTGAGGTCACAAGCGTTCCCCCTCCATTGTTTTTGGCGGCTGAGAAGGATCGAACGCATGACAGATTGGCTCCAGAGCTATGGAGAAATGGCTGAGCGGGTGCGACGCCATGATTGGGAAGGCACCCCGCTGGGGCTGCCTGAACAATGGCCCGATGTGCTGAAGACGACGGTGGCGCTGAGCATGGCCTCGCATTTTCCCCAGGCGATCGTGTGGGGGCCGGACTTGATCACGTTGTACAACGATGCGTTCCTGCCCATTCTCGGAAGCAAGCCCGAGGCGTTGGGGCGGCCATTCAATGAGGTCTGGCGGGAGGTCTGGAGCGATATCGGCCCGATCGTACAGGCGGCTTTCGACGGGCAAGCGACCTATATCGAGAATTTCCCCTTGATCATCGAGCGGGGCGGCGGCCCGGAGCCGGCTTATTTCACGTTCTGCTACAGCCCCATTCGGGATCAGTTCGGTAAGGTCGTGGGCATGCTCGATACGGTTACCGAGACCACTTCCACGGTGCTCATGACCCAACGCCTGGCCGTGCTCGATGCCATCGGCAGCGCCGTGGCGAATGCCACGGACCCGCAAGCCATCATGGCGACCACTGCGCGGATCCTCGCGGCGCATCTCAACCTGTCCAACTGCGCCTATGCGGACATGGACGAGGACGAGGATGGCTTCACGATCCGCGGCGATTGGGCCAGGGCCGGGTCGCCCAGTATCGTTGGGCATTACCGGTTGGCGGATTTCGGTCGGCTGGCGGTCAACAACCTTCGGGCCGGCAAGCCCTTGGTGATCAACGACAACCTGGCGGAGCTGGCGCCGGAGGAGGCGGCGGCGTTCCAGTCCATCGGTATCGCGGCCACCATTTGCGTCCCGTTGATCAAAGACGGACGTCTTACCGCCCTGATGGCCATCCACGATAAAACCCCCAGGACCTGGACTTCGAACGAGCTGGCCTTGCTGATTGAAGTCAGGGAGCGATGCTGGGCCCACATCGAGCGTGCCCGAGCCGACGCCGCGGTGCGTGAAGGCCTGGCGGCCCTGGCTGAACTGAATTCGACGCTGGAACAACGCGTCGAGGAGCGCACCACAAGGCTCAAACAGACCGAAGCGGCGCTGCGCCAATCGCAGAAGCTCGAAGCCATCGGACAGCTGACCGGCGGGGTGGCCCACGATTTCAACAACCTGCTGACGATCATCCGTTCTTCAGTGGACTTCCTGCGCTTGCCCAACCTGTCTGACGAGCGCCGACAACGCTATATGACGGCTGTCTCCGAAACTGTGGAGCGGGCTTCCAAGCTGACCAGCCAGTTGCTTGCGTTTGCCCGGCGCCAGCCGCTGAAACCGGAAGTCATCGACGTCGGCAAGCAAGTGCAGAGCCTGGGCGACATGCTGCAAACCGTCACGGGGGCGCGGATCCAGGTCATCGTCGAATTGGGCGATCGACCTTGTTACATCCGTGCCGACTTGAGCCAGTTTGAAACGGCGCTGATCAACATGGCCCTCAACGCCCGGGACGCGATGAATGGCCAGGGCACGCTGTGGCTTCGGCTCACATGCGGTAATGGCATGCCGCCGATCCGCGGCCATGCCGGCGCAGGGCAGCACTTCGCGGCCATCGCCCTGGAGGACACCGGCACAGGCATATCGCCGCAGGATCTCGAGCACATCTTCGAGCCATTCTTCACCACCAAGGAGGTGGGGAAGGGAACAGGCCTGGGATTGTCCCAGGTGTTTGGCTTTGCCAAGCAATCGGGCGGCAACGTTGACGTTTCGACCGTGCTTGGCGAGGGAACCGTCTTCACCCTGTACCTGCCGGAGGTCGAGCACGAGACAAGGCATGAGCCGATAAAGGAAGAGATCCCCGCACTGGTATTGGAGCAGGGCAAGCGTCGGGTACTGGTCGTGGAAGATAATCTGGAAGTCGGGCGCTTTGCCAACCAGATTCTTCAAGACCTTGGCTATGAAACGGCCTGGGCAACCAACGCCGAAGAGGCGTTGGAAATGGTCGGCGTTGATACGATGGCCTTCGACGCGATATTTTCCGACGTGGTCATGCCGGGCATCAGTGGTATCGCCCTGGCACGGGAGCTGCGTCGGCGTCGCCCGGATCTGCCGGTGGTGCTGACTTCCGGGTACAGCGAGGAGCTGGCCCACAGTGGGCATGAGGGGTTCGAATTTCTTTCCAAACCCTACTCGGCCGACCAGGTTTCCCGGGCGTTGAGCCGGACTATGCTGGGCGTCGAGTGAGTGTTTCCTTTTTGAAACAGTGGGTTCCATTCGTCGGCGAAGGCTCTGGTGAATGAGCGGTCCGTTGATGACCAGCTAGTCTCACTGTCGTGAGGGCCAATATTTTCAGGCAATCGGTTGTTGCCGGTATCGGCCTTGGCAAAAAGGGGAAAGACGATGGGAGCACCGTACAGCGAGGAGAACGGAGCCGCGTACCCGATCAACGAAGGTTTGCAGTGTGGTCAGGCCGCTTATCGATCGGACTTTGGCGACGAGCCAATCAAGTCCATCAGGACGAAGGTGTCCAAAGTGCAGCGAGGGGAAAAAGCCAAGTTCTTACCCAGGATTCCGCTCAGGAAATAATGCAAGCGCAGCCCCGTCACCGAACGGGGCTTTTTTTGGACTTGGGAAAAGCGGAGTTTTGTAAATATTTTTAATCTTTTTCCTACAGACAATTGCTTTCACGTTTCTTTCACACTCGAGTAAGTAGTCTGAGCTCATCCGTTAGAAAGCAGTACCTGCCCGTTTCCCCAGCGGGCTTTTTTTTGCCTGTCATAAAACTACCGTTGCGTTTGTGGTCCAACCGTCAAGGCTGACGCGGTTTGGCGTACACTCGCGCCCGCGCGCACCGACTCTATTTCCCGATGCGGCATTCTTGAGGTTTTTATCATGCGTTTGACTTTGTCCACCTTGGTGCTTGGGCTTGTGGTCGCTCAGGGCGCGATGGCCGCTGGCGACGGTACCGCAGCGGTTGGCGGTGGTCTTGGAGGTGTCTTGGGTAATGTGGTCGGCCAGCAAATGGGTGGCAGCACCGGTGCCGCGATTGGCGCCGGTGTGGGTGGCGCCGCCGGCAGTGCGGTGGGCGCTCGCAAGGGCAGCCGTACGGAAGCGGCCATTGGTGGCGGGCTGGGTTCGGCCGGTGGTTCGATCGTTGGCAACCGCTTGGGCGGTTCGACGGGCTCTACCATTGGTGCGGGCATCGGCGGGGCGGCGGGTGGTGCCTTGGGCAGCAACCTGTCCAACGATGGTGATGGGCATTCGGGTGGCAAGAAGCATAAGCACAAGAGAAAACACCGCTAAGCGCATGCATGCATGAACAAACCCGGCCTTGTGCCGGGTTTGTTCTTATTGGGCATTTCCCCGGAACGTTTACCGCTCCACCTCCTCGAATCCATACACCCACTTGCGATTGCGAGGTATGCCATGACGCCGGAAACCGAAGGAAAGGAAGAAAAAGGCCCCTCGGGCGTGCCCTTCATCAACGATCCGGGTGTCAACGACCCGGGCAATGAAGACCCCGGCTCGCTAATGGACGACGCCCAGGTTCCCTTGATCGAAGATGAAGACGCAGAGCTTGAGGACGAGTCCTACAAGTAATCGCGCTGTCCCTGAAACGGCATCACCAGGAGGCCATCATGTCAGCTGATTCGCCTGTCCCCGACGACGATGAAACCCCGGAATATCCGCTGCCTTCGCCCACCGATTCGCTGAGTCGCGATCAGCGACCGCCCGATGACGACAGCGGCGTCGAGCAAGTGCCAAGCGACGATCAGGACGTCGAGGCGACGCCGGACGACCCGGATATCTCGGGCGACGATGCGTCCGGCAAGCCAAGCTGACCCTCATCCCGTCCGTCGATTTTGCGGCACCATCGGCGCGCCATGATTGCCAGACATCAGGTAGTTATCTTGAAAAGGAGACTTACCATGATGAAGACAAACGTGACGGCCCTGGCGTTGGCCGGGATTCTTTCGGCCAGCGCAGGGACGGCTTTCGCACAATCCTCGGACGGCGCGCCGGTCGACAAGGGAGGCATGCCGCCTTCGACCCAGATGGACGCCGGGTCCACCACCGATGCCAGTGGCAATGCGTTGCCGCCAGGTTCGGTGAGTGGAGGAAATGGCGGCGATGCCAGCGGTAGCAGCACCAGCCCCGGCACCGGAAGCGGCTCGACCAGCGGTGGTAGTTCGATGGGCGGCGGTTCTTCCAGTGGAGGTGGAACCGGTACCAGTGGCAGCGGTGGCAGCTCGGGCGGCAGTGGCTCGGGGTCGAGCGGCTCCGGCAGCTCGGGTCAATAACCGCTGCATCGTCATCCAAACCGATTCCGCTTTTGTGGCGAGGGAGCTTGCTTCCGCTGGGGTGCGTAGGAGCTGTCGAGTGCAACGAGGCTGCGATCTTTCCAAAGACACTTGAATCTCAAGCGAAAGATCAAAAGATCGCAGGCTTCGCCAGCTCCTACAGAACCGAGCGGGAGCAAGCTCCCTCGCCACAAACCCGTCCATGGATTTCCCATTGCCGGTTCCAAGCCTCCTTCGCTATTCTGCTGAATCCTTTAAGGCGAACACGCTACGCTGGCCGCACCTGAGCCATCCCTGGAATGTTGTGTTGATAACGGATCAGATGCGATGAATGCACCACTGAAAAAGTTTGGCCCCATCAAGGCTGTGATTTTCGACATGGATGGCTTGTTGCTCGATACCGAGGGCATCTACACCGAGGTGACCTCCATTATCGCCGAGCGCTACGGGCGCACGTTCGATTGGAGCGTCAAGCAGAACATCATCGGGCGTGGGGCCACGGATCTGGCCAATTACGTCGTCCAGGCGCTGGAATTGCCGATCACCCCTCAAGAATTCCTGATCATCCGCGAGCCCCTGATGCGCGAGCGTTTTCCCCACGCCATGGGGATGCCTGGCGCCGAGGAGCTGGTGCGGCATCTGAAGGCCCACGACATTCCGATTGCGGTGGGAACCAGTTCGTCGAGCCCTACCTTTGCGCTGAAAACCACGTTGCACCGGGACTGGTTCGCGTTGTTCGATTGCATCGTGACGGCGGATGATCCAGAAGTCGGTGCGGCGAAACCGGCGCCCGATATTTTTCTCACTGCCGCCCGGCGCCTGGGTGTCGAGCCTCGCGACTGCCTGGTATTCGAAGATTCACCGTTCGGCGTGACTGCTGCGAAAGCCGCTGGCATGACCGCCATCGCCATTCCGGACTCGGCCATGGCGGACGAAAAATACGCCCACGCCGACGGGATCATTCGCTCCTTGAGGATGTTCCAGCCAAGCCTGTGCGGTTTGCCGGAATTAGAGTGGGCATGACAACCGCTTCGACATAATGGAAAAAGCCGGTCAGGGTTCAGCCCTGACCGGCTTTTTTACGAGTTGATGTCAGGCGCCAAAACCACCGTCGATGGTCAGGCTGGCCCCGGTGATGTATGCCGCTTCAGGGCCTGCCAGATAAGCGACGAAGCTGGCAATTTCTTCCACCGTGCCGTAACGACCGACTGCCATGAGGTCCATCAGGCTGGAGGCGAAGTCGCTGTCGGCCGGGTTCATGTCGGTGTCCACCGGGCCGGGCTGCACGTTGTTGACGGTGATGCCGCGCGGGCCGAGGTCACGGGCCAGGCCTTTGGTCAGCCCCACCAGCGCAGATTTACTCATGGCGTACGCGGCGCCGCCGGCGAAGGGCATGCGGTCGGCGTTGGTGCTGCCGATGTTGATGACCCGACCGCCCTCGGTCATGTGCCGCGCGGCGGCCTGGGTGGCAACGAACACGCTGCGCACGTTGATCGCCAGGGTCTGGTCGAAATCTTCGAGTTTGAATTCTTCCAGTGGCCCCATGGCCAGCACGCCAGCATTGTTGACCAGGATGTCCAGCCGGCCAAAAGCTTCGACGGTGGCGGTGACGGCGTTACGGACGGCGTCGGCATCAGCGCTGTCGGCCTTGATTGCCAAGGCTTTGCCGCCGGCTGCGGTGATGCTGTTCTGCAGTTCTTCGGATTTTGTACCGGAGCTGACGTAAGTGAACGCTACGGCAGCGCCTTCTGCGGCGAGGCGTTTGACGATGGCGGCGCCGATGCCGCGGGAACCGCCTTGGATCAAGGCGACTTTACCGTTCAGTGCTTGAGTACTCATGTATTTCTCCAAAGGTGCCGGGGCGAAATGCCGCGGTTGATGGGGCGAGTATCAAGACTAGGCTATCGGCTGGGTAGACCTTCGTTGATATAGTCTGTGTAAACCAAAAGTTTATAGTGGGCGCCATGGAGAGTTTCAGCAGTATCGAATGTTTTGTTCGCAGCGCCGAGGTCGGCAGCTTCGCCGAGGCTGCGCGACGCCTGAGCCTGACACCCGCGGCGGTGGGCAAGAGCGTGGCCAAGCTTGAGGCGCGCCTGGGCGTGCGGCTGTTCCAGCGCAGCACTCGCAGCCTGACCTTGACCGAGGCCGGGCAGCTATTCCTGCGAGAAGTAGGCAGCAGTTTCAATACGATCCAGAACGCTGTCGCCAACCTCGCCAGCGCCGGGGGGCAGCCAGCCGGCACGCTGAAGGTGAGCATGGGCACGGCGTTCGGGCGTTTGTTTGTCGTGCCGTTGCTGGGGGAATTCCTGGGACGGTACCCGGCGATCAACCCGGACTGGCATTTCGATAATCGCCAGGTTGACCTGATCGGCCAAGGCTTCGACGCGGCCATTGGCGGCGGTTTCGAACTGCCCCAAGGCGTGGTGGCGCGCAAGTTGACGGTGGCTCATCGCGTGTTGGTTGCATCCCAAGCGTATCTGCAGAGTCACTCCGCCATCTTTGAGCCGCAAGACCTGGCGCCACATCACGGCATTCTGATCCGCTCACCGCAGACTGGGCGGATCCGTTCATGGCAACTGACCAGCCGCAACCGGGAACACAGCCCGTTGACCCTAAAGGCGCAAATGACAATGAGTGACTCCGAAGCCGCTTGCATCACTGCAGCCCAAGGGCTGGGCATCGCCCTGGTGAGCATGCCGTTTGCCGTGGCGTACCTGGACAGCGGCGAGTTGCAACGAGTGCTGCCAGACTGGTATGTCGATGACGGCAACATCTCTATCTATTACGCCGAACACAAACTGCTGCCAGGCAAGACCCGGGCGTTCGTGGATTTCATCATCGAGCGGTTTGCCGAACTGGGGTTGGCCAAGCGGTTCAGTGCGGTTTGAGTTGGGCGCTGGATTGAGTTGGCTCCAATCGCGAGCAAGCTCGCTCCCACAGGATTTTGCAATAAACACACTTTGTGTGGACGCTGGAAATCCATGTGGGAGCGAGCTTGCTCGCGATTCGGCGCGCCACGGTCTAAAGCTGCAAACTCACCGCCCAAACCGCCCCGGCCAGCCAACGATGTTTTTCGGCCGAGGCGTCGCATAAGTCCGCACCTTGGACGTTGACAGCCCCAGCCGCACCAGCGATTCGGCAATCGTCACCGCCGCCGTCACCCCATCGACCACCGGCACGCCGGTGCGCTGGCGGATCTGCACATCGAGCCCGGCCATGCCGCCGCAGCCCAGGCAGATCACTTCGGCCTTGTCCTGGCTGACCGCCAGTTCGGCTTGCTGCACGATGGCTTCGACGGCCCGTTGCGGGTCTTGCTCCAACTCCAATACCGCCAGGCCGCTGGCCCGCACCGAGGCGCAGCGGTCGAACAGGCCGGACAGCTTGAGCCGGTCTTCGATCAGCGGCACGGTGCGGTCCAGCGTCGTCACCACCGAGTAGGCATGGCCCAGGAACATCGCGGTGCTGGCACCAGCATCGGTGATGTCCACCACCGGCACATCCAGCAGTTCCTGCAGGCCTTCACGGCCATGTTCGCCATAGCCGGCCTGGATCACCGCGTCGAACGGCTGGTCGTAGGACATCACCCGGTCCATGACCGCAATGGCCGCCAGGTAGCTTTCAAAATTGCCTTCGATGGAATCGGCACCGAAATGCGGCGTGAGCCCGATGATCTCGGTACCCGGCGCGGCCACTGCTTGGGCTTGTCGGGCGATGGCCTGGGTGATGGACTCGGTCGTGTTGACGTTGACCACTAGAATTCGCATGAGCTGTCCTTTTTTAAATGAAATACCAGGCGACCCGCACCGGCCGGGCCGCGTTCCCTGGGTTAATGGCTGACGTTATCCACAGCGATGGACTCGCCGCTGACGTCCTCGTAATAAGCCTCGCGCTTGGCAATGATCAGGTACAACAGCCCTGCAATCGAAGCGCCAATCAGCCAGGAAAACGGTGAAACGCTGTCGAAACCGGGCACCAGCGCCAGGATAATCGCAATCAGCGCCGCCGGAATGAATGCAGCCACCGCACGCAGGTTGACGCCGTTGCTGTAGAAATACGCACCGTTTGGGTCCTCGCCAATTGACCGATTAAACAGGTATTTATTTGTCCGGCGGACGCCAGTGGAAGGGGGGACGGTTAGGTGGGAGGGGATGTGTAACTTTTAGGGGCAGGCATATCTAAAACGCACACAAAAATGCCACCTGGGGATGACATTTTTTGTGTACAGGGTTCGATGGGCCTTTAGACGGTCTTGGACTTGGCGATGATATTCCCGGCATGCAGCCCGCATTCCTTCTGCGTAGCTTCTTCCCACCACCAACGACCTTCGCGCTCGTGCTGGTTCGGCAACACCGGGCGGGTGCAGGGCTCGCAGCCGATGCTGATGAAGCCGCGCTCGTGCAGGCTGTTATAAGGCAGCTCAAGCATGCGGATATAACCCCAGACTTCTTCGCTGGTCATCTGCGACAACGGGTTGAATTTGTACAGCGTGCGCTCCGGGGTGGAAAACGCGGTGTCGATTTCCAGTACCGCCACCTGGCTGCGGGTGCCAGGGCTCTGGTCGCGGCGCTGGCCGGTGGCCCAGGCGCGAACGTCGGTCAGCTTGCGTCGCAACGGCTCGATCTTGCGGATGCCACAGCATTCGCCATGACCGTCCTTGTAGAAGCTGAACAAGCCTTTTTCCTTCACGAAAGGGTCCAGTTTCGTATGGTCGGGCGAGATCAGCTCGATGTCGATCTTGTAGTGCTCGCGCACCTGATCGATAAAACGATAGGTTTCCGGGTGCAGGCGACCGGTGTCGAGGCTGAATACCTTGACGTTCTTGTTCAGTTTCCAGGCCATGTCCACCAGCACCACGTCTTCGGCGCCACTGAACGATATCCACAGCTCGTCGCCGAACTCGGCGAAGGCCAGCTTGAGGATGTCCTGCGGGGACTTGTTGGCATAGGTCGTGGCGAATTCCACGACGTCGAACGATGGGCTCATCAGGGCGGTTTCCTACAGGTCGGTGGCGCTGGGCGCTCTATAGGGGGCTGATGGTAACAAAAGCTGCCGGGACTGGCGCGTTCCTGTGCGTTGCGCGGGCTTCGACGAATGGCTAGAGTCGGCAGGCCTTTTGTTCGCTCAACCGATAAACATCAGAAAAAATGGGAGTGTCTTGTGGAAATTGCCTGTCTCGACCTGGAAGGTGTGCTGGTCCCGGAGATCTGGATCGCCTTCGCTGAAAAAACCGGGATTGAATCCCTCAGGGCAACCACTCGGGACATCCCCGACTACGACGTGCTGATGAAGCAACGGTTGCGCATCCTTGATGAACACGGGCTAAAGCTCTCCGACATCCAGGAAGTCATCGCCACCCTCAAGCCGCTGGACGGCGCCATCGAATTCGTCGACTGGCTGCGCGAGCGGTTCCAGGTGGTGATTCTGTCCGACACGTTCTACGAATTTTCCCAGCCATTGATGCGCCAGTTGGGTTTCCCGACATTGCTTTGCCATCGTTTGATCACCGATGACGGCGGGCGAGTGACCGGCTACCAGTTGCGTCAGAAAGATCCGAAGCGCCAGTCGGTCCTGGCCTTCAAGAGCCTGTATTACCGGGTGATTGCGGCGGGGGATTCCTACAATGACACCACGATGCTGGGTGAAGCCGACGCCGGGATCCTGTTCCATGCGCCTGAAAACGTGATCCGCGAATTCCCGCAATTCCCGGCAGTGCATACCTTTACCGAGTTGAAGCAGGAATTCATCAAGGCCTCGAACCGCTCCCTGAGCCTGTAAACACACAACCTGTGGGAGCGAGCTTGCTCGCGATAGCGCTGGATCAGTCGGCTCAAGGGCAACTGACCCAACGCAATCGCGAGCAAGCTCGCTCCCACAGGGTTGTGTGTCAGGCCGAGGGGATTGTTCAGAGATTCTGCAAGGTTTCGAGCAACACCCGAACCTTGGTCATCGATTCCTGATACTCCGCCTCCCAATCCGAATCCGCGACAATCCCCCCGCCGCCCCAGCAGCACACTTGCCCGTCCTTGACCAGCAAACTGCGGATGGCGATTGAGCTGTCCATTTCCCCGCGCACGTCCAGGTACAACAACGAGCCGCAATATAGCCCGCGTCGGGTCGGTTCGAGTTCGTCGATGATTTGCATGGCGCGGATTTTCGGCGCGCCGGTGATCGAGCCGCCGGGGAAGCTGCCGGCAATCAGGTCCAAGGCATCTTTGCCCTCCGCCAGCTCGCCGGTCACGCTGCTGACCAGGTGGTGCACGTTCGGGTAGCTTTCAAGGCTGAACAGCTCCGGCACCCGCACCGAGCCGACACGGCACGTGCGGCCCAGGTCGTTGCGCAGCAGGTCGACGATCATCAGGTTCTCCGCCCGGTCCTTGGGGCTGGCCAGCAGCTCGGCGGCGTGGGCGGCGTCTTCGTCGGGCTTTGTGCCACGGGGCCGGGTGCCCTTGATCGGACGGGTTTCGACGTGGCCTTCGCTGACCTTGACGAAGCGCTCCGGCGACAGGCTCAACACCGCACCGCCTTCCGGCAGGCTTTGGAAGCTTGAGAACGGCGTCGGACACGCCGTCCGCAACGCCTGATAAGCGGTCCAGGCATCGCCGTGGCATTGGGCGCGGAAGCGCTGGGCAAAGTTGACCTGGTAACAATCGCCGGCCTGGATATACGCCTGGATGCGTTCGAATGCCTGTCGATAGGCGTCGGCGCTAAGGTCGGGTGCCATCGGGCCTGCAAGACTGAATGCGGTGGCAGGCGCTGCGGATGGCCGGCTGAACAGCTCGATCAGTCGTTGGCGTTCACTCTCGCCGCAATGGGGATGGAAGACCAACTGGCTGGTGCCGGCCTGGTGATCGGAGATCAGCGCCCAGTCGTACAGGCCGAAACGCGCGTCGGGCAACTGCAGGTCATCTTGCGCCTGTGAGGGCAGGGCTTCGAGGTGTCGGCTGAAATCGTAGCTCAAGTAGCCGATCAAGCCGCCGGCGAAGGGCAATTGCGCCGCCGTCGGCAGTTCCGCGTGGCCCAGTTGCGTCAGATGCATCCGAAGACGTTGCAGGAACTCGCTGCCAGTTTCGTCAGGCCGTACCGCCAGTTGTTCCAATGGCCAGGCGCTGAGCAGGTCGTAGCGTCCGCGTTCGGCGCTCGGTCGGCCACTGTCGAGCAGGACGCTGCCGGGGGCATGGCGGATCGCCGCGAAATACTCGGCGGGGTTGGCGCGGTAGGGCAATGGGTGTACGGAGCAGGTTGGCATGGGCGGGGTGGGTCAGCCGTTCAGGCGGGGGAGCGATTGTAATCCCCTGTAGGATTTGCTCCTAGGGGGATGTCGGAGATGAGCACGTCTGTGGTTATCGAAGCTACTTGTGGCGAAGCTTTAACTGTGGCGAGGGGATTTATCCCCGCTGGGTTGCGCAGCAACCCCCAAACAGGCAGATGCAGTCAGCCTGGTATACCGAGGTTGGTAAGTTTTAGGGTTGCTTCGCAACCCAGCGGGGATAAATCCCCTCGCCACAAGGTTCGTCATATTCAAGTTGACGGCCTCACCCCTCAACCGGCGGAATATGCCCAAACAGTTCCTGGGCAAACGCCACGCGCTCTTCCACGGTTTCGGTCACGCCGCGGGCCTTGAGCTCTTCCAGGTGGGCTTCCACCGCGTGGGTACGCAAGGTCAGGCCGCAGTCGTTGGCGATCTGGATGTTCAGCCCCGGGCGGGCGTTCAGTTCCAGGATCAACGGACCCTTTTCCTGGTCCAGCACCATGTCGACGCCGATGTAGCCCAGCCCGCACAGTTCATAGCAACCGGCGGCCAGTTTCATGAAACCGTCCCAATAGGGCAGTTGCACACCGTCCACCGCATTGGTGGTGTCGGGGTGCTTGGTGATGATGTTGTTCAGCCAGGTGCCGCGCAGGGTCAGGCCCGTGGCAAGGTCGACGCCCACGCCGATGGCGCCCTGGTGCAGGTTGGCCTTGCCGCCAGACTGACGGGTTGGCAAGCGCAGCATGGCCATCACCGGATAACCCATCAGCACGATGATGCGGATGTCCGGCACGCCTTCGTAGCTGATGCTCTTGAAGATCTGGTCCGGCGTCACGCGGTACTCGATCAGCGCCCGGTCACGGTGCCCGCCCAAGGAATACAGGCCGGTGAGGATGCTGGAGACGTGGTGCTCGATTTCCTCGTGGCTGATGATCTTGCCCGACACCGTCCGATAGCAGCCTTCGAAGCGGTCGGCGATGACAATGATGCCGTCGCCGCCGGCACCCTGGGCCGGCTTGATCACGAAGTCGGTACGCCCGCCGATGATCTCGTCGAGCTTGTCGATTTCCTTCTCGGTGGAGATCACCCCGTACAGTTCCGGCACATGGATGCCGGCGGCGATGGCCCGTTCCTTGGTGATGATCTTGTCATCGACGATGGGGTACAGGCTGCGCTTGTTGTACTTGAGCACGTAGTCGGCGTTACGCCGGTTGATGCCCATGATGCCCCGGGCCTCGAGGGCCTTCCACGTCTTCCAGAAGCCGAACATCAGGAGTCAGCCTTGAGGAAGGCCTTGAACCGAACCAGCTCGGTCAGGCGGTAGCCGCGATAACGACCCATGGCCAGCATGAAGCCCACCAGGATCAGCAGGATCGCCGGGAAAGTGAACACGAAGTACACCAGCTCCGGCACGCTCATGATCAGGTGCGCCAGGGACGCGGCGAACAAAGTGCCGATGGCGACTTTCATCGCATGGCCACCGCCACGTTCTTCCCAGGTGATGGACAGGCGTTCGATGGTCATGGTCAGGATCACCATCGGGAACAGCGCCACCGACAAGCCGCGCTCCAGGCCGAGCTTGTGGCTGAACAGGCTGATGGCGGCAATCAGCACTACCACGAAGGTCAGCACCACCGAGAGCCTCGGCAGCATCTGCAGCTTGAGGTGTTCCAGGTAGGAACGCAGCGACAGGCCCAGCGCGGTAATGACCGTGAACAGGATGATGCCGAAGCCCAGTTGCGTCTCGCGGAAGGCCAGGGCGATCAGTACCGGGGTGAACGTACCGAGGGTCTGCAGCCCGATCAGGTTGCGCAGCACCAGGATCACCAGCACGCCGATCGGGATCATCACCATGATCATGAAGGTCTGCTGGGTTTGCAGCGGCAGGCCGTAGAGCGAGTATTCGAGGAAATTGGCGTCGGTGTTCTCGTCCGTCAGCTTGGCCAGGCGAATGGCGTTCATTTCGCTGTTGTTCATGCTGAAGGTGACGGTGGCTTTCTTGCCGCCATCGACGGTGATCAGGTTTTCATCGCCGGTCCACCACAACAGGCGGTCGGTGGGCAGGCCCTGCTCGCCGGTGTCCGGGTTGAAATACAGCCAGTCGGTGCCGTTGAAACTGCGCAGCCACAGCTCGGGCATCTGCGGCTGGTCGGCGACCAGGCGGATGGTGTGGACTTTTTCCACCGGCACGTGGGCGATGGACAGCACGAGCTCGACGATCCGCGCCTTGTTGCTTGAAGACGGATCACCGGCCAGCAACAGCTTGACGTTGTCGTCGTTGAGATTGTTGACCCGCTTGATCGCTTCGCTGATGAACGTCTCGACATCGGCCGAGTGTTGGCGGATCGGCGCGAGCAGGGCTTCGGCGGCCAGTTTCTCGGGGCCTTCGACGGCGATGCTGTCGCGGAACGTCGGGCCCTTGACCTTGGTTTTCTCGGCGCTGTAGCGCTTGGTCAGTACCAGGCGGTAATAAAGGGTCTGGTTGCCCTTGGCGCGACGGGCCGACCACGTCACCTTGCGATTGCCGTCGACCCGGTTCACCGCCACGCCGTAGTTGTTGGAAATGAAACTCTCGTTGAGGCTCACATAGTCGCGGCTCAACGGCGGCACGAACATCTGGATCTTCACCGGATCCTTGGCGTTGGGCACGAACTCGACCTTGGCGTCGATGTTCCACAAATCGTCGGTGGCGTCTTCGGTGACCGGGATGCCGAGCACGAAAATCTGATAGGCCGTTACCGACAGGCCCAGCACCACCAGGATGGCGATCAGCATTTTCAGATGGAGGGTAAGGGAGCGCATTGGAATTACTCTGCGGTATGAGCGGCATTGGCGCAGGCGGGTTTGCCGGCAGCGTATTTGAGACTGGGGTCGACCAGCGCATCGAAACGCTTGAGCGCTTCGGAGCCGATCAGCAACGGGTATTGGAAGGCGCTGCGGTCGGTCAGGTTCACTTCGATGCTGCGCAGGGCAGAGCCCATGCAGATGTCCAGTTCGATGACCGGCCGGGCCGTGTATTTCTTGCCTTCTTCCGGATCGTAGTCACCGGCGCGGCGCTTGATCTTGCTGACACGGGCCAGCGGGCGTTCGATGGGGTGCGAATGGGCGGCGTCGATGGCCAGGTAGAAACGCACCCAGGATTCGCCATTGCGCTTGAAGCGCTTGATGTCGCGGGCGCTGAGGGAGGCGGTCTTGGCGCCGGTGTCGAGCTTGGCGGCGACTTCCAGGTCGATGCCCTGCAGCGCGGCGTATTCGTTGAGGCCGTACACGGTTTTTTCGCCCGCCACGGCAAGCCCCGGCAGGCACATGAAATACAGAACGGCAGAAAAGGGCTTGAGTGTCATAGATCCTGGTGCGCAGCGTTCCGTTTATCGGTTCAGGCCCTGGCATTGCTGCACAAGCTCCCTGGGCAGCCTTCCCTATAAAAGGAGAGCGGCAAATCGCGCGGCATTCTAGCACGGTGGTTTTCTGACGCCACCGTTGCCCGGACGCTGAGCGGCGCCATTCGCCCGGTTATGGCGCAAGCGCTTATTAGACGATTGTCGACAATGTTGATTTTTCTTTTGACGTATGGCGGGTTGTTGGTTAGTTTTTGCCATATTGAATTTCAAGGTGTCGACAATATGCTCGATCAGCTCGAAACACCGCTGATGGCTCAAGACGATTCGGAGACGCTGTCCGAGAACGTCTTCCGGCGTATCCAGGCCGCCATCGTCAAAGGCGAGATCGCTCCAGGCAGCAAGATCTCCGAACCCGAGCTGGCACGTACCTATGGCATCAGCCGCGGGCCGTTGCGCGAGGCGATCCATCGCCTGGAAGGCCAGCGCCTGCTGGTGCGCGTGCCCCACGTCGGCGCTCGGGTGGTTTCGCTCAGTCACGCCGAATTGCTCGAACTGTACGAGATCCGTGAGTCCCTGGAGGGCATGGCTTGCCGTCTGGCGGCCGAGCGCATGACCATCGAGGAAATCGACGAACTGCGCCATGTCCTAGAAACCCATGAACGCGATGCGGCGTTCCAGGCCGGTGTCGGCTATTACCAGCAAGAAGGCGATTTCGACTTTCACTATCGGATCATCCAGGGCAGCGGCAATCGCACCCTGACGCAGATGCTTTGCGGCGAGCTATACCAATTGGTGCGCATGTACCGCATCCAGTTTTCCACCACGCCCAACCGTCCGCGCCAGGCCTTTGCCGAGCACCACCGGATTCTCGACGCCATCGCCGACCGTGACGGCGAACTGGCTGAATTATTGATGCGCCGGCACATCGGCGCTTCCAAACGCAACATCGCGCGTCATTTCCAGGACAGCGCCGCCACTGAACGAGGTGAGTCATGAGCAACAGCACTCCAGGCCAGCGTTTCCGCGATGCGGTCGCCAGCGAGCATCCGCTGCAAGTGGTTGGCACGATCAACGCCAACCACGCGCTGCTGGCCAAGCGCGCCGGTTTCAAGGCGATCTACCTCTCCGGCGGCGGCGTCGCGGCCGGTTCTCTTGGCGTGCCGGACCTGGGCATCACTGGCCTGGATGACGTGTTGACCGATGTGCGTCGTATCACCGATGTCTGCGACCTGCCGCTGCTGGTGGACGTGGACACCGGTTTCGGCTCCTCGGCGTTCAACGTGGCGCGCACGGTCAAGTCGATGAGCAAGTTCGGCGCGGCGGCGATTCATATCGAGGATCAGGTCGGCGCCAAGCGCTGCGGCCACCGCCCGAACAAGGAAATCGTCTCGCAGCAGGAAATGGTCGACCGCATCAAGGCCGCCGTCGATGCCCGCACCGATGACAGTTTCGTGATCATGGCGCGCACCGATGCCCTGGCCGTTGAAGGTTTGGAATCGGCGCTTGACCGCGCCGCCGCATGTATCGAGGCCGGTGCCGACATGATTTTCCCCGAGGCCATCACCGAGCTCGAGATGTACAAGCTGTTCGCCAGCCGCGTGAAGGCGCCGATCCTGGCCAACATCACCGAATTCGGCGCGACCCCGCTGTACACCACCGAACAACTGGCCGGTGCCGACGTGTCCCTGGTGCTGTACCCGCTGTCGGCGTTCCGGGCCATGAACAAGGCAGCCGAAAACGTCTACACCGCGATCCGCCGCGACGGCACGCAACAGAACGTCATCGACACCATGCAGACCCGCATGGAGCTTTACGATCGCATCGACTACCACACCTTCGAGCAGAAGCTCGATGCGTTGTTCGCGGCGAAGAAGTAAGGCGCGACTCCCTACAAATTCAAGAAAATGGAGACAGCAACATGGCCGAAGCAAAAGTACTCAGTGGCGCCGGGCTCCGTGGCCAGGTGGCCGGGCAAACCGCATTGTCCACCGTAGGCCAGTCGGGCGCCGGCCTGACCTATCGCGGCTACGACGTTCGCGACCTGGCGGCAGATGCACAATTTGAAGAAGTGGCCTACCTGCTGCTGTACGGCGAGCTACCAACCCAGGCCCAGTTGGACGCCTACACCGCTAAGTTGCGCCAGTTGCGCGACCTGCCCCAAGCCTTGAAAGAAGTGCTGGAGCGCATTCCCGCCGACGCCCACCCGATGGACGTGATGCGCACCGGTTGCTCGTTCCTGGGCAATCTGGAACCCGAGCAGGATTTCTCCCAACAGCACGACAAGACCGACCGCCTGCTGGCCGCGTTCCCGGCGATCATGTGCTACTGGTATCGCTTCAGCCACGAAGGCCAGCGCATCGAATGCGTGACCGACGAAGTCTCCATCGGCGGCCACTTCCTGTACCTGTTGCACGGCAAGAAACCAAGCGAGTTGCACGTCAAGGTGATGAATGTCTCGCTGATTCTCTACGCCGAGCACGAGTTCAACGCCTCGACTTTCACCGCGCGGGTCTGCGCCTCTACCTTGTCTGACCTGTTCTCCTGCATCACCGCCGCCATCGGCTCGTTGCGCGGCCCGCTGCATGGCGGCGCCAACGAAGCGGCGATGGAAATGATCGAGCGCTTCAGTTCACCGCAGGACGCCATCGAAGGCACCCTCGGCATGCTGGCGCGCAAGGACAAGATCATGGGCTTCGGCCACGCTATCTATAAGGACAACGATCCGCGCAACGAGGTGATCAAGGGCTGGTCGAAAAAGCTCGCCGACGAAGTGGGCGACACGGTGCTGTTCCCGGTCTCCGAAGCCATCGACAAGACCATGTGGGAGCAGAAGAAACTGTTCCCTAACGCCGATTTCTACCATGCCTCGGCGTACCATTTCATGGGCATCCCGACCAAGTTGTTCACGCCGATCTTCGTCTGTTCGCGCCTGACCGGCTGGGCCGCCCACGTGTTCGAACAACGCGCCAACAACCGCATCATCCGACCGAGCGCCGAATACACTGGCGTCGAACAGCGCAAGTTCGTGCCAATCGAACGACGCTGAGCTGGAGGGTTCTAGCCGCCGGAACTGGATACCCCCGAAACCCTGTGGGAGCGAGCTTGCTCGCGATTGCGTACTGACATTCAACATCCATGTCGACAGATACACCGCTATCGCGAGCAAGCTCGCTCCCACAGTGGTCGGAGGTGCTTCAAGTCCGGCGCCAACCCTCTGAAACCACCGTGACCCGAGTCCTGACGATGAACACAGAATTTCGCAAACCGCTGCCCGGCACCTCGCTGGATTACTTCGACGTTCGTGGCGCAGTGGAGGCCATCCGCCCCGGCGCCTATGACGGCCTGCCGTACACTTCTCGCGTATTGGCGGAAAACCTCGTGCGCCGCTGCGACCCGGCCACGCTGCGTGAATCGCTGCTGCAACTGATCGAGCGCAAGCGCGACCTGGATTTCCCATGGTTCCCGGCGCGGGTGGTGTGCCACGACATTCTCGGCCAGACCGCCCTGGTGGACCTCGCCGGTTTGCGCGACGCCATCGCCCAGCAAGGTGGCGACCCGGCGCAGGTCAACCCGGTGGTGCCGACCCAGCTGATCGTCGACCACTCGCTGGCGGTGGAAAGCGCCGGTTTCGATCCCCAGGCCTTTGCCAAGAACCGCGCCATCGAAGACCGCCGCAACGAAGACCGCTTCCACTTCATCAACTGGACCAAGAAAGCCTTCAAGAACGTTGACGTGATTCCGCCAGGCAACGGGATCATGCACCAGATCAACCTGGAAAAAATGTCGCCGGTGATCCAG
This sequence comes from Pseudomonas sp. BP11-1-1, assembly GCF_052112105.1. Classification (NCBI taxonomy): domain Bacteria; kingdom Pseudomonadati; phylum Pseudomonadota; class Gammaproteobacteria; order Pseudomonadales; family Pseudomonadaceae; genus Pseudomonas; species Pseudomonas sp. BP11-1-1. The sequence continues at coordinate 196,505 of NZ_JAUTYU010000008.1, forward strand.
CAGCGGGACGGCGTTGCCTTTCCTGACACCTGCGTGGGTACCGACAGCCACACGCCTCACGTCGACGCCCTGGGCGTGATCGCCATTGGTGTCGGTGGCCTGGAAGCCGAAAGCGTCATGCTTGGCCGCGCCTCGTGGATGCGCCTGCCGGAAATCGTCGGCGTCGAACTGACCGGCAAACTGCAACCGGGCATCACCGCCACCGACATGGTGCTGGCGCTGACCGAGTTCCTGCGCAAGCAAAAAGTCGTCGGGGCGTGGCTGGAGTTCTTCGGCGAAGGCGCCAGTGCCCTGACCTTGGGCGACCGCGCGACCATTTCCAACATGGCCCCGGAATACGGCGCCACGGCGGCGATGTTCCACATCGATCAACAGACGATCGATTACCTGAAGCTCACCGGCCGCGAAGACACCCAGGTGCAGTTGGTGGAAACCTATGCCAAGCACGTGGGCCTGTGGGCCGATAGCCTCAAGGGCGCGCAGTACGAGCGTGGCCTGACCTTTGACCTGTCCTCGGTAGTACGCAACATGGCTGGCCCGAGCAATCCCCACGCCCGCGTCGCGGTGTCGGATCTGGCCGCCAAAGGCATCTCCGGGCAGTGGGATGATGTGCCCGGGCAAATGCCCGACGGCGCGGTGATCATCGCCGCCATCACCAGTTGCACCAACACCAGCAACCCGCGCAACGTGATCGCCGCCGGCCTGCTGGCGCGCAACGCCAACCGCCTGGGCCTGACCCGCAAGCCGTGGGTCAAGTCGTCCCTCGCGCCGGGTTCGAAAACCGTGGCGCTGTACCTGGATGAAGCGGGCCTGACGTCCGAGCTCGAAAAGCTGGGCTTCGGCGTTGTCGCGTTTGCCTGCACCACGTGTAACGGCATGTCCGGCGCGCTGGACCCGGTGATCCAACAGGAGATCATTGACCGCGACCTGTACGCCACCGCCGTGTTGTCGGGCAACCGCAACTTCGACGGTCGCATCCATCCGTACGCCAAGCAGGCGTTCCTGGCATCACCGCCGCTGGTGGTCGCTTATGCCATCGCCGGGACCATCCGCTTCGACATCGAGAAGGATGTGCTGGGCGTGGTGGACGGTCGCGAGATTCGTCTCAAGGACATCTGGCCGAGCGACGAAGAAATCGAAGCCGTGGTCAAGGCGTCGGTGAAGCCGGAGCAGTTTCGCCAGGTGTACATCCCGATGTTCGCCATCCAGGAAGACACCGGCCCGAGAGTCACGCCGCTGTACGACTGGCGCCCGCAAAGCACCTACATCCGTCGCCCGCCGTATTGGGAAGGTGCGTTGGCCGGTGCGCGACCGCTCAAGGGCATGCGCCCGCTGGCGGTGCTGCCGGACAACATCACCACCGACCACTTGTCGCCGTCCAACGCCATCATGCTGGACAGCGCCGCCGGGGAATACCTGGCGAAAATGGGCCTGCCGGAGGAGGACTTCAACTCCTACGCGACCCACCGTGGCGATCACCTGACCGCTCAACGCGCCACCTTCGCCAACCCGAAACTGTTCAACGAAATGGTCGTCGAGAACGGCAATGTCAAGCAGGGCTCCCTGGCCCGGGTCGAGCCGGAAGGCAAGGTCATGCGCATGTGGGAAGCCATCGAGACCTACATGGAGCGCAAGCAGCCGCTGATCATCATTGCCGGCGCCGACTACGGCCAGGGCTCGTCCCGCGACTGGGCGGCCAAGGGCGTGCGCCTGGCCGGTGTCGAGGCGATCGCTGCCGAAGGCTTCGAGCGCATCCATCGCACCAACCTGGTGGGCATGGGCGTATTGCCGCTGGAGTTCAAGCCCGGCACCGATCGCAAGACCCTGGGCATCGACGGCAGCGAAATCTATGACGTGATCGGCGAGCGCACCCCGCGGGCAACACTGACCCTGGTGATTACCCGCAAGAACGGCGAGCGCGTCGAAGTGCCGGTGACCTGCCGCCTCGATACGGCTGAAGAAGTGTCGATCTACGAAGCCGGGGGCGTGCTGCAACGCTTCGCCCAGGACTTCCTCGAGTCGGCGATCGCCGTTTAAATCGCTTGGGTAGCCGGTTTTCTGGCCGCCATTTTTCAAGGAGTTAGAGCACATGGCTCACTCGCCTCAAATCAAGATCCCCGCGACCTACATGCGTGGCGGCACCAGCAAAGGCGTGTTCTTCAGCCTGCAAGACCTGCCCGAAGCCGCCCGCGTCCCCGGCCCGGCCCGGGATGCCCTGTTGCTCCGGGTGATCGGCAGTCCCGATCCGTACGAAAAGCAGATCGATGGCATGGGCGGCGCGACGTCCAGCACCAGCAAGACGGTGATCCTGTCCAAGAGCACCCGCGCCGACCACGATGTCGATTACCTGTTCGGCCAGGTGTCCATCGACAAGCCGTTCGTGGACTGGAGCGGCAACTGCGGCAACCTGTCGGCGGCGGTAGGGTCGTTTGCCATCAGCAGCGGTCTGGTGGATGCCAGCCGTATTCCGCAGAACGGCGTGGCCGTGGTGCGGATCTGGCAGGCCAACATCGGCAAGACCATCATTGCCCACGTGCCCATCACCGATGGCGCGGTGCAGGAAACCGGTGACTTCGAGCTCGACGGCGTGACGTTTCCGGCGGCTGAAGTGCAGCTGGAATTCATGGACCCGGCGGCCGAGGAGGAGGGCGGTGGCGGCTCGATGTTCCCTACCGGTAATCTGGTGGATGACTTGGAGGTGCCTGGTGTCGGCACTTTGAAGGCGACGCTGATCAACGCCGGGATCCCGACGATTTTCATCAATGCTCGTGATGTGGGTTACACCGGCGCCGAGTTGCAGGGCGCGATCAATGGCGATCCCAAGGCGTTGGCGATGTTCGAAACCATCCGCGCCCACGGTGCCTTGCGCATGGGCTTGATCAAGCACCTGGACGAAGCCGCGCAGCGCCAGCACACGCCGAAGGTGGCGTTTGTCGCGCCGCCGGCGGATTACGTTTCGTCCAGCGGAAAAGCCGTGGCGGCTGGCGACGTCGATTTGCTGGTGCGGGCGTTGTCCATGGGCAAGCTGCACCACGCCATGATGGGCACCGCAGCGGTGGCCATCGGCACGGCCGCAGCGATCTCCGGCACGCTGGTAAACCTGGCTGCCGGCGGTATCGAGCGCAACGCCGTGCGTTTCGGCCACCCATCCGGCACCCTGCGCGTCGGCGCCGAGGCCAGCCAGGTCAATGGAGAATGGACCGTGAAAAAAGCCATCATGAGCCGCAGTGCGCGGGTGTTGATGGAAGGGTTCGTGCGGGTGCCGGGGGATGTGTTCTAACGCGATACTTCAGGAGTAACACAAAACCTGTGGGAGCGAGCCTGCTCGCGATGGCGGTGTATCAGTCGACGCCAATGTTGAATGTGCCGATCCTTTCGCGAGCAAGCCCGCTCCCACAGTGGATTTGTGGTGAACACAGAATCTTCGAACATCCACGATCAAACCTGTGGGAGCGAGCTTGCTCGCGAAAGCGGAGTGTCAGTCCACATCAATGTTGAATGTGCCGACCTCATCGCGAGCAAGCTCGCACACAGGTTGATCGTATTTCTTCCGTCAGTCCGCCGTCAGTGCGGTGACCACCAGTCCTACATTGCTTTCCAGTTCCGCCACCGGATCGGCGCCATCGGTGCTCAACACCAGCAGTTGGCTACCGCCTTCGGTGATGGCTGCCTTCAGCGCATCCGAGGGCTGGCTATGATGCAGCACCAGCGCCACGTCGTTGTCTTTCAATATGGTCGTCAATTGTTTGAGGGCCTCGGGCGTCCACTCGGTGTCAGGGCGGGCGTCGGTGCTGATGCCATCCAGATTCAATCCACTGATCAAGTAACCGAAATGCTCGCTCAGGCTGACCACGCTCAGGTTGTCAGCGCCGGCGAGGCGTTTTTCGCTGTCGGCGCTGAGTTTGAGCAGGCGCTGCTTGATGGCCGCCAGGTTGGCGTCGATTTTCGCTTTGTCCGCCGGGGCCAGGCGTACCAGGTCGGCGGCGATCACGTCGGCCATGCGCCCCAGGTTATGGCTGGCCATCCACGGCTGGCTCGCCAACCCATCGGCCATGCCCGGTTGCACGGCGATGCCGGGCAGGGCACCGTCCACCGGGCGCGCGGCGTCGACTTCGACGATGCGGATATTGCTGCGTCGAGCCATGGGATACAGCGGGTCGTCCGGCCATAACGAGCGCAGGCCGATCACGGCGTCGGCGTCGCTGGCCAGTTTGCCCAGGGCCGGCGCGCCACGACCACTGAAATAGGCGCTCTGGCGGGTGCCGGGCAGATTGGCGGGCGCCGCTCGCTCCAGGCTGACCTCGGTCCCCTTGAGCAAGGCCTCGCCCAACCCGTAGGTGACCGGCAACGACGCCAGCAGGCGGACCTTTTCAGCAGCGAATGATGAAGTGACGGCCACGCCGCACAACGCAACGGCCAGGGTCAGTTGTCGCAATGAAAAAACCATTTATCCAAGATTCCCTTTGAGGCTGGGGACGACGCCACGGGCGATGGCGCTCAGGGCGAAGGCGATGCCGGCTACCAGAATGATCGCGGCACCGGACGGGATCGGCAGGTCGAACACAATCGGCGCGAGGATCCCGCACAAGGTACTGACAGTGGCGATCAGCACCGAGCACCAGAAAAAGCCTTTCAACGATTGGCTGAGCAGGCGCGCCGCCGCCGCCGGAATCACCAGCAACGCCCCCACCAGGATGGCGCCGATGACTTTCACCGCCGCCACGGTGATCAACGTCACCAGGACCACGAACAGGTAGTCCAGCGTCTTGACCGCCACCCCGCGCACCGCCGCCAGTTGCGGATTGAAGCTGGCGAGCATGATGCGGTTGTACAGCGGCAACGCCAGCGCCATCACCAACGAGCCGACCACTGCGAGTACCAGCAGGTCGTTGCCGTTCACCGTCAGCACCGAGCCGAACAGCACGTTCTCCAGGATGTGCACGTTGATCTTGCCTGCCAGGATCAACAGCAGGCTCGCGCCCAAGGCCAGGGACACGGAAAGGAAGACGCCGATCAGCGTGTCGGGCGCGAGGCCGGTGCGGTTGCGCAGGTAATTGAGCAGGATGCCGAACAACAGGCAGTAGCCGAACAGGCTGCCGTAAGGCCCGGTGTAGGGTTCGCCGAGCAGGATGCCGATGGCCACGCCGGTCAGCGCCGCATGGCCCACCGCCTCGGAGAAAAACGCGAAGCGCTTGACCACCACCAGCGTGCCGAGGCCGCCCAGCACCGGGCCGATCAACAGCCCGGCCAACAACGCGTTGACCACAAAGCCATAGGCCAGCGCCTCGGGCAGATATCCGGACGAGGCCCAGCCTTGGACCATCAAGCGAAAGGCTTCATAGCTCATCAGGCTGCGCTCCCGTTCGTGCGTGGATGGGTGGAAAACAGCGTCAGCAGTCGCTCCGGGGTCAGGGTCTGGCGTGGCGGGCCGTCGAACAGTACCCGGCGATTCAGGCCGGTGACACGGTCGGCCAGGCGTCCGACGGCTTCCAGGTCGTGTTCGATCCACAGCACGGTGATCCCGGCCTGGCGCCAGTCCTGCAGCAACCGTTCAAACACCTGGATGCCGGCCTCGTCGAGGGCTGACATCGGTTCGTCCAGCACCAGCAGTAGTGGTGAAGGAATCAGGCCTTGGGCGAGCAATACCCGCTGGCGCTCGCCGCCAGACAGCGCGCCCATGCGTCGCTTGCGCTTGTCGTGCATGCCGACCCGCTCCAGGGCCCGGCCGATGGCATCCGCGTAATGTTTGCTCAAGCCGAGAAAGGCTGGCCGTCGCTGACACATCGCCGCCATGAAATCGTCCACCGTCATGGGCAGGCCCCGATCGAATTCCAGTGCCTGAGGAACGTAGCCGATGACGCCGGGCTCACCAGGCCATTGCAAGCTAAGGCGTCCCTGGTGCGGCATTTGTCCGAGCAAGGTCTTGATCAGCGAACTCTTGCCGCCGCCATTGGGGCCGACCAAGGCATGGACGCTGCCGGGTTGCACCTGGAAGCCCACGTTGTCGAGAATCGTGGTGCGCCCCAGCTCAAGGCTGATGTCGGCGAACTCGATCAACGGACCGGCCGGTTGCTGGATAAGGGTTTCCTGTACGGTCATGCGCCGGACTCCTGGATCGCGCGGACCACGGTGTCGAGGTTGCCGGTCATCTCTTTTTCGTATTTCTCGGCGCTGTATTCACCGTAGGAAATGTGTGAAAGCGGATACAGCTTTACGCCCGACTCACGCTGGATGGTGTCGACGTAGGTTGAAGGGAAATCCATCTCCGAAAAAATCACCTTCACGTCCAGCTCGCGCAGTTGGTCGATGGTCTTTTTCAACTGGCTGGGGCTCGGCTCGATGCCATGGGCCGGCTCGACCACGGCGGTCACTTCCAGGCCGAATTCGCGCAGCAGGTAGTCATAGGCGGCATGGACCGTGGCGACTCGCAGCTCGGCATTCGGTGCCTGGGTCAGCTTGGCCAAGGCGTCGGCGCGCATTTGCCGCAGGCGCTTGCCGTAGGCGCGGGCGTTTTGCGTGTAGGTCTTGGCGTTGTCCGGGTCGAGCTTGCCCAGCTCCCGGGCGATATTGTTGACCTGGGCAATGGAGGCGCTGATAGACAGGAAGGTGTGGGGATTGACGACCTTGCCCGCGCCCCGGGCGGCGGTGCCAGTGGCGGCCAGCAAGGGCACGTTTTCGTTGGCTTCGATGACCTTCACGTTCGGCGTTTCGCTGGCAGCGATCATGCGGTCGGCGAAATCGTCATGGCCGACGCCGTTGAGCACGATCACATCCAGGCCGCTGATGCGCTTGATGTCTTCGGCCCTGGGCTCGTAGGCGTGGGGGTTGAAACCGGCCGGGATCAGCGGCACCACTTCGGCCTTGTCGCCGACGATATTGGCTACGTAGCTGTAATAGGGGTGCAAGGTGATGCCGATGCGCAGGCGCTTGGCTGTATCGGCGTTCACCTGTGATGTGAACAGGCAGGCGAGCAGGCCGATCAACAGCAGGCGCAGCAAGGGGCGGCGTTGGGAGGCGATAGACATGGGCAAGCGGTCTTCTCTTGAATGAGGGCGTGAGTCAATGCCGGTGCTGGCGGGTTACGCCGGCATCGAACTGCGCGACGATCTGTTGCCAACCAGCGGCGGACAATGCAGCCTCGTCCAATGCGGTGGGCGCGGTCGCAGGATGGCTGCGGTTGAGCCAGATGTCCGGGGGCGCGTCGGATCTTTCGCTGATGCGCATCAGAAAGGAGCCCGCAACGGACCGGTTGCTGCTCGCGCCGAAGTAGGCACGTTCATCCAGCAGTTGCCAGGCGTGCCCGCCGCGACTGACCGAACTGGCGTCCTGTGCGAACGGGGCAAAGCCTTCATCGGCCAACGCCTCCGGGACGGGAAGGGCTTGCTCGCTTTCGCGCAGGATGCGGATTTCGTCCAGCGTCACCCGCAGGTCGGCATAAATACCTTGCTCGGCGGCGCTGAGGTCGCGGCGGGCGTCCAACTGGTTGCTTTCCAGGTGGGCGACCTCCTGGGTTTCGCCATGCCAGGCCACCACCGAACCGGCGCCCAAGACGATGATCAGGCACAACAGCAGGACGTAAAGGGTTTCATGGCCGGCGCCCGCGGGGCGGATGACTTGAGTGGTGGGAGCGCTCATGGGGCCTCGATGTCGGCTTGGTCGATCTCCACCACGTGGCCGGGGCCGGCGTCGAAGAGTACGTAGAATTCAGCGTTCGGTTTCTTGAAAGTCAGCTTCGAGTCGGCGCCGAGCTTGCCGGGGACCAGGATGGTTTCGTCGTAGCCGATCACATCCAAGGTCACCCCCGGAGCGCCGCTGCCGTCGGAAAAGCCGCCGGTGCACTGGATCTGTTCGGCGTCGATGGCCTTGCATTCGCACATGGGGTTGTGGGCCAGTGCGCTGGTGCTCAAGCCTGCGCACAGCAGCAGCGCCAGGCTGTTGAGGGGGGCGCGGAAGGTCATGGTCGGGCTCCTTGGGTTTTAAGCCAGGCGACGGTGGCCGGGGAGGCCTGGTCCAGGGGAATGGAGGCTTGATGCATCGAGCCATCCCAGCCTTCGAGGGTGATCCACAGCTCGGCGTCTGGCTGAGTCTTCTTTGGCACCGGCAACATGGCGCCCATGCGATAGGGCGACCCGAAGAAAATCACCCCGGCGGCCCGCAGGCTGCGAGGCTTGCCGATGCGCAGGTAGGTGGCTTTCACCTGGCTGATGCAGCGTTGGCACAAAGCGGCATTGAAGTGCTTCATGGGGCCGGCAGGACCTTGGGTACGGGGCGCTTCGTTGCGAAACTCCGCCAGTCGCAGGCTCCACGGTCCAACCTGGATTTCGCCGACTTCCCGCTCACCGAGCCCGCCGTCACCCCGGAACAACGCCGCTTCCGAGAGGTACTTGGGCATGAAGCCCAAGGGGATCAGCAGCAACAGCACATTGAGATGGAAGCGCCATTTATGCCAGAACCGGCCCAGGCTTGAAGGTGATGTGGTTGTGGTGGACGGGTTCACAGGCTGCCCTCCGGTGAGTCACGGTGAAGGGGCTGCAACGACGACGCAATCCGAGCTGGTCGGGCAGGTTTCTGGCTGCGCTTGACGGCGTTGGCGGTGGCCAGGGCCGTGCGTTTGGTCCAGATCAGCAATCCGCTGAGGACCATCATGCTCAGGATCAGGCCAAAGAAAAACCAGATGAGCTTGATCCAGATCCCGCCAAAGTCCCCGGTGTGCAAGGGCCGCATGGATTCGGTGACGAACTCCAGTGCCGTACGGTCCGACAACAACCGCGAGGCGTCCACCTCACCGTTGTAGGGATTGATGGTTGCGGTCTGGAACATCAATGGGTACCAGCCGCGTCCGCCGACCTCCAGATGGCTGTAGGCATTGCCCGGCAGGCTGACGAAACTTGCTTCCAGCCCAGGAATTTGCTGCCGGGCAATCTCGATGGCACGGTCCAGGTTCAATTGCGCTGGAGCAGCACCATCGGCAGACAACGGAACGCTTTCACGGGCCACGACCGGTACGACCGGGGCGCTGGAGATGGAAATGCCGTTGTCGGCCAGCGCGGCTTCGATCAGGAACCAGGTACCGGTCACGGAAATCACCGCGATGAACCAGATCGACCAGATGCCACTGAGCCGATGGAAATCGCCCCAGAAAATACGGGCGCCGTGGCGGATGCGCAGGGTCGGGCGCAGGAAACCTTTCCAGAAACGCTTGTAGACGACAAGCCCTGTCACCAGCGACGCCAGCATCGGCAGGCCGAGTAACGACACCAGGTACCAGCCCCAGCTGTAGCCGTTGGTGAACGGCACCAGCCACCAGCCATGCAGGGCGCGGGTGAAGCCTCGGAAGTTGAACGCCGGGGCCGATCCCTGGATAACGCCGCTGTACGGATTGACATAGACAGTATCCGGCCGCCCGTCGGGGTAAGTGACCTTGGCTTCCAGGGCAAAATGCGACTCATCCGGACGCACGATACTTTGCACCTGGGTCAGCGGCTGGGCTTGCTTGATGGCGGCGATGACCTGATCGTAGCTGAGCAACGGGGCGTCATCGGTGGGCTTGCTGGCGCGCATTTCGGGGTTGACCAGCCAGACGATCTCCTGGCTGACCACGGCCAAGGTGCCGGTGACGCAGACGATCAGCACGAAAAACCAGATAGGCAGCGCCAACCAGCTATGGACGAGGAACCAGAGTTTGGAGCGGGACTTCTTGGACATGATTGAACGTCTTGATTCGATGAAAGGTTCCGTGTCACGGGCTTCGTAACACTGAGAACCCTGAAAAGCAGGCCGTGGCTTTTGCCGACGCGGCCTGCTGCATCTAATTAAGACGAACGAGCAAGTGAAATCCTGAAGGGGAAGATGAAAGAAAATGTTTCGCGTTTGCGATGGGGGCGACTTTATTTTTTGCGGCGAGGGAGCAAGCCCCCTCGCCAGGGTTAACGCTGTCTTCTAAACGCGTCAGCCTTGTTGGAACATTTCCCTGGCTCGCTGCTCGATCTGCTCCTGAGTCAGGTTCTCCTTGCGCGTTGCCAGGAACCACAAATGCCCGTAAGGATCTTTCAGGGTGCCCGAGCGATCACCATAGAACTGATCCTTGACCTCGGAAATCACCGTGCCTCCGGCCTCGATCGCCTGGGCGAATGCGCTGTCCACGTCGTTGACATATAAATGCAGGCCTACCGACGGCGATCGATCCGGATTGCTCAGCGGACCTTGGTCGCAAGGCGTGCCAAGCATGATCGGGCAATCACCGATCCGCAGTTCGGCATGGCCGATGCCGCCGTCGGGCATGCTCAGGCGCATGACCTCGGTTGCGTTGAAGGCTTTCTTGTAGAAATCGATGGCTTCGGCGGCTTTCCGGATGCCCAGATAAGGCGTGATGCTGTGATAACCATCAGGAATGGCTTTGACGCCCATGACCATTTCTCCTTGTTGTTATGGGAGGACGACTTTCGTCGATTTTCGCTCACCACTATAGAACGCCGCCCATGGGAGGGCTCACGCCCCGACGAACGTCTCACGGCTCGTCCAACAAATGCGCCCCCGGTCCTCGCTTGCCAAGCACGTCGCCCTGATTGCGCAGGGGGCAATGTTCCATCGACAGGCAACCGCAGCCGATACAGCCGGTGAGCCGGTCGCGCAGGGCGATCAGTTGATCGATGCGCTCATCCAGATTCCGGCTCCATTGCGCAGATAAGGTCTTCCAGTCGGCCGCTGTCGGGGCGCGATTCTGCGGCAGATTTTTCAGCGCTTCGCCAATTTCCGCCAAGGGGATGCCCAGGCGCTGGGCGACTTTGATCAGCGCCACGCGCCGCAGGACTTCTCGGGGGTAGCGACGTTGATTGCCCTGGTTGCGAGTGCTTTTGATCAGCCCCTTGGTTTCATAGAAGTGCAGCGCCGTGACCGCCACGCCACTGCGAGCGGCGACTTGGCCGACGGTGAGCTCCTTGTGAAAGTTGATGGGCGTCGTCATTCCAATCACCGCTTGACCTTGACTTAACTAGAGGTTTTACCCTGCTGGCCTTCGGATCGCAAGATTCGCCTTACCTCAACGGGGGACCTTTAATGCAACCGCCAATCAGCTTCACGCATTTGATTGAATTCGACATCGAGCCTCAAAGGCAGCAGGCGCTGGTGGACGCCCTGACAGAACAGACCGAGCGCCTGGCGCGGGATTTCCCGGGCTTTCTCAGCGCCAGTGTCCAGGCCAGCGAGGACGGGCGACGGGTCCTCAACTGCTTGCAATGGCAAACCCGCGAAGCAGGGGAAGCGGCGTTTCGAAGCGTTGAAAATGGCGAGGAAAATTTCTGGCGGCTGATCCAGAAGCATCGGGCCAAAGCGGTGACGTTCGGCTCTTTTCAGGTCCTGCGCAACATCGAGCGCAGCCTGGACGGTGCGCTGCATTGCCCGTGGGTCAACCCAGCGCAACGGGGGATCCGAGAGGGCGATACCCACTATCAAAAGCGTTGATTTCTGCCGTTTCACGTCGGCGGGTAGCCTTTGTTCATCGCCCAACTTCAGAACATCGGACACCCGCCATGAACCGTATCCTTGCCGTCTTGCTGCTGTTGACTGCCACCGTATTGAGCGGTTGCGCCTCGTCGTCTCCGGAGCTGCGTCCGTATACGGCGGAAGAAACCCGCGAGCTGGCCCTCGAAGCCTTGAATCGCCGGGGGCTTTCGTTCGAGGAATATCACGCGAAGAAAGCCGAATTGCTCGGGCCATCGCAGAAGAACGTCGGCTTCGATGAGCGCGGCGAAATGAATGCCGAACAGACCGTCCAATTGCCTGGCCGGCCAAGCTGAAGGACTGTACCGCTCGAAGTTTTGCCTAACTGTCCATGGGCGTGTGCCGGGGCGTGGGGTAGGGTCATCACCTGACTGCCCGACGGATTGACCTGCCATGACCCTCTCGCTTGATTTGCTGCTGGGCTTCGCCCTGTTTGCCTTGGTGACCTCGATCACACCTGGCCCCAACAACACGATGTTGCTGGCCTCGGGTGTCAATTTCGGTTTCAACCGTACCATCCCGCATATGCTGGGTATCACCTGCGGATTCTTTTCCCTGGTGCTGGCGGTGGGCCTCGGGCTGGGTGCGGTGTTCCAGACCTATCCTCTGCTCTACACCTTGTTGCGCTACGTTGGCGCGGCATACCTGATGTACCTGGCATGGAAAATCGCGCATTCCGGTCCTGTCTCGGACAGCGCAGCGGGCAACAACAAGCCGATCAGCTATTGGGGCGCGGCAGCCTTCCAATGGGTCAACCCAAAGGCCTGGATCATGGCCATCGGCGCCATCAGCACCTATACCCCCCTGCAAGGCTACTTTTTCAACGTGGTGGTGATCGCGGCAGTGTTTGCCCTGATCAACCTGCCAAGCGTCAGCCTGTGGGTGGTCTGCGGCAGCCTGTTGCGCAACCTTCTGCGCGATCGTCGGTGGCTACGCCTGTTCAACTGGGGCATGGCACTGCTGCTGGTGGCATCGCTGTATCCGTTGTTGATGGAAAGCATGAGTTGAGGGCTGAGCTTCGACGCGATGCCTGCTAAGCTCGCTGTTTCCAGGAGCGTTCCTACGCACTTTTAAATGAAGTCCGACTTCTTTAAGGTCTTGATCAGGTAAAGCTTGTCTCGAACCCAACGAGGGCACCCTGGTCCCGGAACAGGCTCTGCGAGTTTTCTTATGAATAAGCGTCCTTTGTATTTTGATTATGCCGCCACCACGCCGGTGGATGAGCGGGTCATCCAGGTCATGGTCCAATGCCTGGGTTTCGACGGTAACTTTGGCAACCCGGCCTCCAGCTCCCATGCCTTCGGCCAGGAGGCTCGACGTGCCGTGGAGCAGGCGCGCCGGCAGGTGGCCCAACTCGTTGGGGCTCAAGCCGGACAGATTGTCTGGACGTCCGGGGCTACCGAATCCAACAACTTGGCAATCAAGGGCGTGGCCCAGGCGCTCGGCGTGCGCAAGGGGCACCTGGTGACCAGCCTGATCGAGCACAAGGCGGTCCTCGATACCGTCAAGCAATTGGAGGAGGGCGGTGTCGCGGTGACTTGGCTGGCGCCGGATGCCGATGGCCTGATCACCCCGCAAGCGGTTCGCGAGGCGCTGCGCGAAGATACGTTCCTGGTGTCGCTGATGCTGGTGAACAACGAGTTGGGCACCGTCAACGACGCCGTTGCCATCGGTGAGATCGTTCGCGAGCACGGCGCGCTCTTCCATATGGACGCGGCCCAGGGTGCCGGGAAAGTGAGTATCGACCTGACCCGGTGGCCGGTGGACCTGATGTCTTTTTCCGCGCACAAAATCTATGGCCCCAAGGGCATCGGTGCACTTTATGTCGGTGACCGCGCGCGGCCGCGCCTGTCGGCGCAGATCCACGGCGGAGGCCATGAAGGTGGGTTGCGTTCCGGTACCCTGGCGACCCATCAGATTGCAGCCATGGGCGCGGCGTTCGAGCTGGCGGCGCAGTCGTTTGACGAGGAACTTGCCCATATCGCCCGGTTGCGCAATCGTTTGCTTGAGCCGCTGTTGGCATTGCCTGGCGTGTGTATCAATGGCAGCGCCACCCAGCGCATTGCGCATACGCTGAGCCTGACTTTCAACGAAGGCGAGTTCAATCCGGCCGCGCTGGGCGCTTCGATTGCTTTTTCCGCCACATCGGCCTGCAACTCGGCGAATAACGCACCCTCCCACGTACTGTTGGCCCTCGGGCACGACGAACGGGCGGCGAGCCGCACCATTCGCTTGAGCCTGGGACGTTACACCCATGAACAAGACATCGACGAGGCGGTGCGGTTGATCAAGGCGGCCTGTGCCGCTGCGCCAGCATTCTGGGCGACACCCACCTGAGCCGAACCTATTCGGCATCGAACAACAATATTGATTAGCAGGAGTGATGATGAGTACCCAGCCTTTGACCCCAGGACAGGTTCCGCAGCGCCTGGCTCGAATCCGCCAGTTGATGAGCGACGAGGGCATCCACGCATTGCTGGTGCCTTCGGCCGACCCGCATCTCTCGGAGTACCTGCCGGGCTACTGGCAAGGGCGCCAGTGGTTGTCCGGTTTCCATGGCTCGGTTGGGACCTTGATCGTCACTGCGGATTTTGCCGGGGTTTGGGCTGACAGCCGTTATTGGGAGCAGGCCACCAAGGAACTGGAGGGCAGTGGTATCGAGCTGGTCAAGCTTGTTCCGGGTCAGCCCGGCCCGCTGGATTGGCTCGGCGAACAGACGCCCGAGGGAAGCGTGGTTGCGGTTGACGGTGCGGTGATGGCCGTCGCATCGGCTCGAACGCTGAGCGGCAAGCTTGAGTCTCGCGGTGCGCGGCTGCGTACCGACATCGACCTGCTACAGAAGATTTGGAGTGATCGCCCAAGCCTGCCTGATCAACCCGTCTACGCCCACCTGCCACCGCAAGCGACGATCAGCCGTGTCGAGAAGCTCGCGAAGCTGCGCGAATCCCTCAAGGAACGTGGCGCCGATTGGCATTTCATCGCCACCCTCGATGACATTGCCTGGCTGTTCAACTTGCGTGGCGCGGATGTGTCCTTCAATCCTGTGTTCGTTTCCTTTGCCTTGATCAGCCAGCAACAGGCAACGCTTTTCGTCGCCTTGAACAAGGTCGACGCACCGCTGCGCGCGGTTCTCGAACGGGATGGCGTGACGCTACGGGACTACAGCGAGGCTGGCGCCGCGCTGCGCGAGGTGCCCAATGGCATGAGCCTGCAGATCGATCCGGCGCGGGTCACGGTCGGCTTGCTGGATAATCTTGGCAGCGGTGTGAAGTTGATCGAAGGACTCAATCCCACGACGTTGGCAAAATCGCGCAAGAGCTTGGCGGATGCCGAACATATCCGTAAGGCCATGGAGCAGGACGGGGCGGCGCTCTGTGAGTTTTTTGCCTGGCTGGAAAGTGCCTGGGGGCGCGAACGTATCACCGAGCTGACCATTGATGAACACCTCACCGCAGCCCGAAAGCGTCGGCCGGATTTTGTTTCCTTGAGCTTCAATACCATCGCTGCATTCAATGCCAATGGCGCGATGCCTCATTACCACGCCACGGAAGAGGCGCACGCCGTTATCGAAGGCGATGGCTTGCTGCTGATCGATTCGGGTGGGCAGTATCTCGGTGGAACCACGGACATCACCCGCATGGTGCCGGTCGGAACGCCGACGTCAGAGCAGAAGCGTGATTGCACCCGAGTGCTCAAGGGCGTGATTGCCTTGTCCCGGGCCAGATTTCCCCAAGGCATTCTGTCGCCTTTGCTGGATGCTATCGCCCGCGCGCCGATCTGGGCCGAGCAGGTGGATTATGGCCATGGCACGGGTCATGGGGTCGGTTATTTCCTCAATGTCCATGAAGGACCTCAGGTCATTGCCTATCAGGCCGCCGCTGCGCCACAAACCGCGATGCAGCCAGGGATGATCACGTCGATTGAGCCGGGCACCTATCGTCCAGGTCGCTGGGGCGTGCGCATCGAGAACCTCGTCATCAATCGCGAGGCGGGCAGCAGCGAGTTTGGCGCGTTCCTGGAATTCGAAACGCTCACGCTGTGCCCGATCGACACTCGCTGCCTGGAGCCGTCGCTGCTGACCCAGGATGAAAAAGACTGGTTCAACGCTTACCACGCCGAGGTTCGGCGTCGATTGAGCCCATTGCTGGAAGGCGACGCGCTGCAATGGCTGAACACGCGAACGGCGGCCATCTGACGCGAAGGATCAAGCTAGGGCTTCACGGACGAAGTCCAGTCGATCCTGCCCGAAGAACAGCTCATTGCCGACAAACATGCTCGGAGCGCCGAACACGCCCCGGCGAATGGCTTCTTCGGTCGTGCTTTTGAGCTGCTCCTTGACCAACTGGTCGGTCGTCAGGGCAAGTACATATTCAGGGTCGAAACCACCTTCGCTCAGGACCGCCGCGACGGTTGCCGGATCGTTGAGGTTGCGCGCGTTTACCCACAGCGCTTGGAACAGGCAATCAATAAAAGACTGGAAACGGTCAGGTTGATGCAATTGCATGCCGGTCACGGCACGCATCAGCAGCAGTGTATTGATTGGGAAGTGAGGATTGAGCTTGAACTCGACACCGTAGCGCTTGGCGAAACGATTCAAGTCCTGAAATAGATAGGGGCCCTTGGCTGGCACAGTAACAGGGGATGCATTACCCGTTGCCTTGAAGACGCCACCGAGCAACATGGGACGGTAAAGCAGCGCACTGTCAGCTTGTGCGCAAAGCGTGGGCAACTGGGTATAGGCCAGATAGGTAGTCGGGCTGCCGAGATCGAAGAAAAATTCCACTGATTTGTTCATGAGCATTGCTCTCTTATTGGTAGGAGGCGGCTTACCAGCGTTCGCTCCAGGGACGCAGGTCCAGCTCGAATGTCCAGGCGTCACGGGGCTGGGCGTGCAGGTACCAATAATTTTCGGCAATGTGTTCGGGGTCGAGGATGCCATCCTCATCCTTGGTTGCGTATTTTTCCGGGAAGTTGTCGCGGATGAAGTCTGTGTCGATGGCGCCATCCACCACCACGTGGGCGACATGAATATTCATGGGGCCCAATTCGCGCGCCATGCTCTGGGCCAACGCGCGAATGCCATGTTTGGCCCCCGCAAATGCTGCGAATCCGGATGCTCCGCGCAACCCCGCCGTAGCCCCGGTAAACAGGATCGTCCCGCGGCGACGCGTGGCCATCCGCTTGGCCACTTCCCGGGCATTGAGAAAACCTGAGAAGCAGGCCATTTCCCAGATCTTGAAATATTTGCGTGCGGTTTCCTCAAGGATGCTACAGGGAACATTCGCGCCAATGTTAAAGACAAAGGCTTCGATCGGACCGATCTGATTCTCGATCTGCTCAATCAGCGCGATTACATCTTCTTCCCTACGGGCGTCGCAGGCAAAACCGTGAGCTTCCCCGCCTTGGGCCCTTATATCGTCGACCAATGGCTCAAGCTTGTCGGCACTTCGACGCGTAACGCAGGCCACGAAACCTTCCCGGGCGAAACGCCTGGCGATCGCGCCACCCGTGGCGTCGCCGGCACCCACAACCAGTACGACCTTCTTATTATTCATGGCTAGCTCCATTGCTAAACGATCGTTAACTAAACGGACGTTATGCTAAGATCCGGCCAGCGTCAAGGTGATGATCAAGAGGCAAGACAATGCGCTATTCGGCCAATCACAAGATGGAAACCCGCGAGAAACTGCTCGCCAGTAGTGCCGTATCGGCCAAGACGTCAGGTTTTTCGACGGTAGGGGTTGATGGCCTGATGAAGGCGATCGGGTTGAGCGGCGGGGCGTTTTATAGTCACTTTTCGTCCAAGGACGAGCTTTTCCAGGCTATCGTCGAGCGCGAGCTGGCTCATAGCCTGGACCGCTTGAGTGGTAATGGGGTCATGGACTCAGCGAAGCTGGAACGCTGTCTCAAGCAATACCTGAGCATGAGCCATGTCGAGCATCCGGAGGCGGGGTGTGCCTTGCCGGTATTGGGCGCTGAGATTGCGCGTTCGGATGTGCAGGTACGCGAGGCAGCGCAAACGTGGATATGTCGTTTGCATGACGGCTGGGCAAAAGTGTTGGGCAGCGATAGCTTGGCCTGGGCGATCCTGTCGCAATGCGTTGGGGCGCTTGTCGTCGCACGCATGCTCGTCACGCCGGAAGTCCAGCGTGATGTTCTCAAATCCAGTCATGAGGAAATCAGCCGTCGGCTGGCTGAGCGGCAATCTGACTGACCTGCCGCTATTTGCAGATCACGATCATGCTGCGACTGGTGTAGCCGGCTGGGTTGAGTCCGAAAGGGTAATCTCCCGGCTCCTCGACTGCATCACCCGATTTGGCAATGACCTTGTAGTTTTTTGGGGCGCATGAGTTCGCGGCGGTGGCGGCGCACTGGTCCCAGGATGACGTCAGGCCAGAACAATTGATGTGCAGGCCTTTTTTACCACGCTTGATTTCGGTTTTCGATGTCGCTGCGCAGCCTGCAATTGCAAGTACCGCGATCAGTATCAGAATTCGTTTCATTCCCGTCCTTATGCCGTCGCGGATCTTTTGCCTGCGTACGGCTGCTTTCGCTTTGGTCTTAAGCGTACATGACGTCCTTGTATGAAAAAATTCCATGCCGACCATTAGGTTACGGCTCTAAACATGGCCTAAATACGCGGCAAATACCAGAGCTACGTAAAAAGCTGCTCAATCTGCTGCGATGGCCGGCTTCGCGGTCTCCCCCATGGTCAACGTCGCGCCGATCGAAGCGAGAATAATGCAGGTAATGGCAGCCCATTGGGACAGTGAAAGGTATTCATGAAGGAATATCAGTCCTGACAACGCACCGATCGCGGGCTCTACGCTCATCAGCGTCCCGAACGTACGGGCTGGAATGCGGGTGAGGGCAATCATTTCCAAGGTATAAGGCAGGGCAGTGGACAGGATGGCGACACCAACGGCGATTGGAATCAGGCTTGGTGTCAGCAGTGTGGCCCCAGCGTGAACGATGCCAATAGGGGCTACAAACAGTGCTGCGATCATGACCCCCAAAGCTGCGGTCTGCACGCCATTGTCCGCTCCAGCTTTCTGGCCAAACAGGATGTACAGCGCCCAACAAACTCCGGCGCCCAGGGCATAGGCAGCACCGATCAGGTCGATGCCGGTGCTGGTGGCCCCGGAGGGTATGAGCAGCAACAAGCCAATCACCGCCAGGGCAATCCAGAGAAAATCAATCGCCCGGCGTGACGCGTAGATAGCGACCGCCAGGGGGCCGGTGAATTCCAGTGCCACGGCAATGCCCAGCGGAACGGTGCGCAGTGACATATAGAAGAGGAAATTCATTCCACCCAGAGCCATTCCGTAGATCACTACGGTGCGCAAGGATTGGGCGGTGAGTTTGGCTCTCCATGGACGTAGCAACAACAGCATGATGATGCTGGCGAAAATGAGGCGTAGCGTCGTGGTGCCTTGTGCACCCACTACCGGGAACATGCTCTTGGCGAGTGACGCGCCGGACTGGATCGATGCCATGGCGATCAGTAGTAGGGCAACCGGGTATAAAGAGGATGCCAGGCTGCGATTTGGTGGGGTCATTACAAGGTTTCATCCATTGCGAAGGCTGGAGAAGTGGTTTTTGAGCAATATAGTGCGCATTTCACGCGACGCAGTCTATATATAAGACGGGCTTGCACCGTTTCGGCCAGAAAAATGGAGAAAGAGGAAATAACGGTTGACGGCAGATTCCAGGTGTCTATAATTCGCCCCACTTCCGGCGCAGTCGAAACGGAAAACTCCTTGAGTTTCAATGAGTTAAGTAGGTTTCGATAGGTCAGGCGCTTCAGTTCATC